>JANNZD010000362.1:0-2526 GCA_031410435.1 Betaproteobacteria bacterium | reverse complement strand
CCGAGCAACGCCCAAAAAGGCGCGCGATCTAGGCGCAAAGCGCAGTCATAGCCCGGGCTATGACGAGCATTTGCAACGACGAGCGGGCGTCTTTTGGGGTGGTGAGCGGGCATGTCGGAATAAATCACAGGCTCTCAGTCCCAAGGGCGAATTCCGCAGTGCGCAGCACGAAGATAGAACAGCGAGCGCCAGCCCCGCTGCCCAGCCGCTGGGCGGCATCCGCATCCTGGACCTGACCCCCGTCATGCTGGGCCCCTATGCGACACAGATGCTGGGCGACTACGGCGCCGACATCATCAAGATCGAGGCGCCCGGCAGCGACTCGACGCGCGCCACCGGCCCGGCGCTGGAGCCCGGCATGGCCGCAGCCTTCATCGGTGCCAACCGCAGCAAGCGCAGTGTGGTGCTCGACCTGAAGCAGGCCGCCGCGGGTGAAGCCCGGATGCTGCTGATCGACACTGCCGAGGTGATGGACGAAGCGCGCTTCCAGGGCCTGGCGGCCCGCAAACGCAACATCGATGCGCTGTATGCCGAACTGGCTGCCTGTGTAAGCGAACACAGCAGCGCCCATTGGTCGGCGGCATGCGCGCGGCTGGACATCCCTGCCGGGCCCTACAACCGGCTGGCTGACCTGGAACACGACCCACAGCTGGCGCAGACCGGCTTCTTCACGACCCTGGACGACCCGCGCATGGGCCACCTAGTCGCGCCCGCAGCGCCCTTGAAGTTCAAGGGCTCGGCGGCCCGGCCCACGCTGCCGCCGCGCCTGGGCCAGCACAGCGTCGAGGTGCTGGCACAAGCCGGGCTCAGCGGCCCGCAAATCGACACCTTGCTGGCGGCCGGCGCCGTCTTGCAGGCCCCCAACCCGGAGATAACCTGGTGCGCAGAGTTCATCGCCGCTCGCTTCCGGGCGCCGCCATCGGTGCCACGCTCGGCGCACTCGCGCCCCAGGCCTGGGGCCAGGCCGACTGGCCGAACCGGCCGGTCCAGCTCTGGCTGGGATTCCCCCCGGGCGGACCCCATGCCCTGGTCACGCGCGCGCTGGCGCAGCGCCTGTCTGAACAGCTCAAACAGCAGATCGTCGTTGAGAACCGCCCCGGCGCCAACGGCAACATCGCGGCCTGCGCGGTGGCGCGGGCCCAGCCCGACGGCTACACCTTTCTGTACAACAGCGCCTGGCCGGCACTCAGCGTTGCCCTGCACAGCAAGAATGTTGTCGATCCGCGCCAGGACCTGGTGGCGGTCAACGGCACCGCCGCCTTGCCGCGGGTGCCGGTCGTCGAGGCGTCGTTCCCAGCCAACAACTTCCGCGAATGGGCGGAGCAAGTGAAGCATCATCCCGGCAAGTTCAACTACCGCAGCCCGGGCGCCGGCAACCTGGCCCATGTGGCTGCGGCGATGATCCTGCAGGCCAACGGCCTGAATGCGGCGCATGCGCCCTGCAAGCGCGGCAGCGAGGCATTGCAGAGCCTGATCGGCGGCTTCACCCACTTCCAGCTCGATTCGGTCAACCCGCCGCTGACCCTCATCCAGGCGGGCCGCCTCAAACCCCTGTTCGTCACCGCGTCGCAGCGCTCGTCGGGGTTGCCCGACGCGCCGACATTGGTCGAGGGCGGGTCGTCGCCCATCGACGCCGCCGCCTGGCAAGGCGTGCTGGCGCCGGCCCGCACGCCGGGGGGCCGTCATGCAAAGAATGGGCGCCGAGATCGCCTAGGCCATGGCCAGTGCGTGCAACATCCGCTGGCCAAGTGCTGGACGGAACTGGTAGCGGCCAACCTGATGGTGATGAACGCCGCCTGGCGCTATGACCAGGGCCTGCGCTGCGGGGCCGAGTCCAACGCCGCCAGATACCAGGCCGGCGAGGCCGGCTTCAGCGCCTGCGAGACCGCAGTGCTCACCCATGGCGGCTTCGGCCATGCCAAGGAAAACCATGTCGAGCGCCAATTCCGCGAGGCCATGCTGCTGCGCATCGCACCCGTCAGCATCCAGTTGATCATGTGCCACATCGCCAAGAAGGTGTTGGGCCTGCCCAAATCCTAAGAGCCACCGCCAGGTAAAAACCCATGAGCGACCTGGGCCGCCTGAGTTGAGCCCTGTATTTCGAGGATTGCGTGGTCGGCACCACCTGGCGCAGCGCCGGGCGCAAGGCTGGAGGGCGAGCTGGGCACTTTCGTCAACTTCGCCTGGTTCCACGAAGACCTGTTCACCGACCTGCTTGAGCGTGCCGCCCCTGCGATTGCCGGTCGGCCGGTGCCCTTGGCCATGATCTTCGCCATGGCCAAGGGCCTGATCCTGCCGTCGATCGACGGTACCGGCCTGGCCTTTCCCAACCCCGATCTCGACGCCAAGGCGCCGACCCAAGTTTGCGACACCCTTTACGTGCATTGCGAGGTGTCAAGGCCCGTCCGACCTCCAAGGGCGATCGCGGCATCGTGCGAACCCGCAACATGGTGACGAACGCCCGGGGCGAAAGCGTGCTGGTGTACCGGCCGCAGCGGCTGATGAAGCTGCGCGGAAAACCGGCAT
>JANNZD010000361.1:0-2540 GCA_031410435.1 Betaproteobacteria bacterium | reverse complement strand
ATGATCCGCCTGGCGGGCGCGCGCACGCTGTTCTACAAGGAGGTGCTGCGCTTCTGGAAGGTGAGTTTCCAGACCGTGGCCGCGCCGGTGCTCACCGCGGTGATGTACCTGCTGATCTTCGGCCATGTGCTGGAGGGCCGGGTCGAGGTGTTCAAGGGCGTGGGCTACACCAGCTTCCTGATCCCCGGCCTGGTGATGATGAGCGTGCTGCAGAACAGTTTTGCCAACAGCTCCAGCAGCCTGATCCAGAGCAAGATCACCGGCAATCTGGTGTTTCTGCTGGTCTCGCCGCTGTCGCACTGGGCCTGGTTCGTGGCCTATGTGGGCGCCAGCATGGTGCGCGGGCTGGTGGTGGGGCTGGGCGTGTTCTGCGTGACGGTCTGGTTTGCGCCGCCGGCACTGAACCAGCCGCTGTGGATGGTCATCTTTGCAGTGCTGGGCTCGGGCATGCTGGGCGCGCTGGGCTTGATCGCCGGCCTGTGGGCCGAGAAGTTCGACCAGATGGCGGGCTTCCAGAACTTCGTCATCATGCCCATGACCTTTCTGTCGGGGGTCTTCTACTCGGTGCATTCGCTGCCCGGCTTCTGGCAGCAGGCCAGCCACCTGAACCCGTTCTTCTACATGATCGACGGCTTCCGGCGCGGCTTTTTCGGCACCAGCGATGTGTCGCCCTGGCTCAGCCTGGCCATCGTGGGCAGCAGCTTCGTGCTGATCTCGGCGATCGCGCTGCGCCTGCTGAAGATCGGCTACAAGCTCAGGCCTTGAGCCAGCCCGGCAAGGCTTTCGGTGCTGGCCGGACGGGCTGCTGAGATAATCCAGCCATGTCCGATCCCACTGCTGAAGATGTGCGCGGCTTCATCGCCGCCGGCCTGGCCTGCGAGCACCTGGAGGTGGAGGGCGACGGCCGCCATTTCTTTGCCACCATCGTGTCGCCGGAGTTCGACGGGCGCAACCGGGTGGCCCGGCATCAGCGTGTTTACGCGGCCCTGGGCGATAGAATGCGGGCGCAAATCCATGCGCTGTCGATGAAGACGCTGACCCCGGCCGAGTGGGCAGCCACCCCGCCGGGCAGCCTGCAGCCCTGATCTCCTGACACCCTGGCAGCCCGGCCGGCGCCTGGAGCCGCTGGCCGCTGCGGCCCCTGGCGCGCAGCGGGCCCTGGGCCCGGCCACGGCAAGTCGTCGGTCACTACCCCGCATTCCCATGGACAAACTCTTGATTCGCGGCGGTCGCCGCTTGAATGGCACGGTCGCCATCGCCGGTGCCAAGAACGCGGCCCTGCCCGAGCTGTGTGCCGCCTTGCTGGTAGCCGAGCCGCTGGTGCTGCACAACGTGCCGCAGCTGCAGGACGTGGCCACCATGCTCAAGCTGCTGCGCAGCATGGGGGTGCAGGCCGAGCGCTCGGCCACCCAGCCCGATGCGGTGAGCCTGGATGCCAGCCAGATCAGCGCCGTGGAGGCGCCCTACGAATTGGTCAAGACCATGCGTGCGGCGATCCTGGCGCTGGGGCCGCTGCTGACCCGATTCGGCCATGCCCGGGTGTCCTTGCCGGGCGGTTGTGCGATCGGCTCGCGGCCGGTGGACCAGCACATCAAGGGCCTGCAGGCGATGGGTGCCGAGATCACCGTGGCGCAGGGCTATATCCTGGCCAAGGCGCCACTGGGCGTTGACGGCCGTGCGCGGCTGCGCGGCGCCCGCATCACCACCGACATGGTCACCGTCACCGGCACCGAAAACCTGCTGATGGCGGCCACCCTGGCGCAGGGCGAGACCGTGCTGGAGAACGCGGCCCAGGAGCCCGAGATCCCCGATCTGGCCCAGTTGCTGATCGCCATGGGTGCGCACATCGAGGGCCATGGCAGCAGCCGCATCCGGGTGCAGGGCGTAGACCGCCTGCAGGCCCCGGCCGCCCCGCACCGCATCCTGCCCGACCGCATCGAGGCCGGGACTTTTCTGTGTGCGGTGGCCGCGACCGGTGGCGACGTCACGCTGCAGGGCGCCGAGGCCCGCCACCTGGACGCGGTGATCGACAAGCTGCGCGAATGCGGCGCCAACATCAGCGACGGGGTGGTGGACGGCCGGCCCTGGATCCGCGTGCGCTCGGACGGCCGGCCGCGCGCGGTGGGCTTCCGCACCAGCGAATACCCGGCCTTCCCGACCGACATGCAGGCCCAGTTCATGGCCGTGAACTGCATCGCCGAGGGCACCGCCCGCATCAGCGAGACCATCTTCGAGAACCGCTTCATGCATGTGAACGAGCTGGTACGGTTGGGCGCCCATATCGAGGTCGACGGCCATATGGCGGTGGTCACCGGGGTGCCGCTGTTGTCGGGCGCCGCGGTGATGGCCACCGACCTGCGCGCGTCGGCCAGCCTGGTGATCGCCGGCCTGGTGGCGCAGGGCGAGACCACGGTCGACCGCATCTACCACCTGGACCGGGGCTATGACCGCATGGAAGCCAAGCTGCGCGGCATCGGCGCCGACATCGAGAGGCGGCCGTGATGGGCGCTGTTGACGGGCCGGCGCCTGCCGTGCCGATG
>JANNZD010000360.1:0-6914 GCA_031410435.1 Betaproteobacteria bacterium | reverse complement strand
CACCGGTGACGGTCAACAGCTCCGTGCTCATGACCGCGCTCATTTCTTCTCTCCCTTGCGCGCTTCGAAGCGGTGCATCAGATCCCGCAGGGCGCCGACGATGCCGCGTTTCATGAACAGCGCGGCCAGCACCATGAGCAGGCCCAGGATCGCCAGGTTCATTCCCGGCAGCGAGTTCGCCAGCTCGGCGCGCAGGAAGTTCTCGAAGGGGATCACCAATGCCGCCCCCAGCAGCGGACCGGCGATGGTGCCCACCCCGCCGATCAGGCCGCCGATGCAGGCGCCCCAGACACTGCCCAGCCCGCCCAGCACCACCACCGCAAAGGCCGCCAGGATGAAGTTGCCGCCCACCGCCGGGGTGATCGAATAGATCGGCGTCAGCAGCACGCCGGCCATGCCGGCCAGCGCCGTACCGATGCCGAAGGTGATCAGGAAGGTGCGCTCGACATTGATGCCGATGGCCCGGGCGGCGCGCTTGTCCTGCGTCACCGCGCGTATCGCCTTGCCGGCCAGGGTGCGCGACAGGAACAGGTGCAGGCCGATGGTGATCAGCGTGGTGGCCACGAAGGTGACCAGGCGCACCACGCTGATCTTCATGCTGCCCAGCGTCAACATGTCGGCACCCACCTGGCCGCCGACGCTCAAGGCCTCGCCACGCGACAGGGCCAGCATGATGTTCTGGAACATCATCAGCAGGCCGAAGGTGGCGAAGATCTGCAGATTGGGCTCGTCGCGCAGCGGCTGAATCACCAGGCGCTGGATCGCCATGCCCAGCAGGCCCACCAGCGGCGCCACCACCAGCACCGACAGACAGGGGCTGAGGCCCAGCACCGCACAAGCGTATTGGCTGCCCTACATGCCGAACATCACCAACGCGCCCTGGCCGAAGTTGACGATGCGCACCACGCCGAAGATCAGGTTCAGGTCGATGCTGACCAGGCCATAGATGCCGCCCAGCAGGATGCCGAACACCAGCACGTTGAGGAATGAGTCCATGGCTCACGGTTGGGGAGGGCGGCCGCGGGTCGCGCCAGCGCCCAGGACCTGGGGCCCGTGGGCAAGGGTCGGGCTGCGGCCCTCAGCGGCCGCCAGCCCTCAGCGGCGGGCCAGCCCTTTCAGCGTGACGCCGGCAGGCACCGCGCTCTTCGGAAACACCGTGACCATCTTGCCGCGCTGCCACTGGGCGGTGGTCAAGGCGACCCGCAGGTTCTGGAAGCCCTTGTCGAACTTGACGCCAAAGCCGGTGGGGTAGCTGCCGGTGGGCTTGTCGAGCCTGGCCGCCGCGGCACGCACCTTGTCCATGTCGGTACTGCCGGCAGCCTTGATCGCCTCGAACAGGATCAGCAGGCAGGTGTAGGACGCCATGCCCTGCGGCGCCACCGGCTCGGCCTTGTACTTGGCGCGGTAGGCTGCCAAGTAGCCCTTGGCGCCGGGGCCGAAGGCCTCGGCCAAGTCGGTGCGCGGGTAGCCCACCACCAGCACGCCCTCCAGCGATGCGGCGCCCACCGCTTCCAGCGTCTCGGGCGTGTCACCGGTGCCCACCCAAAGCATGGCCGCCGGCTTGAAGCCCTGGTCGCGCGCGGTGCGGAACAGCAGGTTGCCGTCGGGCACGTAGCCGGTCTGGATCAACACATCGGGGTTGGCCTGCTTGGCCCGCAGCACCGTGTCGTTCAGGTCGATCGAGCGGGCCGAATGCGCCCCCACGCCCACCACCTTGGTGCCGAAGGCCTCGAGCATGCGCTTCTGCGCCTCGGCGATCGAGCTGCCGTAGATCGAGTCTTCATGCTCGATCCAGACCCGCAAGTCCTTCATTTCCTTCTTGAGCGACGGCGCGATCAGGTCGCGCACCGTGGCCACGGCAGTCATCGCGAAGGTGCCGCCGTCCGGGCCGGTGCGCACGAAGTTGGGCAGGCCGCGGTCGATCAGGCTCTGTGCCACCGCATTGGTCTCCCAGTACAGCTTGTTGTAGCGCAGGGCCGCGTCGCTGGCGGTGTTGGAGATGGCGCTGAGGTAGGTGCCGGTGAACAGGTCCACCTTGTCCTTGGTGACCAGTTGCTCCACCGTGGCGATGCCCTGCTGCGGGTTGGCGGCGTCAACGCGCACCAGTTCCACCTTGCGGCCCAGCTGAAGCTGGTGGCGACGTTGATGTCGCCCTGGCCGTCGTGGTGGGCCCATTGCGGATACGGGCAGAGCCGGCGGCTGCGGCTGGCCACGCCGAAATAGCCCGGATTGCTGGCCTCGGCCGGCACGCTTTGCGGCGCGATGCCGCGCTCGACCCAATCTTCCAGCGGCCCCAGCATGTCGAAACGGTCGGTGGCCACACCGCCGGCGCAGTGGTTCATGCCGGGGATCACGAACAGCTTCAGGAATTTGCCGGCCTGGCCCCCTTCGCGCACATCGACGCGCTGGTACCCATCGATGGTGGCGCGCGAGCTGACGGCCGGGTCGGCAGGCCCGATCCAGGCGATCATCTTGCCGCCACGCTGCTTGAAGCCCGACAGGTTGGGTGAGTTCATCAAGCCCCAGTCGACCACTGCCTGCGGCCAGTCTGCGGTCTTGCCGCTGATGCTGGCCTCGATGTCGTCGATGTCATGGGCCATGAAATGGTCGGTGTGTTCGGGGATGGTCAGGGCCAGCGGCGGGGTCCTCCACAGCGTCGCGGCCTGCGGCGCGCTCAGGGTCAGCTTGGTGGCGGTATTGCCGGGTGCGTCGTAAGCGCCGAACCAGTAGGCCCGGAAGCCGCTGTTGAAGGCGGGTCCGTTCATGCCGGCTATGCCCGGGCCTCAGGCGTGGCCAGGCTAGACCTGCACGCCGGTGGAGGTCTTGGGGCCGGTGTTGATGGCGCTGGCGTGGCCCGAGTCGCCGGTGATCACGGTGTAGCCGCGAGAAAATGCCGACGTCGTCATGCCCGAGGTCAGGCCGAAAGTGGGGGTGAGCGTGCCGACCGAGCCGCCCACGCTCTCCTGGAAGAACTTGCCGCTCCAGTCGGCCGCCTGCGGCAGGCGCATGCGGAACTTGATTGCATAGGGCTTGCCGTCGAGCTTGCCGATGCGCTCGTTCAGGCTGCCTTCGATCAGGCAATGGGCCTTGGTTGCGGTGCTGGCGGCCTGGTCGGCGTCCAGCGTGATGCGCAGGGTCTGGACCCCCGCCGGGCGCTCAGCGGCCACGCTGGCAGCGGCCTCGGCGCAGCCCGGGGTCGCTGCATGGCTGCCGGCCCAGGCGCACAGCGCCAGCAGGGGCAGCTTTTTGCAGGTGCGTCGATCGGCGCATCGCCAAGCCTGCTCAGGCCGGGGCCGCACCCAGGCGGTAGAAGCGCTCGGCCGTGCCCTTGAACAGCCAGGTTTTCTCGCTGGCCGACGCATCGGCGGCGATGCGCTTGTAGGCATTCCACAGCACCGCATAGCCGGTCATGGCCTTGTCCACCGGGAAGTTGCTCTCGAACATGCAGCGCTCGGCCCCGAACAGCGCGATGCTGCCGTGCAGATAGGGCCGCCAGGCGGCGGCGAGCTGCTCGGACGAGGGCGGCTGCGCCTGAAGGTGAAAGTCGAAGCCGCAGATCGCCATGGCCAGCCCACCCAGCTTGACGCTGACATTGGGGCAGGCCGCCAGGGCCTGCATCGAGGCCCGCCACTGCGCCAGCACCTCGGCCTGCCGGCCCTGGTAGGGCCCGACGGCCAGCGGCCCGCCGACATGGTTGAGCACGATGGGCAGGTCGGGCAGGGCGCGCGCCAGGTCGACCAGCTCGGGGATCTGCGGGTGGTAGAGCCAGGCGTCGAAGCTCAGGCCCAGGGCCTGCAGCCGCTTCAGGCCCTGGCGAAACACGGGCCGGGCCATCAGGCCTGCGGGCGGGCGGCCGAGCAGGCTGGCGTTGAAGCCCTCATCGCGCGCGGTGATGTGGCGCACGCCGCGAAAGCGGCCGCCGCCGGCCTCGATGTGGGCCTTCAGAACGGCCTCGACCGAATCGCCCATCAGCATGTCGGCATGGCCGACGATGCCGGCGCAGACCCGGGTGGCGCAACCCTGCGCCTCGGCGGCGCGGGCCACGCCGGCGACGAATTCGGTTTCGCCCACAGGGCGCAGCTCGGCCGGCCCGCTGCTGCGGTAGCCATAGCCGCACTGCGCAAACACCGTGGCCTCGATGCGGTGGCCGCTGCCCAGGTCGGCCAGCAACGCGTCGAGCAGGTAGCCGCCCTCGCGCTCCCACAGGTGGTGGTGCGGGTCGATGATGGGCAGCTGCGGCTCGAGCGCGGTCTCATGCTGCTGCGCCAGCCAGGCCGGGTTCAGATGCAGGTGGGCGATGACGGGCAGGCCGTCGGTATCGACCGCGGCAGCGCTGGGGGTGGCGGGAGGGTTCATGCGGATCAGGCCGGGATCACGGCGTCGGTGCCCACCAGGGTGGTGCGGTGCATCACCCGGCGCTCGGCCGGGTCGAAGGCGGTCACCTGGTGCATGGTGCAGCGGTTGTCCCACATCACCACGTCGTCGGTCTCCCAGCGGTGCGAGTAGACGAATTCGGGCCGGCCGGCGAAATCAGCCAGTTCAGCAATCAGCGCGCGCGAGTCGGCCGGCGACAGGCCCTCGACCTCGTCGTTGTAGATCGGGCTGATGTAGAGCGAGGTGCGGCCGCTCACCGGGTGCTTGCGCACCAGCGGGTGCCAGACCGGCGGCACGGCGGCGCGCTCGGCCTCGGTCATCGGCTTGAGTGGCTTCAGGGTGTGCATATTTTCGAAGTTGTGACGTGCCTTTCGGCCCTGGATGCGCTGCTTCAGCGCTGGCGGCAGTGCGTCGTAAACGCTGTACATATTGGTGAACTGGGTCTCGCCACCGCTGCGGCTGACCTCCACGCCGTGCAGCAGCGCGCCCACGCAGGGGGTGGGCAGGTAGCTGCTGTCGGTGTGCCAGTACTGGGCCAGCGAAAGCTGGCGCACCGTGGGGTCGGTGGGCGGCAGCAGCACGCCCTCGTCATTGACATTGGCCACGCGGAAGATCTCGCGCACCCGTTTGGATCGGATGATGGTCTGGTGGAAGATCTCGGGCTCACCCAGAAACCGGCTGAAGGCCACATGCTCTTCGTCGGTGACCGGCTGGCCGGGGAAGACCAGCACCAGGTGCTGGGTCCAGGCGGCCAGCAGTTCCTGGCGGGTGGCGTCGTCCAGCGGCTGGCGCATGTCGATGCCGCGCACTTCTGCGCCCAGGGCGGGGTGCAGGGGACGGACGGTAAGGCTCTTGCGGCTGAGGGCATTCAAGATGAAAGTCTCCGGGGGCGCATCAGGCGTCGGCAAAGGCAAAGCCCAGCGCCCGGGTGTAGTAGTACAGGCCGCCGTCCTGCACGATCAGGAACATCGCGCGGCGCGGGCCGCCGTTGTGGTGCGAATGCACGGCGGTGGGCGGCGTTACGGTGGTGGCCCAGCGCGACCAGTCCTTGCGCTGGCCGTCCACCACCGAGTGGCAGCTTTCGCCGTCTATCACCAGGCTGACCGCCACCGAGTTGTGCCGGTGCGGACGCTGCGACACCCCCGGCGGCAGTGAGTTCATCGCCACCGTCAGGGTGGGCAGCACATTGCGGATCGCCACTTGTCGGGTGGACGAGAAGATCAGCGCCGACCCGGCGATGTCCTGGCCACGCCCGACCGCGTAAAGCAGGTCGATCTGGCGGCGGATCTCGTCGGCCGGAAAGTGCACGGCATCGGTCGGCGCCTGGCCGGCAGCCGGGCTGCGCAGATGCTCGAAAGCCAGTTGCGGCTCATTGGTGACGATCCACAGCACCGCGTCCTGGCCGGCCGCATGGTGCAGCTGGGCCTGCCCGCCCGGCAGCACCAGCAGGTCGCCCGCCTGCCAGGCCAGCGTCTCGTCACCGGCCTGGGTCTGGCCGGCGCCGCTGATCACATAGACCATCACCCCGCTGGCCTCGAAGCAGGTGGGCAGTTGCTCGCCGGCGCGGATGCGGGCATAACGCGCCAGCACCAGCGGCGTGGTGGCGGGGTAGGGCGTGGCCAGCGCGGCCGACCGGTCGCAGGCGATCAAGCCGGTGGGGGTGGCGGGGTCGAGCGCGCGCGTGGGCTCGGCGGTGAAGCTGTGCGACGGTACCTCGGGCAACTGGATGTTGAAGGCGTTGCCGGTGTTGAAGTAGAGCGCGCGGGCCTGGGCTGCAGAGGCCGGCTGGGCGGCACGCTGGGCCGGCAGTTCGGCAATCGAGGCCGGCAGGCTGGTAGGGGTCTGGGGCGGCGCGGCTTGCAGGGTGTCGGTCATGGGGTGCTCGCGGCGGTGGCCTGGGGTTGAAGCGGTGGTCGCCATCTTGCGGGTGCGGCAGACCTTGCGCCAGCAAGAAATTATTGTGCTCGCCCATTACCGGCCCTGAGGATCGGCTGCAGGCCTCGGGGCGGCGCCTGCCCTTGTTGAAAAATCAACAAGTACGATAGTATACCTGTGAGAATCAAAAGCTATGTACGGGTATTTACGCTCCAGAAGACCCTGCACTGGCCGCGCCTGCTGCACCAGAATCGACGCCTGCGCCGCCGCCCGGTGCAGCCCGATCCGCCTTGAACCAAGAGAGAGAACGCGATGAAACTTGGCATGTTCATGATGCCCATGCACGCGCTGGGACGCGACCCGTCGCAGACCCTGCGGGAAGACCGCGCCACCGTCATCCTGGCCGATCAGCTCGGCTTTCACGATGTCTTCATCGGCGAACACCTGACCGACAGCACCGAGAACATCACCAATTCGATGATGTTCCTGGCCACGCTGATCCACGCCACCCAGACCATCAAGCTGGGCACCGGCACCTGCAATCTGTCGCAGATGCACCCCACGCTGATCGCGGCGCAGGCGGCGATGTTCGACCACCTGGCGGACGGGCGCTTCATCTTCGGCATCAGTCCGGGCGCCCTGCCGTCGGACTTCGAGGCCCTGGG
>JANNZD010000359.1:0-52824 GCA_031410435.1 Betaproteobacteria bacterium | reverse complement strand
CCCCCGCCGCCAATCCTGCAACTCGCCTGATACGGGCAAACCCCATAGATACACGGCCTTCCGGCGTCGGACCGGAAACGTGTTGCGCTGCGCGGGCTTACGAGGGCGTGTCACTTGTAACTGTCAAAGTCAGGTCTGAGGCTCAGGCCGGCCGTTCCCAGGCCACGCCGTCCTCGTTCAGGATCGCGTCCAGCGGCACATCGTGGGGCTGGGCCTGCAGCCAGGGGATGTAGCCATGCGCATAGCCCACGCCGACGGTGTAGGGGCGCGGGCTCAGGGCGGCCAGCGTGCGGTCGTAGAAACCGCCGCCATAGCCCAGCCGGTGGCCACCCGGCCCATAGCCCACCAGCGGCACCAGCAACAGCGCCGGCTCGAAAGCCTCGGTGTCCTTGGGCTTGGGGATGCCATAGGCGTCTTCCTCCATCGGGCAACCCGGGTACCAGACATGAAAGCGCAACTGCTTGGTGTCGCGGTTGATCACCGGCAGGCCGATGCGGCGCTGCTCATCGCTCTCGCTCCAGCGGTAGAGCGCCGGCAGGGCGTCGAACTCGCCCTTGATCGGCCAGTAGGCGCCCACCGTGGCCTCGTGGCGGCCCACCAGCCAGACCCGCAGGGCCTGCTGCAGGTGCACTGCGCGCTGGTGCCGGTCGACCATCGCCAGGCGCTCGGCCTGCAACTGCCGGCGCAGCTGGCCTTTGTCCTGCGAGGGCTCGAAGCGGTATCGGGGGTCATCGGTCATGCTTGCGATTGTCCCGCAGTGGCGCGGCCGGCGGGCAGCCGGCCGGCGCGGCGCTGCAGGCCGGGCCGCAACCGACCACGCCTGGGCAGTTTTACACTGCCGCCCATGGCCAACTCACCCGACCTGGTGGCGCATTGCATGGACCTGCTGTCTGCACTGGGGCCGGTGCGCCTGAACCGCATGTTTGGCGGGCATGGGCTGTATGTCGACGGGCACTTCATCGCGCTGATCGCCGCCGACACGCTCTACCTCAAGACCGACACCGACCAGCGCAGCCGCTTTGCCGATGCCGGCTGCCAGCCCTTTGCCTTCCAGGCCGCCAGCGGCAAGCGCAGCGTGCTGGGCTACTGGAGCGCCCCGGACGAGGCCATGGAATCACCGGCCGCGATGCTGCCCTGGGCCCGCCTGGCGCTGGCCGCGGCGCTGCGGGCTGCAGCCCGGCGGCCGGCCCCGAAACGCCGCAGCGCCAAGCGCTGACACCGCGCCCGGCCCGGCGGCCCGGCCCCACCCCCCAGCCCAGGACAAGCCAGCATGCTCAAACTCGCCATCGGCAACAAGAACTACTCGTCCTGGTCGATGCGCCCCTGGGTGCTGATGCGCCAGTTCGGCATCCCCTTCGAGGAGCTGATGATCCGCTTCGACGGGTTTTCAGCCGACTCGCAGTTCAAGCAGGCCATCACCCAGCTGTCGCCGGCAGGCCGGGTGCCTGTGCTGGTGCATGGCGAGCTGGTGGTCTGGGACACCCTGGCGATCGCCGAATACCTGGCCGAGTACGCGGCCGAGCATTTTCCCGAGCATGCGCTGTGGCCGCGCGCCCAGGCCGCCCGGGCCCGGGCGCGCAGCCTGTGTGCCGAGATGCACAGCGGCTTTGCCGCCCTGCGTGGCGCCTGCCCGATGAACATCGAGGCCCATCTGCCCGAGGTCGGCCGGCATGTGCTGGCCGACCGGCCCGGCGTGGCCCAGGACCTGGCCCGCATCCTGGCGATGTGGCAGGCGGCGTTGGCACAGAGTGGCGGCCCCTTCCTGTTCGGTGCCTATTCGGTGGCCGATGCCTATTTCGCACCGGTGGCCGCACGGCTGCGCACCTATGCGCTGCCGGTGCCAGCCGAGGTCACGGCCTACATCGGGCGCCTGTGGGCCAGCACGGGCGTGGCCGCCTGGGTGCGCGACGCGCTGGCCGAACAGCAGTACCTGGACTTTGAGGATCCCTACCGCAGTCAGCGCTGAGCCGGTGTGAAGCCCCTGCATCCAGGCCGCAGGGGGGCTGCGTTAAAGTGGGTCGATGCGCCGGGCGTGCCCGCCCCGCGCCGGCACCGCCGCTTGGCAAGCCCGCAGCAAGCCCCCGACATGACTGGCCTAGCACCGATCCCCACCACCCGCCGCCGCTGGCACCGCCCCCTGGCCGCGCTGGCGGCACAGGCCTGGGTGCTCGGCGCACTGGCCCAGGCGCCGGCCGACGCCCCAGCGCCGGCTTTCCTGGCCAGCCCCCTGGCCCCCTTGGTTTCGCCCAGCGCGCTCGACAGCACCCTGCTGGACGCCCGGGACGCGGCCCGCCGCAAGGACCGCAGCCGCCTGGCCGCCGCCCGCGCCGCGCTGCAGGCAGGCAACCATGCGCTGGTCGGCTGGGTCGACTACTGGGATCTCAGCGGCCGCCTCAAGGACGCCAGCGTCGACGAGGTCGAGGCCTTCTATGCCCGCTGGCGCAGCAGCTATGTCGAAGACCGCCTGCGCAACGACTGGCTGCTGGAACTGGGCCGGCGCCGCGACTGGGCCACGCTGGCCCGCGACTACCCGCGCTTTCGCATGAACGACGACCGCGAGGTCAGCTGCTGGTGGCTGTTCACCGAGCACCTGGCCGGACGCGATGTGCAAGGCCCGGCGCGCAGCGCCTGGTGGGCCCAGAAAGACCTGGACGAAGGCTGCAACCTGCTGGCCACGGCCATGGTCGATGCCAACAAATTCGGCCCCGACGAGGTCTGGACCAAGGCCCGGCTGGCCATCGAGGCCCAGCGCCCGGCGGCGGCCAAGGCAGCGGTCAGCCTGCTGGGCAACACCGCCGCGCGCGATGGGGTCGAGGCGATCGACCAGCCCGCGCGCTGGCTCAAGCGCTCGGCCGGGCCCACCCGTCAGGCGCAAGAGCTGCGCCTGCTGGCCCTGCTGCGCCTGGCCCAGAGCGACCTGGATGGCGCCGTGGCCGTGCTGGGCAGCGAGGGCCTGGCCCTGCGCGCCGGGCAGGCGGCCTGGGCCTGGGCCTATGCCGGCCGCCAGGCCGCGTTCAAGCTGCTGCCCGAGGCCGCCGGCCATTACCAGCGCGCCCTCGCCAGCCTGCGCGGCGAGGCCATCCGCCAGCCCGGCTGGACCGACGAGACCCTGGCCTGGGGGGTGCGGGCGCTTTTGCGCAGCGCCGGGCCGGCGCCGCGCTGGTCCCAGATGGCCCACTTGATCGAGCTGATGAGCCCGGCCGAACAGCAAGACCCCGCCTGGGTCTACTGGAAGGCGCGTGCGCTGGCCGCTGCGGCGCGCGAGGGCAGCGAGGGCGCGGCGCAGCGGGCCGACGCCACGCAGCTGCTCAACAGCATCGCCGGCCCGCTCGGCTTCTACCCGCAGCTGGCCGCCGAGGACCTGGGCGCGGCCCAGACCCTGCCGGCCCCGCCGCTGCCGCCCACCGCCGCCGAACGCGCGGCCCTCCAGGGCCATGCCGGCCTGGCCCGGGCCCTGCTGCTGGCCGACCTGGGCCTGCGCGACGAGGCCCGCCGGGAGTGGAACTTCTCCCTGCGCGGCATGGCCGACCGCGAACTGCTGGCCGCCGCCCGGCTGGCCTGCGAGCGCCGCGACTGGCAGCTGTGCATCAACACCGCCGAGCGCAGCCGGGGCGAGGTGGACGTGTCGCTGCGCTACCCGATGCCCTACGCCCCCCAGATCGGCCAGGCCGCCGCCGCCGCCAAGCTGGAGCCGGCGCTGGTCTTCGGCCTGATCCGCCAGGAGACCCGTTTCATGCCGCAGCTGCGCTCGTCGGCCGGTGCCAGCGGCCTGATGCAGGTGATGCCAGCCACCGCGCAATGGGTAGCGCGCAAGATCGGCCTGGACTGGCGCAACCCCGAACGCATCAGCGACCCGGGCACCAACCTGGCCCTGGGCACGCAATACCTGCGGCTGATGCTGGACGACCTGGAGGGCTCGCAGGCCATGGCCGCCGCGGCCTACAACGCCGGCCCCGGGCGGCCGCGGCGCTGGCGCGACGGCCCGCTGCTGGAGACCGCCGCCTGGGCCGAGAACATCCCGTTCAACGAGACCCGCGACTACGTCAAGAAGGTGCTGTCGAACGCGGCGGTCTACGCCGCCTTGCTCGAACCCGCCAATCCGCCGCTGCTGCGGCCGCGCCTGGGCAAGGGCATCGGCCCGCGCGACCCCAATGCCCGCGCGCCCAACACCGAACTGCCCTGATCCGAGCCCCCTGATGCCCACCCTGCGCAAGATAGTCATCACCGGCGGCACCGGTTTCGTCGGCCGCCATGTCTGCGAACGCCTGTTTGCCCATGACCCCCAGACCCGCCTGGTGGTGCCCACCCGGCGCCGCGCCAGCGGACGCGACCTGCAGGTGCTGCCCACCGTCGACCTGGTGGTCTGCAATGTGCATGACGCCGCGGCCCTGCCCGGCTTGCTGGCCGGCGCCGATGCGGTGGTCCACCTGGTGGCCATCCTGCATGGCAGCCCGGCCGATTTCGACCGGGTGCATGTGCAGCTGCCGCGCCAGCTGGCGGCGGCCTGCGGCGCGGCCGCGGTGCAGCGGGTGGTGCATGTCAGCGCGCTCGGCGTGGGCGCCGTCGCGCCCTCGGCCTACCTGCGCAGCAAGGCCGCCGGCGAGCAGGTCTGGCTGGCCGCCGCGCACCAGCACGGCTTCGGCCTGAGCATCCTGCGCCCGTCGGTGATCTTCGGCGCCGAAGACCGCTTCACCAACCTGTTCGCCGGCCTGCAGCGGCTGTTTCCGGTACTGCCGCTGGCCGGCAGCGACGCGCGCTTCCAGCCGGTGGCGGTGGGCGACGTGGCCCAGGCCGTGGTGCAGGCCCTGGCCGCAGCGCAGGCCCCGGGCCCGCTCATCGAATGCGCCGGGCCCGAGCAATTGACCCTGCAACAGATCGTGCAGCAGGTCGGGGCGATGGCCGGTTGCCGCCGCCCGGTGCTGGCCCTGCCGGAGCGCCTGGGACTGCTGCAGGCCGCGCTGCTGGGCCTGCTGCCCGGTGAGCCACTGATGTCGCGCGACAACATCCTGTCGATGCGCGTGCCCAACGTCGCCAGCGGCCAGCTGCCCGGGCTGGCCAGCCTGGGCATCCGCCCGGCGTCGCTGGCCACCCTGGCCGACCACCTGCGGCCGGCCGATCTGCGACGGCGATGAAGGCCTACCTGGTCGGCGGCGCGGTGCGCGACCGCCTGCTCGGCCGGCCAGCCGATGCAGCCCAGCCGCGCGACCGCGACTGGGTGGTGGTGGGCGCCACGCCCGAAGCCATGGCCGAGGCCGGCTACACCCCGGTCGGGCGAGACTTCCCGGTCTTCCTGCACCCGACCACGCGCGAGGAGTACGCGCTGGCCCGCACCGAGCGCAAGAGCGGCCGCGGCTACCAGGGCTTTGTGGTGCATGCCGCGCCGGATGTCACGCTCGAGCAGGACCTGGCACGCCGCGACCTGACCATCAACGCGATCGCCGAAGACCCTGACAGCGGCGCGCTGATCGACCCCTTCGGCGGCCAGCATGACCTGCGCAACCGCCTGCTGCGCCATATCGGCCCGGCCTTTGTCGAAGACCCGGTGCGCCTGCTGCGCCTGGCCCGCTTTGCCGCGCGCTTTGCCGATTTCAGCGTCGCCCCCGAGACCCAGGCCCTGCTGCGCCAGATGGTGGAGGACGGCGAGGTGGACGCGCTGGTGCCCGAGCGGGTCTGGCAAGAGCTCGCGCGCGGGCTGATGGAAGCCCGCCCCGACCGGATGTTCGAGGTGCTGCGCGATTGCGGCGCGCTGGCCCGGCTGCTGCCCGAGGTGGACCGGCTCTGGGGCGTGCCGCAGCCGGCCGAGCACCACCCCGAGATCGACACTGGCGTGCACCTGATGCTGGTGCTGGTGCAGGCCGCGCGGCTGAATGCACCCTTGGCGGTGCGCTATGCCTGCCTGTGCCATGACCTGGGCAAGGGCAGCACCCCAGCCCAGGACTGGCCGCGCCACTTGGGCCACGAGGCCCGCAGCGCAGTGCTCGCACGCCAGCTGGGCGAACGCTGGCGCGTGCCCACCGACTGCCGTGAATTGGCAGACCTGACGGCACGCGAACACGGCAATATCCACCGCAGCGCCAGCCTGGGCCCGGCCGCGCTGGTGCGCCTGTTCGACCGCTGCGACGCCTGGCGCCGCCCGGCGCGCTTTGCCGGCCTGCTGCTGGCCTGCGAATGCGATGCGCGCGGCCGCCTGGGCCTGCAAGACCAGCCCTACCCGCAGCGGCCACGGCTGCTGGCCGCGCTGGCCCGCGCCCAGGCCGTGGACAGCGCGGCGGTGGCCACTGACGCAGCGGCAAAAGGTCTGCACGGGCCGGCCGTGGGCCAGGCCATCGGCGCCGCGCGGATCCAGGCCCTGAGCCCGGCCGACCTTGCTGACGCCAGCGACGCGGCCGGCAGGGCCGCGCCCACGCCACCCACCTGAGGGGCCGCGCGGCCGGGCTCGACAAAGGCCCGGATAGTGCAGATGATCGGCGCGGCGCAGCCTCGCGCGAGGGCTGTGACGCCATCGAAGCACCGCCTGGGAGGATCCGCCATGAAGCACCCGTCCGAGATTGCCGCCACCCTGCTGGCCTGTGCCGCGCTGGCCGCCTGTTCACCCCGCGACAACAACCTGACGCCCAAGACCGCGCCTGCCCCGACCGCAACGCCCGCGGTGCCGGCAGCCCCGGCGGGGGTTGCAGCGCCGCCCTGCCCGCCCGAAGCGCCGGTGAAGATCGACGACATCGTGATCAATGGCAGCGCCGCCACGGTGTCGTTCAACCCGGACCCGCGCCAGATCGGCAAGAACGCCGGCGGTGTGCGCTGGACACTGAAGAGCCCGCAAGGCAAGACCTATGTCTTCGCCACCGACGGCGTGACCTTCAAGCCCGGGGCACCCGCCGGGCCGGTGTCGGCGCCGGCCACCGGCAAGCCCGATGAGTACGTCTGGTGCTTCGACGCCACCACCACCGACCTGAGCTGGCCCTACAAGGTCAAGTTCTACGACACCACGCTGCCGGCAACCGTCTGGGTCTGTGATCCGACCATCATCAATTTCGAGGGATTGAACCGGGCTGCCCAAGTGAGCGTGGCCTGCGTGCCGCAGTGAGCAGATTCAAGCCAGCGCACTGGCACCGCGACGCCTGGTCCTAAGCCACTGCCCCGATCAGGCCGCGCACCCGGCGCAGCGCCTGCCCCAGCTCGGAGGTCGGTGCAAGCTCCTCCGCCGGCAAGGCCAAGGCCAATGCCTCGGCGCGCGCCAGGGCCCCGGCTGCGGCGTCGGCATCACCGCTGCGGCTTTCTGCCTCGGCACGGCCGCACAACAGGATGCCCAGGCTGACCGGGTCGCCAAAGGGCTCGAGCAAGGCCTCGCCCTCGGTCAGGCACTGGCGCGCCTGCTCGGCGCGAGATTGCCTTGCATGCAACAGGCCCAGGTAGCCCAGCACCTGCCCCTGCGCGCGCTGGTCACCGGTCTCGCGCGCAACGGCCAGTGCCGCGCTGTGGCTCTGCACGGCCAGCTCGGGCTGGCCATCGGCCTCGGCGACCAGGCCCAGATTGCACTGCACCACCGCCAAACCCTGCAGGTGGCCGACTTCGCGCGCCAACACCAGCGCCGCATCCAGTTCAATCCGCGCCGGGCCCAGGCTGCCGGCCTCGAAGTGCAGCAAGCCGAGGTTGCAGCGCGTATTGGCCTCCCACTGGCGATCACCTATTTCCTGCGCAATGGCGATGGCCTGTGCATACAGCGGCAAGGCCTGGGCCGGGCGGCCATGGCTGGCATGGAATTGGGCCAGGTTGCCGGCCGCGCCCCCCTCCCAGCGCCGCAGGCCGCAGCTGCGCGCCAGCGCCAGCCCGGCCTCGAAGTTTTCCCGTGCTTCGTCGTACCGACCCTGCGACTGAAGTACCCCAGCCAGGCCATTGAGGCCGGCACAGTGGCGTGCCGGGTCACCACCGCTGGCCAGTGCGTCGACCACGCGGCGGTACAAGTTGCCGGCAGACTCGACATGCCCGGCGCGGTGTTCCAGCAAGGCCAGCCCCTGCCATGCGCGCGCCAGCAACGTGGGCTCACCCAGCGCTTGGGCCTGGGCTGCCGCGCTGGTGTATTCGGCCACGGCCTGCGTTGTCGATCCGGCCAGCAGCTGCGCGTTGCCGCATTCCAGCGCCACCTGCAGTTTGTCGACACCGGCCAGGTTGGCCATGGCCTTCACGCCCTCGCTGAGTTGGACCAGGGCCCGAAACGGCCCGCGCAGATTGATCGCCGCGGCGGCGCCGCGCAGCGCGCCGCAGGCCACGCCACTGTCGCCCAGCGCAATCCCGTGCTGGCAGGCCTGGAACAGGTTGTCGAGCTCGGCGCAGGCCTTTTCCACCGCGTGCTGCGGCCCCAGCGCTGCAAAGTAGCGGCTGTGGCGGGCCTGGGCCTGGGCCAGTGCGGCCGGGCCGCTGCCGGCAAACCGGCCCGGGCTGCGCAGATGTTCAGCGGCATAGTCGCGCAGGCTTTGCAGCAGGTCGAAGCGCTCGGCCTCGGCCTGGCGCACCAGGCTCTTGTCGACCAGCCAGAACACCACATCGGTGCCCACCGCCACGCCTGCTGCGGCGTCCTGCAGCGCCAGCACCGCAGCAGCAGCGTCCAGCGTGAAGCCCCCCCGGAACACCGAGAGCTGGGCCAACGCGCATTTTTCGGGCTCGCTGAGCAAGTCCCAGGACCAGTCGAAGGTGGCGCGCAAGGTGGCTTGGCGGTCACGCCGCCCGGCGCGCGACAGCAGCACGCTGAAACGTTCATTCATGCGCGCCAGCATGGTCCGCGGCGGCATCACCCGAACCCGCGCGGCGGCCAGCTCGATGGCCAGCGGAAGGCCGTCGAGCACCTGCACCAGCTCGGCGATGGCATGCCGGTCATCGGCCAGCAGGGCCTGCCCCTGCGACAGCGCTTCGGCGCGGCGCATGAACAGCGCGGCGGCGTCGTCCGGCGGCAAGGGATCCAGGGCCAGGGCCTCTTCGCCGACCAGGCCCAGCAATTCGCGCGAGGTGACGATGAACCGGGCCTGCGCGGCATGGTCCAGCCATCGGCCCAGGGTGGATTCCGCAAGGCCGGCTACCTGCTCGAAGTTGTCCAGGATGACCAGGCATTTGCCGCGCCCGGCGATGGCGCGCGCCAGCTGGGTCAAGGGGTCGGCCCGGCCCAAGGGCAGGTCCAGGCCCTGCGCCACGGCGCTCAGGATGCCGTCGAGACTGCGCGCCTGCGCCAGATCGCAGAACCAGATGCCGCCCGGGAACGCGCCCAGCCAGGTCCAGGCAAAGCGCAAGGCCAGGCGGGTCTTGCCCGCCCCGCCGATGCCGAGCACAGAGACCAGGCGCGCGCCGTGCTCAAACTTGCGCGCCAGTGCCAGCAGCGCAGCGTGGCGGCCGACAAAGCTGTCGCGCTCGGCCGGCAGGCTGTGCCGGATCTCGCGCCGTGGCAACCAGAGCTCGCCGTGGCGCACCACCTGGTAGGCCTTGGCGGCATCGACCGGCGGGGTGGAGGGGGCCGCGCCATCGACCCACTCGAACACCTCCAGCGGCTCGTCAACCCCGGCCAGGCGCCAATGGCCATGCGACTGCAGCGGCGGCGCGGCCGCCACCAAGGCGCTGCGCGCGGCCGCGCTGAGCAGGGTCTGGCCGCCGCCGGCAATGGCCATGATGCGGGCCACGATGGGCTTGGCCAGGCCCTCCACCTCCAGCGGCTTGGCGCCCAGGGCGATGTCGGCGGGGCTGTTCTCGCGCAGGCTCACCGGGCCGACATGCAGGCCGGCGCGCGCCTTGAACGGCAGGCCCAGCCGGCGCAGGGCGCGGTGGTAGGCCAGGGCATAGGCGGCCGCATCATCCGCCTGCGCGAACAACAGCAGCATGCCGTCGGACTTGTCGATCTCGCGGCCGCGCCACAGTGGCAGGAGATCGCGCGCTGCGCGGTCATGCGCCACCCAGTGCCGGGCCATCTCGACATCGCCGAGCGACTGGGCAAACTTGGTGCTGTCGACCACGTCGGTCAGCAACAGTGCATGCACTTGGCTCATGGGCTTGAACTGTAGAGGCATTCGCCGGGCCGCCGCCAACATTCCCACGCCACCCTGCCCAGGTCGCCGCAGCGCTAATGCCTTGCGCAATCGCCCTGGCCCGACCCCAAGGCAAGGCCCGGTGCTTGGGGGCGTGCCGCGCGGCTTGCCATCGGTCGGGACGGCCCGCATACTCTGTACTCGGACTCGCCTCCGCAACAGGAGAGGACATGAAAGTCTGGCTGGCCAATCCGCGCGGCTTTTGTGCCGGCGTTGATCGCGCTGTCAAGATGGTCGACGAGTTGCTCACCAAGAGTGTCGACCCCGTCTACGTGCGTCATGAAATCGTCCACAACCGCAGCGTGGTGGACTCGCTGCAGGCGCGCGGTGCAGTGTTTGTCGAAGACGTGGCGCAGATTCCCGAGGGCGCGCTGGCCGTGATCAGCGCACATGGCGCGCCGCCCCAGGTCTTTCACGACGCGGCCGCGCGCGGCCTGCAGCTCTTTGACGCCACCTGTCCACTGGTCAGCAAGGTGCATCTCGAAGTGGCGGCGCATGCCAAGGCCGGGCGCACGGTGTTCCTGATCGGCCACCGCGACCATGTCGAGGTGCTGGGCACCCTGGGCTGCTACACCAATCCGGACGGCGGTGGCATCCAGGTGGTGCAGGACCCCGAAGAGGCGCTCACAGTCCGGGCGCGCGATCCTGCGGCGGTGGCCTATGTCACCCAGACCACGCTGGCCGTCGACGCCGTGCGCAAGGTCGTGAGCGTGTTGCGCCAGCGCTTTCCGGCATTGGTGGGCCCGCACCACGACGACATCTGCTATGCCACCCAGAACCGCCAGGATGCGGTGCGCATGCTGTGCCGCCACTGCCAACTGGTGCTGGTGATCGGCGCACCGCACAGCTCGAATTCGGTGCGCATGGTCGAGGTGGCGCAGGAGGCTGGCGTGAGGGCCCGCCTGATCGAGGCGGCCGACGCGCTGGAGCCGGCCTGGTTCGACGGCATCGACGATCTCGGCCTGACCTCGAGCGCTTCAGCGCCTGAGCCGCTGGTGCAGGCGACCTTGCAGCGCCTGCGCCAATGGTATCCCCGGCTGGTGGTCAAGACATTGGGTCTGGCCGAGAACAAGGTATTCAAACTGCCGACCGCGCTGGTCGAGATGCCTGACCTGCACCCAACCAGTCGCCGATCCCAACGTGCCGACCTACCCGATTCGACCGGAGCCCCAAGATGAGCCAAGACCCCATCCTGTCACCCAGCGCCGCCAGCAAGCCCGAGCCCGCAGGGGGCGACCGCAGCGGCCTGGAAGATGTGATCGTCGCCGTGCGCAACCTGGCACGCCAGTCACGCGGATTGGCCGAGGAGGCCGCCGGCGTGCTTGAGCGCGAGTTGGCGATGGCACTGACCGTGGCCGAATCGCTGCGCGACAAGGTGGTGTCTGCCAAGGCGCTGGAACAGGCGCGCGCCCACCCACTGCTGGCGCGCGTGCGCACCGACGCGCATCGCGCGGTGGACCTGGGCATGGACGCGCTGTCGACCAGCTATGTGTTCGGCATCGAACTGGTCGAGACCGTGATCGACAGGCCCCGCCCGGCGCTGACGGTTCGCGCCAGCTGAAGGCCGGCGCTGCAAGGCGTCGTCAGGCAAAGGCTGCCGGCAACACCTGGATGAACATGGGCAAGTCGGGCTCGTCCTCACCCAGGGCGAGCGTGAGTTCGTAACGGCCTTCGGGCAGGTGCGCCGGCGCCGTCACCTGCACGACGAGCTTCTCGAAATCGTGCGGCGCCACGTCAAAATGCGTCGGAAAAAAGGCCACCGCGCTGGCCGGCAGCAGCGCCGACGCGTCCGTCCCGCCCGGCCCGCGCACATGCCGCAGCTGCGGTTGCAGGCCTGGCATGACCCGATCACCCGGGTTCTCGACCGACAAGGGCACCCGCAGCACCGCGCCAGCCTGCACCCGAGGGCCGCCCGGCCGGGCCGCCGCAGCAGGCGCTGCCGACGGCGCCGCCTTGCGCGCCGACTGCGCGCCCGACAGCACCGCCTGCGCCAGATTGCCCATGGCCGTGACGCCATAGCGCACGATCGCCTGGATCGCCGGTGTGCCACTGGGCATGGGCTGCATCGGCTTGCCCATCGCGGTGGCTTCGGCCACCACCCGGGCAAGCGACACGCCGACGCCGAGCGCAGCGTCCAGCACACCTGCCACACTGGCGGCCAGATCGGGAGTGGCAGCGCCCGGGCTGCGGGCCGGCTCGGGATGGGCGTCGCTCATGGTCAGGGGTGCATCGGATGGGTGATGACAGGCTCGGCACAGCCGCTGTCATCGGGGCAGGGCAGGGGTTTGGCAATCGTCGCGCCGGTCAGGTGCACGCCGATCACCCGGTTGTCCCCGAGCCGGATTTCCAGCGAATAGTCGGACGCGATCTGCCAGGTATTGCAGAAACGCACCTGCAGCGGCGTGCGCATCTGCAGCGCGTGATGCACCGGCGTCGCCAAGGTGGTTTCGACGCGGTGGACCTGGCGGTGCTCGTTGTCGAAGTTGTGGTGCAGCCGGGCCTGCAGCGGCGCCGCCGGATCGCCCGACAGCATCACCCGCCCACTGACCTGGCGCTCCTCGTCCCACAGCATCATGTGCACCAGCGGCCGGTCCGGCGGCGTGGCATGGACCATCTCGCCGCCCAGGCGGTGCTGCAGCGGATCGGCCCGGGCATCGCCCCGCACCTGCAGCGTGCCCTGGTGCGCGACCCGCAGCGCATCACCTTCGGCCTGGCGCAATGTCACTTCTTCCTGGTCGGCCATGGTGCGGATCCTCGGGCGGAGAGCGAGACCGATAGCCTAACGGATACGGTAGACATCCATGCGGAAGATCTGCGTGCAGGTCCAGCGCTTCAGTAGCACCCGCACTTCATGCGCGTCGTGCAGGCAGGCATGGGCGAAGCGGATCTTGCCGTCGTCGCTGGCGTGCAGGCACAGCAGCTTGCCGTCGATATAGGCCTCGAAATCCACACCCAGCTCGAATTGCAGGCGGTAGACGCCGTGGTTGAAGCAGCCCCAGCCGGTCCACTCGGCGGTGTAGGGCAGGCGCAGGTCGCGCAGGCCCTGCGGCGCCAAGTCGCTGGAGGGCAGGCCGTCGGTGCAGGCATCGCCGTCCGGCCCCTGGTCGAGTGATTGGCGCGCAATCCGGATCCACACCGGCCGGCTGGCCGAGGCCAAGGCGGCCACCAGCTGGGTGGCACGCACCAGGTGCAGCTTGTCCTGGGCGCTGCCTTTGACGCTGTCCTCGGCATTGCCCGATGCGGCTGGGGCTGCCGCTGACGCGGAGGCCGGCATGGCCTTGAACAGCCGGTTCAAGGCGGACCGGGCCTCATCGACATTTCTGTCGGCGCCGGGTACCTTGTCCTTGGGCAGTTGGGTATCGCTGGCCGGGTTGCGGGTCGGCGCGGCAATGCCCGCGCCCAGCAGCACGCGCATGCGCAGCTTGTCGCGCAGGCCGGCGACGAACAGGTCGTATTCGGCCGAGCCCTGCACCACCAGAAAGCTTGTCAGCGCCGGGGTGAAGGGCAGCAGCGGCACCACGTTGCCGGCGGCGCCGAAGGGCGGCGCGGTGGTGAATTCGACCAAGGCGAGGTTGCTCATCGGGGCCAGGCTGGGCGCCACCACCACGGTCTCGACAAATCCGTCGACAAGCTCGCCGGCGCCGCCCGGGTCAGTGGCCGGGCGGGCGCCGCCGGACTCGACGCCAACGATGCGTCGATTCTTGACATCGACCACCAGCGTGACCGGCTGGCCCGACGCCTGGGCCTCACGCAGCATCTGCAGCAGGGCCAGTGCCACGCCGCGCTCGGGCAGCTGCATGTCCAACATCAGTGCGGCCACGTTCCCGGCCGGCGTCATCGTGACCACGCTGGCCGTGTCACCCGCTTCGGCGCGCGCGCCACTGCGGTTGTCGGCGAGCAAGCCGATGCCGACGATGAACACGCTGGCGCGATCGGTCTGCAGGTTGCCGGCCAGCATGTCTCGGGTGATGCGCACTACCCGGTCGATCTGTAGGCCGCCGCCTTCGGCCCCCTCGCGGAACTCGATTTCCACCGGCTCGGCCCGGGTCATCGCGTCGCGCAGCAGGCCCAGCTTGGACAGCCGCTCGTTGAAGCGCTCAGGGTCGGCGTCGAGGTCGGGCAATGGGTAGTCGGCGCGGCTGCCGTCGTCATGCAACAGGCTGGCGATGACCAGGCCGGCACGTCCAACCTCAAGCCGTTCGACGAATCCGCGGATGGTGGGCATGGTGCAAGCTCCTGTGGGTGCTGGTGGTGGGGATCGGTGGTCGCCGGGTTTCAGGCGCGGGGCAGATCGCCGCTGGCAGCGAGGTCCTCGAAGCTGCGGCCCTCGCGGCGGATGCGCAGCTTGCCCGGAAAGACCATGCCCTGGCTGCTCAGGCGCAGGTCTTGCAGGCAGGCCTGCAACTCGGCCACCCCGGCCACGAAGGGTGGCAAGGCCTCGATGCTGCGGGCCTGCTGGCCGGCGAAATCGGTCGCCAGCTCGCCGCCCACCTTGTCGATCATGGTTTCGATGACGATCAACATCACGATGCCGACCACCGGGATCAGGATGTCGATAAAGACATCGCAGCAACTCTGGCCGGCGTCGAACTCGCCCATCTCGGGCTTGACCTGCATCGAGCATTCAGTGTCGGTCTCGGTCAATACGACACGCAGGAAGATCGGCCCATTGAAGGTGACGTCGGGGTCGGGCCAGCAATCGATGTGCACCTCGGCAAAGCCGTCGGCCCAGAGGTGGCCCTCGGACTGGCCATGGCTGCCGGCATCCGACGGCGTGACCGACAGCGTGTACAGCGTGGCCGTGCCTTCGTCGGTGCTGACCTCGGAGCCGCCATCGGTGTTGACGCCAGGGAACTGCTCGTTCATCGCCCGCTGGATCATCTGGTCCAGCGCCGCCCGGCCCACCGCCAGCGCAACCTGGTTGGCGCCCAGGAAGTTGTCGGGCGCGGCGTCCGCCACCGCGGCGTCGCGCCGGTTCATCAGCACCGCCAGCACGCCGTCCGCCGGCAGCAGGAAGCCCACTGGCGTGGCCAGCGGCAGTGCCGGATCGCCGGACTGCGGCGTGTAGAGCGGGAAGCGCCGCGGCGCCGCATAGCTGGCGATCTCGGCAGCCAAAAGGCTGCGCGCCGAGGCCTCGGTGAACCAGGGTTCGGTGACGGTACCGAATCCGGCCAGCTGGGCCAGCAGCAGCGGCCTGAGCTGGGCAACCACCGCAGCTTCGGCCGGATGCGCGCCTTCGAAGGCAATCTGCGCCGCCAGCGCCGGGTCGGCAGGCTCGTTGCCCATCGCCACCGACACCGTGGTGTCGGTCTGCACCACCAGACGCCAGAAGTCCACATGTCCGAAAGCCGCAAACCCCAGGGCCGCAGGTACCGATGCGTGGATCGGCAGCTTGACCTTCAGGTAGGTCTGGCCGCTGTGCATCTCGATCGCGCACTGGATCTCGGACGGCGTGGCCGCGTTGGCCGGGATCAGCGTCGGGTCGCGGTTGCCATCGTAGACCTGCAGCACATTGCCGCCGAGGGTGAAGCGGTGGGTCGGCTGGGCCTGGTAGGCGGCGTGCAGTGCGGCCAGAAAGCGACCGGCGTCCAGCGCCGGCAAGCCGCTGAGGGCGGGCACGCCGACATCGGCGGCGCTGACAGCCGCAAAGTCGATGCCGAGCTGGTCCTGCCCGTCGACCGGCCAGCTGGCCAGTGCGCCCGGCAGCGTGCAGGTGGCCCGCAGTGTCACGCTGGCCAGACTGGGGTCGGGTGAGTCGGGTGTCTGCACTGTCATCTCGAAGGGCAGCGCGAAGCGGATGTGCTTGTCGTCGGCAAAGGACAAGTCGGCCGGGCTGGTCTGGTCGTCGAGCAGGCGCACGTTCACGGTCAACTGCCGGCCCGAGAAGGTGCGCAGAAATGGGCCCACGTTGTGCGGGAACAGCGCCTCGTTCTTCAGCGCCAGGTGGAAGATGGCCTTCACCGGGCCCAGGCCGAGCTGGACGCAGTAATCGAAGTTGGCGGTGAGGCTCATCGGCGCCTCATTCGTGTTGGGCTGGATGGAAGCGCAGCTGCTTGATCCAGCTGCGGAATGCGTTGGGCTTGGCGCCGGCCAGTACCTTGCGGAAACTGTCGGGGCTGTGGATGGGGAAGGCGCGGCGCTGGATGATGCCGAGCTCCAGGGCGTCGTGCACCTGGGCGTTCAGGTCTTTGTAGAACCACAGGTCTTCGAGCGGCACGGCCTCGGGTCGGCAGTCGGCTGGCGCCAGGCGGGGCGCCGGCGCATTCAGGTCGAGGCGGCGAAGCGATTCCTTCCAGTCCACCGAACCCACCCGCGAGCGCGGATCAAAACGCCTGGCCTGCGGGTAGCGCAGCTGGCCCGCCGGTCGCAAGGCGTGCAGCTTCTGCGCCTGCTGCTGGCCCAGCGGCGGCGTATAGGCCGGCGCCCTGTCCCCGATGGCCAGCGGCTGGCGCTTGCACAAGTCGAACAGCAGATGCGCGTTCCAGACCGGGTCGGTCGGCCGGGCCGGCTCGCCCAGCGCCTTCTTCAATCGGGCTTCAAGTTCGTCGCGGCGCTTGCGCAAGGCCAGCGGGTGCTGGATCGCATGCAGTACATGCCTGGCCACCTCGGCCGACAGCTGGACGCCGAGTGCCTTGAAGGCCAGCACCGGGTTGATCAGCAGCATGACCGACAGCCCGGGGTGTGCCGCCACCCGCTCTGCCAGCGCCCGCTGCTGGGCAGCCAGCGCACGGTGGCTGTTGATGCGGATCGGCGCCAGCCCGGCCCCGCCCGCCTTGGCGGCCAGTGCAGCAGGTTGCACCGCGAAGCCTGCCGCAGGCCGGGGGTACTTGGCCTGGCCGGGCCGGATGAGCAGGCCGATGCCCGGCCCCTGCCCCGAAGTAGGCTTGACATCGTCGGCGTCGCTCATCGGCCACTCCTGCGAAAGCAATCGGCAAGATAACCCCGGCACGGTGGGGACGCAAGCGCCAATGCGTGCCAAAGCGTTGCCGGCTTGCGTTGCGACAAGGGTCGGTCGCCCGCCGGGCAAGCCCCTGGCCGGCCGGGTGCAGCGGCCGCGCAGTGCTGGCCCCTTTGCAGGCCCCTTTGCAGGCCCCTTTTGCGGGCCCCTTTTGCGGGCCCCGCAGCGGCATGCGCCCGACTACCATCACGCCCAGCGTCCCGCGTCCATCCCATGCCTGCCTTTCGCCCGCCCACCGAAACCGATAGGCCCGCCGGGCTCGGCCCGCGCGGGCCGTTTCCGCGTGGCGCGATGACCGACCCGCTGGAGCGGCGCTGGTTGCACTACGCCTTTCTGTCGCGCGACGGCCGCCTCGGCATGGTGGCCAACGCGGCATGGCTGGGCCCGGACCAGGCCGACCCAGGCGCCGCGCCGCGCTACACCACGGTGCTGCTGCTGCACGAGGATGGCCAGCCCTGGGTGGCCAGCCAATTCAATGCCGAAGTGTCCGCACCGCCCTGGTCGGCCTTCCGGCTGCCGCATGCACTGCACCAGCCGCAGCCGCTGCGCATCTGTGCCAGCGCCGGCGCGCCGGCCGTCGATCTGCAGCTGCGACGCACCGGCCAGCCCTGCACCAGCCAATGCGCGCCCTTTGCCGACGATCAGCACCTGCGCTGGCAATCCGAGGCCGGCGTGCGCGCCCTGGGCGACTGGTGCCTGGATGGGCGCTGGCAACGCAATGTCGACGCGGTGGGCTACCACGAGCGCGTGCGCGGGCGCTGGGCCTGGCCGGCGCTGGGCGAATGGGTCTTCGGCTTTGCCAACGACCTCGGCGGCAGCGCCGAGGCGGCGCCGGCCTATGCTGCGGTCTTCACCTTGATCCGGCCGCCGGCGCCGGCCGATGCCGGCACCGCATCGGTGATGTTGTGGCAGCACGGCCGGCTGCGGCGCCATTTTCCCCGCCGCAATGTCAGCTTTGCGGTGCGCGGCCAGCTCGAGCGCAGCGCGGTGCAGATGGTGCCGGCGCTGGCGCGGCTGTTCGGCGTGCCGCCGATGGCGCCGATCCCCAAGCGTCTGGTCATCAGCGCGCACCTCGGGGCCGACTGGATCGTGCTGGACTTCGAGGCCGAGGCCGCTGCCCGGGTGATCATCCCCAGCGAGACCAGCCTGCAGCCATTCAGCGTACACGAGGTCATCGGGCCCTGCCTGCTGCAAGGCGAACTGGCGGGCCAGCGCTTTGCGATCGAGACCCGCGGCATCGTCGAATTCGCCGGAGGTGCCGGTGGACCCTGAGGCCGTCCCCGGGTCGGCCAGCGCCGCGGCGCTGCTGGACGCCACGGTGCGGGCCGTGGCCGGCCGCGCGCCGGCGGTGATCGCCGCAGCGGCCCAGGCACTGGGCGCGGTGCGCCTGGCACTGCACTTCGGCGACGGCAGCCTGGGCGGGCTATGGGCCGTGCACAGCCGGCTGGAGGTGCAGTTGACCGCATTGGCCACAGCCACGGTGCAAGTCCATTTTGACGACCGGGCACTGAAGCTTCTGTTCGACGCCGAGCGGCGCCCGGTGGACGCGCTGTGGGCCGGCAGCCTGGACGTGCGCGGCGAACGCCACGCCGTGCTCGCCACCTGGCGCTGCTTCTCGGTGCTGGCCCAGCGCGCCAGCGGCCTGCGTGCGGTGCAGGCGCTGTGGTGCGCCTACCGCGACCGCCACGCGGCGCGCTGGGACCCGGCCGCGGTGGCGCCAGCCACCAGCCAGTTAGCGCCGGCCACCAGCCAGGTAGCGCCGGCCACCAGCCCGGTGGCGCCGGGCACGGCACGGCGCGAGCCGACGCATTGGCCGGCACTGGACTACCTGGACCAGCGCCACCCGCTCGACGCCGACACGCTGGCGCAGGCCTCGCGCAGCCTGTGGGACGGCCATGCAGGCGCCAGCTGGGCCGCGCATGCCGACATCTTCGACGACGATCTGCAGGAAACCATGCAGCGCATGAAGCGCAAGGTGGTCGACGAGATCCTGCAGCTCCTGCCACGCCGGGCCCCGCGTGCCGAGCTGTACGACCTGATGCGCAACTATGTGGTCCGCGAAGGCAAGGGCCTGCGTCCGACGCTGACCATCGCCACCTGCATGGCGCTGGGCGGCGCCAGCGATGCGGCGGTGCGTGCTGCCGGCGCGCTGGAGCTGTTCCACAACGGCTTTCTGGTGCATGACGACATCGCCGACGAGTCCACCCACCGGCGCGGCAAGCCCACGCTGCACATGTCGCATGGCATCGGGCTGGCGGTGAATGCCGGCGACGGCATGAACCTGTTCGCGGTCGACCTGGTGTTGTCCAACCTGCCCACGCGCGGCCTGGCCGGCACGCTGGGCCTGATCCACGAGGTGATGCACATGTGCCGCGAGACGGTGGAGGGCCAGGCCATCGAGCTGGGCTGGATCCGCCGCAACCTGGTGCCCGGGCGCGACGCCGACTACCACCGCATGAGCCTGAAGAAGACCGGCTGGTACACCTGCATCTCGCCCTGCCGCATTGGCGCGGTCTGCGCCGGCGTCACCGACCCGGCGTTGCTCGACCGCTTCAATGAATGCTTCCGGCTGATCGGCATCGCCTTCCAGATCCAAGACGACGTCCTCAACCTGGTGGGCGACACCGACCGCTATGGCAAGGAGGCGCTGGGCGATCTGCTCGAAGGCAAGCGCACGGTGATGATGATCCACTTGTTCCGCAACGCCAGCGACCCGTTACGCCAGCGCATGCGGGCCATCAATGCACTGCCGCGCAGCCAGAAAAGCCAGGCCCATGCCGAGGAGATGCTGGCCGCAATGCAGCAGGCCGGCTCGATCGAATACGCCATCGCCCTGGCCGACAAGCTGGCCCACCGTGGCGTCAAGCACTTCGAGCGCGACCTGGGTTTCATCGAGAACAATCGGGCCAAGGCCGTGCTGCGCCAGATCGCCCACTATGTGACCACCCGGCCGCTGTAACCCGACCCCGACATGCCCCCATTGCAGGACCCCCGCGACAGCGCTTTCGAACCGGCCGACCTGGCCTTGCTGGACGCCCTGCGCCAGCATGACCAGGGCCTGCGCGCCATCTTGTGCACGCTGGCACGCCAGGGCATGGCGCTGCGCCGCAGCGCGCCTGCGCGCGCGGCCGCCTGGCTCGACCAGCTGGCGCCGCATCCGCTGCTCAAAGGCGGGCAGTTTCTGTTCGATCTGCTGGAATGGGAGGACTTCATGCTCGACGGCGCGGCGCCCGCGCTGCTGGACGCTCAAAGCCTGCGGGCGGTCCTCGATCGGCTGGCCGGCGTGCTGCGTGGCGTCGGCGCGGCGCTCGACGGCGCCGCGCCGGCACCGGCCAGGTCAGCGGGGGCCGAGACGGTCGCGGACGACAGCCTGCCGCCGTTGAACGCCAGCCGCTACCTCTTTCACGAGGTCGTGCTGGGCGCGGTGGCGCTGCTCGACCCCGCCCAAACTCTGAGCCGGTTGCGGCTCGGGCCGGCGCGACCGCCGACCGCGGTGGATCAATGCCAGTGCACCAGCAGCATCACCACGATGCTGAGCACCAGGCTGGACCCGAGCGGCACGAAGAATTCGCGCCCCAGCAAGCGGAAGCTGAAGTCCCCCGGCACCTTGCCCAGGCCGAGCCAGCCGAGCCAACGACGCAGGCCGCCGAACAAGATCAGCAGCACGAAGAAGATCACCAGCCAGCGCATGTCAGAGGTGCCGGATTCACAGCCGGTGGCTGCGGTCGCCCTGGGCAAAGCCCAGCAGATCGACGCCCGGCAGGCCCCGTGCCAGCGCGATCACCTTGAACAGCTCGCCCATCTCATGCTCATTGACCAGGCGCTGGGCCATCGTGCGCTCGGCCAGGCTGGCCGACTCCAGCAGGGCCGGCAGCCCGCAGTTCAGCAGAAAGCGCGCTTGCGAGGTGTAGCCCAGCACCGCCAGGCCGGCGTCCTGGGCGGCCAGCGCGATGGCGCTGAAATTGACATGGGCGGTGATGTCCTTGGCGCCCACCGCCACCAAGGGGTCGGCATCGGCGCGGTGGGCCTGGTGGCACATCAGGGTGCCAGCGCTGCGCTGCGGCAGGTAGTACTCGTGATCCGGGAAGCCATAGTCGATCAACAACAGCAGCCCGCGCCGCAGCAGCGCCGCCAGACTGCGGATGAAGGCCTCGGCCTGCAGGTGGATCTCGGTGACGGTGCCGGGCACGAAGTCCTGCTGCAGCGGCGGGCGCAAGGCCGTGGGCCGGTCAGCCCAGGCCCAGCGCTCGCCGTCCCGCACCACGCCACGCTCCTGCCACTGCGCGCCGTCGAAGTGCAGCAACTGCACCGGCATCGCGTCCAGCACCTCGTTGCCTATGATCACCCCGTCAAATGTTGCGGGCAGCCGGTCCAGCCAGCGCACCCGGGCGCCGAAGCGGGCCAGCCGGGCCTGCTGGCGCTGACGCAAGCTGCCCGACAGGTCGACGATGGCATAGGACTGCAGCGCATCGCCCAGCGCGTCCAGCAACTGTTCGGCCAGCGCACCCGAGCCAGCGCCAAATTCCATCACCGCCGCGCTGCTGCTGGCCTGCAGGCCCTGCCGCACCTGCGCCGCCAGGGCCCGGCCGAACAGCGGCGACATTTCGGGCGCGGTGACGAAATCACTGCCCGAGCCCGGCCCCAGGCCGAACTTGCGGCTGGTGTTGGCGTAGTAGCCCAGGCCGGGCTGGTACAGCGCCAGGGCCATGAACCGGTCGAAGGGCAGCCAGCCGCCCTGGGCCGCAATGGCCTGTTGGATCACCCCGGCCAGCGCGGTCGATACACTGCCGGGCTCGCCCGCCTGCTGCGCGGTGGCTTGCTGCGGAACATCGTCGGGCCGGTTCATAAGGGCATTGTAGAAAGCATGAATACCCCCTCCTCTGCTGCCAGGCCCAGGCCGGTGGCCCTGGTCACCGGCGCGGCACGGCGCATCGGCCGCGTGATCGCACTCGACCTGGCCCGCCACGGCTGGGATGTGGTGCTGCATTGCCGCGGCGGCAGCGCGTCGCTCGGCGATGCCGAGGCCACCGCTGACGAGGCCCGGGCGATGGGCGCCATCGCCCGCGTGCTGGCCGCCGACCTGGCCGACGAAGCGGCCTGCGAGGCCCTGGTGCCCGCCGCGGTGGCGGCCTGCGGCCGGCTCGACGCGGTGGTCAACAACCCCACGCGCGTCGAGTACGACAGCGTCGACACCTTTGGCACTGCGATGATGGACCGCCACTGGCGCAGCAATACCGCACCGGCGGTGCTGCTGGCGCGCGCCCTGCACCGCCACCTGCTGCAGCGCGGCGGCCAGGGTTGCGTGGTCAACCTGCTCGACCAGAAACTGGCCAATCCCAACCCCGACTATTTCTCCTACACCCTGAGCAAGGCGGCGCTGGCCGAGGCCACCCGGATGCTGGCCCAAGCCCTGGCGCCGGCGCTGCGGGTCTGCGCCATTTCACCGGGCGTGACGATGGTCTCGGGGCCTATGAATGAGGCCGAATTCGATGCCGCGCACCGCCTCACCCCGCTGCAGCGCTCATCCACCCCGGCCGACATCGCGCAGGCGGTGCGCTTCCTGCTGGAAGCCCCGGCGATCACCGGCCACACCCTGCTGGTCGACGGTGGCCAGCACCTGCTGGGCCAGCCGCGCGACGTGCTGTTCCTGGCCCAGCAGCAATTGACCGCACCCTGACGAGACCCCGACATGCAAAGCCTGCTCACCAACCCCAGCCTGATGGACTGCCGGCGCCTGTTCCTGCGCGACTACGAGGTCTGGATCAACATCGGCGTGCACGACTTCGAAAAGAAGGGCGAACAGCGGGTCAAAATCAATGTCGATCTCTATGTGCCGCTGGCCGAGTCCACCCCCACCCAGGACAAACTGGCCGAGGTGCTGGATTACGACTTCATCCGCCGCTCGATCAGCGAACGCGTGGCGCGCGGCCATATCCATCTGCAGGAGACCCTGGCCGACGATGTGCTGCGCCTGATGCTGGCCCATCCGCAGGTGCGCGCGGCCCGGGTGGCCACCGAGAAGCCCGACGTCTACCCCGATTGCGACGCGGTGGGCTGCGAAGTGTTCGGCATGAAGGGCGCGGCATGAATGACATGGCCGACGCCCAGCGCGCCGCCAGCGCCGCCGTACTGCCCGAGATGGCCGCTGCGCCGGCGCGCAAGGCCGCCTTCGAGTCCAACAAGCTGAGCAAGCGGCTGCACCGCCAGGTCGGCCAGGCCATCGTCGACTTCAACATGATCGAGGCCGGCGACAAGGTGATGGTCTGCCTGTCCGGCGGCAAGGACAGCTACGCGATGCTCGACATCCTGCTGGGCCTGCAGCAGCGCGCGCCGGTGAAGTTTGCGCTGATCGCGGTCAACCTCGACCAGAAGCAGCCCGGCTTCCCCGAGCAGGTGCTGCCCGACTACCTGCGCAGCCGCGGTGTGCCCTTCCACATCGAGAACCAGGACACTTACAGCATCGTCACCCGCCTGGTGCCCGAGGGCAAGACGATGTGCAGCCTGTGCTCGCGCCTGCGCCGCGGCATCCTCTACCGGGTGGCGGGTGAGCTGGGGGCGACCAAGATCGCACTCGGCCACCACCGCGACGACATGGTGGTGACGCTGCTGATGAACATGTTCTTCGGCAGCCGCATCAAGGGCATGCCACCCAAGCTGGTCAGCGACGATGGCCGCCACACGGTGATCCGGCCGCTGGCCTATGTGGCCGAGCCCGACCTGCAACGCTGGGCCGACCACCGGCAGTTCCCTATCATCCCCTGCACCCTGTGCGGCAGCCAGGACAACCTGCAGCGGGTGCAGATCAAGCGCATGATCAATGACTGGGACCGGCAGTACCCGGGCCGCATCGACAACATGGCCAGCGCGATGGGCAATATCACGCTGTCGCACATGATGGACCGCAAGCTTTTCCCCTTCGAGACGATCCGCCCCAACGGCCAGGCCGATCCGGCCGGCGACCGGGCCTTTGACGACGATGCGGATGAAACTTGCGCCACGCCAGACGCGTCCAACCCGGTCCAGCCGGTGCAATGGCTGGGTGCCAGGCCCTGAAGCCGGCGCCCTCGGCACCGCCCTCAGCCTGAAGGAGTTGCCCATGTCCGATACAAAGCTCAGCGCCGGCCGCCCGCAGCCAGCCGGCACGGCACTGGCCGCCCTGGCTGCGGCGGCGTTGCTGGCCGCCTGCGGCACGCTGGCCCAACTGGGTGCCGATGTCAGCAGCTTCGGCGAGTGGCCCGCCAGCCGCAGCCCGGGCAGCTATGCCTTCGAGCGCCTGCCCTCCCAGCAACAGCATGCCGACCAAGCCGCGCTGCTGGAGGCCGCTGCGGGGCCGGCCCTGGCCGCCGCTGGCTTTGCCCCGGTGGCCGCAGGTGCCCAACCCGATGTGCTGGTGCAACTGGGGGCCCGGGTCAACCGCAGCGAGCGCTCACCCTGGGATGACCCGCTGTGGTGGGGCGGCGGCTTTGGCGGCTGGCGCCACGGGCCCTGGCGCGGGCCCAACTGGGGTGCGTCGCTGCGCCTCGAAAACCAGCGCTATGAGCGCGAAGTGGCCCTGCTGATCCGCGACCGGGCCAGTGGTAAGCCCTTGTTCGAATCCCGCGCCAACAGCGAGGGTTTTGACAGCCGCGCCACGCCGCTGCTCAAGCCCTTGTTCGCCGCTGCACTGCTGGATTTCCCCAGCGTCGGCAGCAACCCGCGCCGGGTGCGGGTACCGATGCCGGCCGATTGACGCGGCCTGGCAGAGCGTCGCGCGCAGGGCCACGGCAGCCCGGGGCACTCAGTGGCCCTTGGCGGCCACCTTTTTGGCCGGCGGCTCGTCGGCCTCGCTGTCCTCGCCGTCCTCCTTGGGCGGAGCCGGCGCCGGTTTGACGGCCGCCACCGGCTTGGGCGGCTCGGGCTCGGGTTTGATCACCGGCAACACCGGCTCGAGCTTGTTCTCGCGCATGTACTCGTTCATCTCGCGCCAGCCGGCATACATCGCGGCCTTGTCGGATTTCTTGTTCAGCGTGTAGCAGTCCTCGATGGCGCGGCCCGCATGGCGGCAAGCGCCGCCGATGGCCTTGGCATCCGCCTCCTTGCTGGCCTTGGCCACCGCCGGGGTCTCGATGCCCAGTTGGTCACAGCCACCGGCCAGCAGGCACAGGACGAGCAGCAAGGGGGAAGCGGTAGCAGCGCGCATGGCCGGGATATCGGCCGCCTGGGCGCCGGCTTGAGGCGCACCCATCCGGGCATAGCCCCGGCCCCGGCCGGGGCCGAGGCTCAGCCGCGCGCCATCGCCAGCAAGGCCGCCACCCGTTCCTCGGTGGGCGGATGGGTCGAGAACAGGCCGCGCAGGCCGCCGGGCGACAAGGGGTTCATGATCATCATCTGCGCGGTCTCGGGGTGGCGCTCGGTGGTTTCCAGCGTCAAGCCCTGGGCCAGGCGGTGGATCTTCTCCAGCGCCGAGGCCAGCGCCGCCGGGTCACCCGAGATCTCGGCGCCGCCGCGGTCGGCCTCGAATTCGCGGCTGCGGCTGATCGCCATCTGGATCAGGCTGGCCGCCAGCGGGGCCAGCAGGGCCACCGCAATGCCGGCGATCGGGTTGCTGCGCTGGCCCTCGCTGTTGCGGCCGCCGAAGATCATCGCGAAGTTGGCCAGCATGCCAATCGCGCCTGCCATGGTGGCGCTGATGGTGGAGATCAAGATGTCGCGGTGCTTGACATGCGCCAGCTCATGCGCCATCACGCCGCGCAGCTCGCGCGCGCTCAAGGACCGGATGATGCCGGTGGTGGCCGCCACCGCCGCATGCTCGGGGTTGCGGCCGGTGGCAAAGGCGTTGGGCGCGTCCTCGTCGATCAGGTAGACCTTGGGCATCGGGATCTGGGCGCGTTGCGCCAGCTCGCGCACAATGGCCACGAACTGCGGCGCGCTGCTGTCGTCCACCTCGCGGGCCTGGTACATCTTCAGCACGATCTTGTCGCTGAACCAGTAGCTGAAAAAGTTCATGCCCAGCGCCACCAACAGCGCCAGCATCATGCCGCTGGGCCCGCCCATCCAGCGGCCGATCAGCATGAACAGGGCGGTGATCGCCGCCATCAGGACGGCGGTCTTCATCAGGTTGAACATGGCCTTGCGATCCTCGGGGGCACCCACGATCGGGCCACCCTCAGATGCGGGCGGCCCGACCAAGTTCAATGCCGGCTGCGCCTTCAGCCGGTGTGGCCCAACCGCTGCCCCGGCAGCCCGGGCCTGGCCTGCAAGAAGGCCGCGGCGTCGATGCGCCGGCCGCCCGGGCGCTGCAGCTGCAGCAGGTCCATCGCAACATCGCCGCAGGCCACGCTGAGCCGGCCGTCCTGCGCCACCAGCACCTGGCCCGGCTCACCCCGGGCATCCGGGCGCACCCGGGCATGCCACAGTTTGACGGTCTCGCCGGCCCAGGCCAAGCTGGCCCCGGGGAAGGGGTCGAAGGCACGCACCCGGCGCTCGATCAGCGCGGCCGGCTGGCGCCAGTCGATAGCCGCTTCGGCCTTGTCGATCTTGTGGGCATAGCTCACACCCTCGGCGGGCTGGGGCGTCGGCCGCCACGCCGCGTCGGCCAGGCCCTGCACCACCACCGCCCCGCCCAGGCGCGCCAGCCGGTCCTGCAAGCTGGCAGTGGTGTCGCCAGCCAGGATGGGTTCATGCGCCACGCGCAGCATCGCGCCGGTGTCCAGGCCAGCATCCATCTGCATCAGGGTGATGCCGGTCTGGTCATCGCCGGCTTCGATGGCGCGGTGGATGGGTGCGGCGCCACGCCAGCGCGGCAAGACCGAGGCATGGATGTTCAGGCAACCCCGGGGCGGCAGGTCCAGCACCCATTGCGGCAGGATCAGGCCATAGGCCGCGACCACCATCAAGTCGACCCCGGCCGCCTGCAGGGCGCTGCGAGCCGCCACTGCGTCTTGCGGGTATTTGCCGTCCAGGCGCAGGCTGCGCGGCTGCGCCAGCGCCAGGCCCTGCTGCAAGGCCAGGGCCTTGACCGCAGAGGGTTGCAGCTTCAGGCCGCGCCCGGCGGGCCGGTCGGGTTGGGTCAGCACCAGCGGCACGGCATGGCCGGCCGCCAGCAAGGCGGCCAGGGCCGTGGCGGCAAATTCGGGCGTGCCGGCAAAGGCGATGCGCATCGGAGCGGGTCGGTGAGGGCTGGGAAACAAGGCCTGAGCCCGGCTCAAGGGCGCCGATTGCCCTGCTCGTCGCGGGTCTTCTTGACCATCTTGGTCTTGATCCGTTCACGCTTGAGCGGGCTCAGGTACTCGACAAACACCTTGCCCAGCAAGTGGTCCATCTCGTGCTGCACGCACACCGAGGCCAGGCCATCGGCGTCAAACTCGAAGGGCTGGCCATCCGGCCCCAGCGCGCGCACCCGCACCGTGGCCCAGCGCTCGACTTCGTCATAGATCGTCGGCACCGACAGGCAGCCCTCGTCGCTGCGTTTGCGTTCGTCGCTGTGGGCGATGATCTCCGGGTTGATCAGCACCCGCGGCTGGTCGCGGTTTTCCGAGGTGTCCATTACCACCAGCCGGATGTGCTGGTCCACCTGGGTGGCGGCCAGGCCCACACCGTCGGCCTCGTACATCGTGGCCAGCATGTCATCGGCCAGCTGGCGCAGGTCAGCGCTCACCTCGGCCACCGGCCGGGCCACGATGTGCAGGCGGGGGTCGGGGTAACGCAGGATGTTCAGCAAGGCCATGGATCAGGGACGCCGAGGGTCGAAGCGCCGGCCGAGACCGGCGCAGGGTGTTGAGTGGTGGAAAACCCGCAAGGCCGGCACGCAACAGACGCCGCTGCGGGTGCCAGCCAATTGCGGCAATTCGTTGCGATATCAAGGGTTTACCGGCAGAATCTACGGCGCAGCATGAACATGCACCGGCCCTTCCACCGGGCCTGCTGCGGGTGCCACGCCGCCAGCCGACCGGCCCGGATTGTCGCACCGGCCCACCCGGAGAACCGCCCCATGCCTTCCTGCCCACCCCGCCCTGCTCGCCGCCCCAGCGGCCCTGGGCGCGCCCGCGGCCCGGCCGGGCCGCGCTGCTGGCTGGCCGCAGCCCTGCTGGCCGCTGCGGCGCCCTGGGCAGGGGCGGCCGATATCGTCACCGGCAACCAGCGCGCCACCGCCCAGCAGGTGGCCCAGGCCGGGGTGCCGCTGTCGGCCCTGGCGCCGAATGCGCCCGCCGCGCACACGGTGCAGCGCGGCGACACCCTGTGGGCCATCGCCTCGCTGTTTCTCAGCTCGCCCTGGCGCTGGCCCGAGCTGTGGGGCATGAACCTGCAGGACATCAAGAACCCCCACCTGATCTACCCGGGCCAGGTGCTGGTGCTGGTCAACGAGGGCGGGCGGGTGCGTCTGCAACTGGCCCGCGCCGACGGCTCGGGCGGGTCGGCGCTGGCGCCGACCAACACGGTCAAGCTATCGCCGCGCATCCGCAGCCAGTTGCTGGACAACGGCGCCATCGCGTCTATCCCCATGCAGCTGATCCTGCCCTTCCTGAACGAGGCCATGGTGCTGAGCCAGGACGCGCTCAACCTGGCCCCGCGCATCGTCGCCACGCAAGAAGGCCGGGTGATGATCTCGCGCGGCGAGACCGCCTATGTGCGGGGCGATCTGCAGGGCTTGAGCAACTTCACCCTGTTCCGCGAGGGCAAGGCACTGAAAGACCCGCTGAGCGGCGAGTTGCTGGGCTTCGAGGCCACCTATGTCGGCACCGCCGACCAGGTGCGCGCTGCGTCGCAGCAGGCCCAGGCGGGCGGCAAGCCGGCCCTGCAGATCCCCGCCACCGTGGTGATGACCAGCGCCCGCCTCGAGGCGGGTGTGGGTGACCGATTGGCAGCCGTGCCGCCGCGCGACTTCTCGGCCTTCGTGCCGCATGCGCCCGGCAGCGCCATCGATGCGCGCGTGGTGTCGATCTATGGCGAGGCGCTGACTGCCGGCCAGAACCAGATCGTGGCGCTGAATCGCGGCGCGCGCGACGGCCTGGAGCGCGGCCATGTGATGGCGCTCTGGCGCGCCGGCGCCCTGGCCACCGACCGCACCGCATTGCCGGCCCAGCCGCTGCAATTGCCGGACGAACGCAGCGGCCTGGTGTTCGTCTTCCGGGTTTTTGACCGGGTGGCCTACGCGCTGATCCTGTCGGCCACCGAGCCGGTGCGGCCGGGCGACCGGGTCAGCCCGCCCTGAGCGGCGCCGGCATGGCCCCGGCGCCCGGCCCGCCAGGCCCGACGCTGGCCGACGACGAGTTGGCGGCTTGGTTGCATCTGCTGCACAGCGACGGTGTCGGCCGCGAGGGCGCGCGCCGCCTGCTGGCCCGGCTGGGCAGCCCGCAGCAGGTGCTGGACGCCAGCCTGCATGCGCGTGCCGACTGCGTGGACCCGCGCAGCGCCGCCGCCTTGGGACGGCCCCCGGCCGGCCATGCCGAGCGGCTGGCCGCCACCCTGGCTTGGCGCCAGGGCGGCGCGGATCGCCGGGTGATGGTGCTGGGCGACGCCGACTACCCGCCCCTGCTGCTGCACAGCGCCGACCCGCCACTGTTGCTCTACCTGCACGGCCACAGCGCCCTGCTGGGCCGGCCTTCGGTGGCCCTGGTGGGCAGCCGCAAGCCCAGCGCCCAGGGCCTGGACCATGCCCGCAACTTTGCCCGCAGTTTGAGCAGCCAGGGCTGGACCGTGGTCTCGGGCCTGGCAGCGGGCATCGACGGCGCCGCACACGAAGGCGCGCTGGCCGGCGCCGACGCTGCGCGCCAGCAAGGCCAGCCGGGCGGCAGTACCGTGGCGGTGATAGGCACCGGCATCGACCGGATTTACCCCAGCGCGCACCGCCGGCTGGCCCAGCGCATTGCGGCCCAGGGCCTGGTGGTCAGTGAATTCTGTCTGGGCACGCCGCCGCTGGCGCCGAACTTCCCGCAGCGCAACCGCCTAATTGCCGGCCTGGCGCGCGGCACCCTGGTGGTCGAGGCGGCACTGCGCTCGGGCTCGCTGATCACTGCGCGCCTGGCTGCCGAGGCCGGGCGTGAAGTGATGGCCCTGCCCGGCTCGGTGCTGGCCACGCAATCGGCCGGCTGCCACGCCTTGATCCGGCAAGGCGCAGCGCTGGTGACATCGGTGGAGCAAGTGCTGGAGGAGCTGCAGGCCCTGCCGGCCCTGGCCGCAGACCCGCCAGCGCCGCCGGTCAGCCCGGCCGATGGGGCAGCAGGCGAGCTGGCCGACGACCCGGTGCTGGCCGCGCTGGGCCATGACCCGCTGACCTTGGACGCGCTGATCGCACGCTGCGGCTGGCCGGCAGCGCGCCTGTCGGCCCACCTGCTGACCCTGGAACTCGACGGCCAGCTGGCCCGTCTGCCGGGCGGCCTGTACCAGCGCCGGCGCCAAGCCTGAGCCTGGCCGCAGCGCCCCGGCCGACCCGCCCGGCCCTGCCGCCAGGGCCGGAATCGCTGGGGTATAGTGGTTTGATGTTCGAGGTCCTGGTTTATCTCTACGAGACGTATTGGCGCCCCGACGCCTGCCCTGATCACGACCAGTTGACCCGCAAGCTGTCGGCGGTCGGCTTCGAGACCGATGAGATCGCCGACGCCCTGACCTGGCTGGATGGCCTGGCCGAAACCGCCCAGGCCCATACCGGCGAGCAGTCGGCTGATGCGCTGCGGGTCTACAGCCCGGCCGAGATCGACCGGCTGGGCGAGGATTCCATCGGTTTCGTTGCCTTCCTCGAATCCGCCGGCGTGCTGCCGCCGGCCATGCGCGAGATGGTGATCGACCGAGCCAGTGCGGTCGACAGCGGCCCGCTGGCCCTGGAGGACCTGAAGGTCATCGTGCTGATGGTCTTCTGGAGCCTGGGTGAAGAGCCCGATGCGCTGATCCTGGACGAGCTCTTCGTGGCCCCCGAGGAGCGCCTGATCCACTGAGCCGGCCGGGCCCGGCGTCGCGCGCCAGCCGGTCTCAGAGCCTGTGATTAATTCCGGCGTGACCGAGCAACGCCCAAAAAGGCGCGCGATCTAGGCGCAAAGCACAGTCATAGCCCGGGCTATGACGAGCATTTGCAACGACGAGCGGGCGTCTTTTGGGGTGGTGAGCGGGCATGTCGGAATAAATCACAGGCTCTCAGTTCATCAGCCGCGAAGGATCGGCATCGAGCTTGGCCAGCGCATTGCGCGTGGCCTTGACGGTGAGCGCCTCGTCCTGGGCCGGCAACAGCAGGCCGGCTTGCAGGAAGGCCGCCAGCCGGTTCTGCTGAAACAGCACGCAGCGGCCCTGCGGGGTGACAAACATCGACAACTGGCGGTGCATGCCGTGCCAGGCCAGTTGCACCGCCTCGTGCCGGTTGCGGTATTCCAGCGTGTACCAGCTGCCCACCAGCAGTTCACGCGCCCAGGCCAGCATCGGTGCGGTGGGCATGGTGCCGCCGTCGGACACCACCTCGAGCTCGGAGCTTTCGTGGCCCGACAAGTCCAGCACCATCGATTCGTCGATCTCGAAATCGGCATTGCCGGGCAGCAGTTCTTCCAGCGACTCCAGCCTTTCCATCAGGTCCTTCAAGCGGTCATTGGAGATCACCGCGGCCTTGGCCGTGAAGGCTGCGGCCAGCGCGCTGTTGAGCGCGGCCAGCCGCTCTTCCTGGCGTTCCTGCGGCAAATTGGCCGAGGCCATGCCTTCGCGCAGGCGCTTGAGCAGCGGCGGCAGGCGGCGGATCACCTCGGCCCGCTCGTCGCGCGTGACCTTGGCGCTGGCCGACCAGATCAGATCGGCGGCGGCGCGCTTCATCAGCTTGGTTTCGTCGCCCTGGCCGCCATAGCGCACTGCCGACGTGGCCAGCACATCGGCCCAGACCTGGAACAGGAACTGCCGTATGCCCTCCTGCACAGGCACCTCATTGAGCATGCGCCGCAACTCGATGGTGTACTGGATCGCCAGGGTCTCGCGCTGCTCGACCTGCTGGGCCAGCGACACACCGCGCTTGCTGGCCTCGTTCTCGTTCTTGAAGAAGTGTTCGAGAAACTTCTCGAACTCGACCAGCACGGTCTGGAACACACGCCGGCCCGTGTCCGGGTAGGCCTCGACCACCTGGACCACCCGCTTGATCTCGCGCTCGAGCGCGTCACCGATGCTGCGGCTGGCGCTGTCCAGGCCCATCACGCAGGCGCCCATGCGGTCGATCAGGCGGCGCGCCGGGTGGTCCAGCGTGGCAAAGAAGTCGGGCTCGCTCACCGCCACCCGCAGCACCGGCATCTGCAAGCGGGCAAACCAGACCCGCATCGCCGCCGGAATGCGATCCTCGGTGAGGATGCTCTGGAACATCATCGCCACGATCTCTATCGTGGCGCGCTCGGCCGGCGAATTGGCCGCCTGCTTGAGCGCGTTCTTGCTGACCTGCAGTTCTTCCAGCAGCATCGGCCCGGTGGGCGCATGGGCCCGCCCGGCTGCGCTGCCGGGCGCCGACCCGGGCACGGGCTTGTCGGGCGCGGGCGAGAAGCGCTTGCGCAGGTGTTGCTGGGCCTGGTTGATAGCGCTGGACAAGGCCTCGGACACCGGCCGGGCGTGGGTGGTGTCGGCAAAGCCCGGCAGATGGCGCCCGACCAGGCGGTTCAGCCGGCCCATCACCGCCTCGGCATGGTCGCTGCCGCGGGCCAGCGGTGCCGCGCGGGTCATCATGCGGGTTTCTTCACCGACTGCGCTGTCGCCACCCCGCCCGGCGGCTGGGCCGCGGCCGCGGTCAGGCCGGTCCAGACCATGGCGGTGGGCGCCGGTGGGTGGCGGATCGGCGCGCGCCGGCTCGGCCGCTGCCCGTGGCCCGACGGCTTCGGGCGGCCGCGGCAGGCCGCGGCTGGGCAGCGCGGCACCTGCCAGCGAGGCGGTGGCCGGGTTACTGCTGGTTCGGCTGACCCCGCTCTGGGTGGTCTGGGCGTTGTCATTGTTGCGCCGGATGTAGGGGCGCAGGTCCACCTCCTGCATCACATGGTGCTCGATCAGCCAGCGGTTGGTCTCGTGGTAGGTCTCTTCGGCCAGCGCCGCGAACACATCGTGCAACAGGGTCTGGGCCTCGCGCCAATCGGCCGCCGTCAGGGTGCTGGCGCGCCAGCTGTCCAGCACCACCCGGGCCAGCACATGGCCACGCAGCATGTCGTGGGTGTCGAGCTCGGGCCGGTGCTCCAGCATCGCCACGCGCGAGCGCAGGTCGGTGAACTCCCAGCCGGCGCGGTCCATGATGGCCAGGGCCAGGCGCGAGGTCAGGATCTCGCGCTCGATGGTGTCGTTGTCGACCAGGCTCATCGGGTCGCCCAGCACGGCCGGCAGCTCGGCATGCTGGAAGGACGCGCCACCATGGGCCAGCACGTGGCGCAGGCCCGACACCATGGTGCGCTGCCAGACCAGGGACTGTTTCATCAGTCCCTGCATCAGGTCACGCCGGCGCTGGCTGGTCAGGTATTCGGCGGGTTTATCCAGCAGGTCGCGGGCCAGCGCCACCACATGCCCCACCAGGCCGGGCAAGGCGCGGATCAGCCCGTCTACATAGAGCTGCCGCGCCTGGATGGCGAGTTGGGCATGATCGTCGGCTTTGGTCGCCATGGTCTGAGAGGCAAGGCCCGGTCCAGCGGTCTGGGGCTTATCTATACCACGGCACCGGCATTCGGATCGTTAGCATCGGTTTCCTTGCCGCCGGTCTTGACCAGGTCTTCACGCTTGACCCCCAACCACATCGCGATGGCCGCAGCCACGAACACCGACGAGTAGATGCCGAACAGGATGCCGATGGTCAGTGCCACCGCGAAGTAATGCAGCGTGGGCCCGCCGAACAGCAGCATCGACAGCACCATCATCTGGGTCGAGCCGTGGGTGATGATGGTGCGGCTTATGGTGCTGGTGATCGCATGGTCGATGACCTGCGGGGTGCTGAGCTTGCGGTACTTGCGGAAGGCCTCGCGGATCCGGTCGAAGATGACCACCGATTCGTTCACCGAATAGCCCAGCACCGCCAGCACCGCAGCCAGCACCGCCAGCGAAAACTCCCACTGGAAAAAGGCAAAGAAGCCCAGGATGATGATCACGTCATGCAGGTTGGCGATGATGGCTGCCACCGAGAACTTCCACTCGAAGCGCACCGCCAGATAGGCCATGATGCCGATCACCACGAAGGCCAGCGCCTTCAGGCCGTCGCTGGCCAACTCGTCGCCCACCGCCGGGCCGACAAACTCGGTGCGCGACAGCTTGACCGGCTCCTTGCCGTCGGCCGTGGCACAGGATGGCCGACTGACTTGCTCGCCCTGCGGCGAGGTGTACGCCTTGGTGGCCAGGGTGCCGCCCTCGGCGACGCACAGGGTCTTGAACACCAGCGGCGCGACATCGGCCTGCTTGACGCTGGACCGCACCGGCAGGCGCACCAGCAGGTCGCGCGAGGTGCCGAAGTTCTGCACCTGCACCTCGCCGAAGCCCAGGGTCTCGACCGCCGTGCGGGCCTTCTCGAGGTTGGCGGCCTGGGCGTACTCCACCTCCAGCACGGTGCCGCCGGTGAACTCGATCGACAGGTGCAGGCCGCGGGTGAGCAGAAAGAACACCGCCAGCGCGAAGGTGACGAAGGAGACGATGTTGAACACCAGCGCATGCCGCATGAACGGGATGTCGCGTTGGATTCTGAAGAATTCCATGTTGCGGGGCTCCTGGGTCGCTCAGGTCTTGGCGACTGGTTCGTCGGCCGCCAGCTCGACATGCGCCGGCGGCGCGCCGGCCGGGCGCCAGACCTGGCCTATGGACACCGACTTCAGCCGCTTCTGCCCGCCGTACCAGAGGTTGACCAGGCCGCGCGAGAACATCACCGACGAGAACATCGAGGTCATGATGCCCAGGCAATGCACCACCGCAAAGCCGCGCACAAAGCCCGAGCCGAAGGCCAGCAGGGCCAGGCCGGCGATCAGGGTGGTGATGTTGGAGTCAAGGATGGTGGCGAAGGCGCGTTCGTAACCCGCATTGATGGCGGCCTGGGGCGACGCACCATTGCGCAGTTCCTCACGCACCCGCTCGTTGATCAGCACGTTCGAGTCGATGGCCATGCCCAGCGTCAAGGCAATGGCGGCGATGCCGGGCAGGGTGAGGGTGGCCTGCAGCATCGACAGCATCGACACCAGCAGCAGCAGGTTGACCGCCAGCGCCAGTGTCGAGAACACCCCGAACAGCAGGTAGTAGCCGCACATGAAGACCGCAATCGCCGCAAAGCCGTAACCGACGCTGGCAAAACCCTTGGCGATGTTCTCGGCCCCCAGGGTGGGGCCGATGGTGCGTTCCTCGATGATCTCCATCGGCGCGGCCAGGCTGCCGGCGCGCAGCAGCAAGGCGGTGTCGGCCGCCTCGGTGGTGCTCATCCGGCCGCTGATCTGCACCCGCCCGCCACCGATCTCGCTGCGGATCACCGGCGCGGTGACGACCTCGCCCTTGCCCTTCTCGAACAGCAGGATGGCCATGCGCTTGTTGATGTTCTCGCGCGTGACATCGCGGAAGATGCGCGCGCCCTTGGCATCGAGCGTGAGGTGCACCGCAGCCTCGCCGGCGTTGTCGCCGGAAAAACCCGGCTGGGCATCGGTGAGGTTCTCGCCGGTCAGGATGACCTGGCGGAAGACGATGATCGGCGAGCCGTCTTTTTCGAGGTATTTTTCGCTGCCGAAGGGCACCGGGCCACCGCCGCGCAGCGCCTCCATGGCCTCGCTGCTGCTGTTGGCCAGGCGCACCTCCAGGGTGGCGGTGCGGCCGATGATGTCCTTGGCCTTGGCGGTGTCCTGCACCCCGGGCAATTGCACCACCACCCGGTCGGCGCCCTGCTGCTGGATCACCGGCTCGGCCACGCCGAGCTCGTTGACCCGGTTGTGCAGGGTGGTGATGTTCTGCTTGATCGCGGCGTCCTGCACCGCCTTGGCAGCCGCCGGCTTGAGCGCCCCGGTCAGCACCAGATCGGGTGCGCTGCCGGATTCGGCCCATTCCAGGTCGGGAAACTGGTCGGCCAGCAGGCTGCGCGCCTGGGCCAGCACCGTGGCCTCCCGGAAGCGCACCACCACCAGGTTGCCGTCGCGGTTGATGCCGGCATGGCGGATGTTCTTGTCGCGCAGCAGGGTGCGCAGGTCCCCGGTGGTGGACTCGGCCTTCTTGGTCAGGGCCGCCTTCATGTCCACCTGCATCAGGAAGTGCACCCCGCCGCGCAGGTCCAGGCCCAGGTACATCGGCAGCGCGTGCAGCCGGGTCAGCCAGGTGGGCGAGCGTGACAGCAGGTTGAGCGCAACGATGTAGGACGGTTCGGCCGGGTCCGGGTTGACCGCCTTGCTGATCGCATCCTTGGCCTTGATCTGGTCGTCGGTGCTGGCAAAGCGGGCCTTGACCGAGTTGCCCTCGAACTGCACGAAGTCGGGCTTCAGGCCGGCCGCCGCCAGGGTCTGCTCGACCCGCGCCACCATCGTCGCGTCGAGCTTGAGCGTGGCCTTGGCGCTGGACACCTGCACCGCAGGCGCCTCGCCAAACAGATTGGGCAGGGTGTAGAGCAGGCCGACCACCAGCGCCAGCGCCAGGATCAGGTATTTCCACAGGGGGTAACGGTTCATCGTGACTTCCTAGGCGCGGCAAGGGGCCGGCGCCGGGCCAGCGGGGACATCAACAGCAAGGGCCTGGCACCGGGCGGGCGGCGGCCTTCAGACCGGCAGCCGCGGGCTGGCCCGGGCTCACTTGCCGTAAGTGCCCTTGGGCAGCACCTGCACCACTGCGCTGCGCTGCACCTGGATCTCCACCCCGTTCGAGACCTCGACCGCCAGCAGGCTCTCGCCCATCTTGGCCACCCGGCCGATCAGGCCGCCGGCCACCACCACCTCGTCACCCTTGGCCAGCGCGTCGATCATGGCCTTGTGCTCTTTCTGGCGCTTCATCTGGGGCCGAATCATGATGAAGTACAGCACCACGAACATCAGCACCAGGGGCAGAAACTGGCCGAGCGAGCCGAACATCGAATCCAGGCCGCCGGCGGCGGCGGCCGGGGCGGTCTGGGCAAAGGCGTTGGACATGAACACGTGAAAATTCCTTTTGGCAAATTGCCCACGCAAACGCCGGGCAACTGTTGATTGTAGGTGGGGGCCCGGAGCCGCATTCGCCAGACCGGACGGCGCCCGCCCGGCCTCGCGCCAGGCTCAGAACAAGGCCATGCTCAACTTGCGGCGGTACTGGTCGACCACCGGGTCGCCGGGGGCCACGGCCATGCGGCCCACCACCTCGAGCTTGCCCTTGGCCGGGTCGCCCTCGGCGCCCTTGGCAGGCTTGGGCGCGGGCTTGCTCATCAGCTCCAGGATGGCCACATAGGTCTTGCGCGCGAGCTGGCCATTCCACTCCTTGTCGCGCATCACGATCTCGAGCAGCGCGTCCATCGCGTCGGTGAAGCGGCCCTCGGCAAAGGCCAGCTGGGCCAGCTCATGGCGCGCCTCGAAGTCGCGCCGGTTGGCGCCGATGGCCTCGGCCAGTACAGCCGGGCTGCGGGCCCTAGCCGCCGCCTCACAGGCCTGCAACCACAGGCCCAGGGCCGCGACCCGGGCGTCGATCAGGGCCTTGCCGGCCACCGGCTCCCAGGCCGCGCGGGCCAGCGCGGTCTGGCCGGTCTCGATCAGCAGCTTGACATAGTCGAAGCGGGCGGCCTCGTTGGCCGGGTCGACGGCCACCGCCTGCTGCAGGCGCGCCAGCGCCGCGTCCAGGTCGCCCTCGGCCTCCAGGACCACGGCCTCTTCGGCCTCGGCTTCGGCCTCCAAGGCCTGTTCGGTGGGCACATGGCGGTCGAGGAATTCCCGGATCTGGGCCTCGGGCAGCGCGCCGACAAAGCCGTCCACCGGCTGGCCGTCCTTGAACATTACGCAGAAGGGGATCGAGCGCACGCCGAAAGCCTGGCTCAGCTGGGCCGAGATCTCGGGCTGGTCGTCGCTGTTCAATTTGGCCAGCTTGAAGCGGCCGGCATAGGCGGTTTCGATTTTTTCGAGCAGCGGGCCCAGGGTGCGGCAAGGGCCGCACCAGGGCGCCCAGATGTCAAGCAGCACCGGCTGCTGCATCGACGCCTGGATCAGCTCGGCTTCAAAGTTCTGGATCGTGATGTCGCTCATGGTTCAGCCGAATGCAGTGTGGGTTGTGTGTGGAAGGCGGGCTCGCGCCCCGGCGAGTCCGGCCAGATGGGGCCGGCCAATTACAATTCAATGTTCACCCCGACCCCCCGGAGCCCTCTTGGCGCAAGCGACAGACCACCCGAACCGCCCCGCAGCGCGCCCCGCTCCGCCCCCCGGTCCACCCGGGGCGGCGGCGGCGGTGCAGGTCGGCGTGCTGATGGGGTCCAGCAGCGACTGGGAAACCCTGCGCCCGGCCGCGCAGATTCTCGCCGAGTTTGGCGTGGCCCATGAATGCCGGGTGGTCTCGGCCCACCGCATGCCCGACGAGATGTTCGCCTATGCCGAGGCCGCCGCCGGCCGCGGGCTGGTGGCGATCATCGCCGGCGCCGGCGGCGCTGCCCACCTGCCCGGCATGCTGGCCGCCAAGACCACCGTGCCGGTGCTGGGTGTGCCGGTGGCCGGCAAGCACCTGTCGGGGGTGGATTCGCTGCACTCGATGGTGATGATGCCCAAGGGCATTCCGGTGGCCACCTTTGCCATCGGCGCGGCCGGCGCCGCCAACGCCGCGCTGTTTGCGGTGGCGATGCTGGCCACTGCCGACCCGGCGCTGCGCCAGCGCCTGGATGACTTCCGGGCCCGCCAGACCGCCGCCGCCCGGGCCATGAGCGCGGAGTTGACATGAGCCGAAAGACTGTGCTGCCCGGTGCCACGCTGGGCGTGATGGGCGGCGGCCAGCTGGGCCGGATGTTCGTGCAGGCAGCCCAGCGGCTGGGTTATTTCACCGCCGTGCTGGATGCCGACCCGACCTCGCCGGCCGGCCTGGTGGCGCAATACCATGTGGCCACCGACTACCTGGACGAGCAGGGCCTGGCCCAGCTGATGCAGCGTTGCGAGGCCATCACCACCGAGTTCGAGAACGTGCCGGCCGGGGCCCTGATCACCCTGGGCGCCTACCGCCGGGTCTCGCCCAGCGCCGACACCGTGGCCATCTGCCAGGACCGGGCGTCCGAGAAGGCGCGATTCCGCCAATGCGGCGTGCCCTGCGCGCCGCATGCGCTGATCGACACCGACGCACGCCTGGCGGCCGTGCCCGACGCCCTGTTGCCTGGCATCCTCAAGACCGCGCGGCTGGGCTATGACGGCAAGGGCCAGCGCCGGGTCGCCGACCGGGCCGAACTGGCCGAGGCCTGGCAGGCCCTGGGCCGGGCCCCCTGTGTGCTGGAGCAGATGCTGGCGCTGCAATACGAGCTGAGCGTGGTGGTGGCGCGCGGCGCCGACGGCCAGACCGTGCAACTGCCGGTGCAGCAGAACCTGCACCGCGACGGCATCCTGGCGGTGACCCAGGTGCCCGCGCCCGACGCATCACCGGCGCTGCAGCAGCAGGCCGCCGCAGCCGCCACCCGGCTGGCCGAGGCCATGGACTATGTCGGCGTGCTGTGCGTCGAGTTCTTCGTGCTCAGCGACGGCAGCCTGGTCGCCAACGAGATGGCGCCGCGCCCGCACAACTCGGGCCACTGGTCGATCGACGGCAGCGATTGCAGCCAGTTCGACCTGCAGGTACGCAGCCTGACCGGCCTGCCGCTGCCGGCGCCGCGCCAGCACTCGGCGGCAGTGATGCTCAACCTGCTGGGCGACCTGTGGTTGCGCCATGGCACGCCCGAGCAGGCGCCGGACTGGCCGGCGGTGCTGGCCCTGCCCGGGGTGCATCTGCACCTCTACGGCAAGGCCAATGCACGGCCCGGCCGCAAGATGGGCCACCTCACCGTCACCGCCGCCGACTTTGCCAGCGCGCGCACCACGGCCTTGCAAGCCGCGGCCCTGCTCGGCCTGCCGGCCTTCTGACGCCGATGCCGGTACTCGACGGCAGGCAGGCCCCGGCCATCGCCGCCGCTGCCCGGCAGCTGGCCGACGGCCAGCTGCTGGCCTTTGCCACCGAGACCGTCTACGGCCTGGGCGCGCGGGCCGACGACGATGCAGCGGTGCGGGCCATCTTCGCCGCCAAGGGCCGGCCGCCTGACCATCCGCTGATCGTGCATGTGGCCGATTGGGCCCAGGCCGCACCTTTCGTGGCCTGGCCCGACGGCAGCGCACCGCCGCTGCTGGGCCGGCTGCTGCAAGCCTTCTGGCCCGGCCCGGTGACGGTGATCGTGCCGCGCGCGCCCGGCCTGGGTGGCGTGGCGGCCGGTGGCCAGGCCAGCATCGGCCTGCGTTGCCCGTCCCACCCGGTGGCGCAGGCCCTGCTGCAGGCCGCCGCCGCGCTGGGCGTGCCCGGGGTGGCCGCGCCCAGTGCCAACCGCTTCGGCCGGGTCAGCCCCACCAGCGCGGCCCATGTGGTGCAGGAATTTGGCGACGCCCTGTGGGTGCTGGACGGCGGCGATTGCACGCTGGGCATCGAGTCCACCATCATCGACCTGAGCCGCGGTGCGCCGGTGCTGCTGCGCCCCGGGGTGCTGGCCCGCGACACCCTGGAGCAAGCCCTGGGCCAGGCGCTGCTGGCGCCCGACCGCCAGGCACCGCGTGCACCCGGCACGCTGGCGGCGCACTATGCGCCCAGCGCCCGCCTGCGGCTCTGGCCGGCAGCGGCCCTGGCCGCGGCACTTCAGCGGCCAGAAACCTGGCCGGCGGGGCTGGCGGTATATTCCCGGCGGTCTGGCGCCCTGCCCGCCGGCCTGCGCTGGATCGCCATGCCCGACGATCCGGCGGCGGTGGCGCAGGAATTGTTCGCGGTCCTGCGCCGGCTCGATGCCGACGGCGTGGCCGAGATCTGGGTCGAGCAGCCCCCCGGGCATGCGGCCTGGGAAGGTGTCACCGACCGGCTGCGGCGCGCGGCCACTGCCACCCCCTGAACCGGCCCCCGCCAGGTGCCGGTGCCTTGTCTTGATGATGGAAATCCGATGACTTTTTCGAGTGAATTGCGCCGCCTGGGCGCGCGGGTCCTGGCCCCGGTGGCATTGGCCGCAGCGCTGCTGGCGGCCTGCGGCGGTGGCACCGCCCAGGTGGAGGCCTTCAAACCCGACCGCCTGATCGTGCTGGGCGACGAGAACAGCATGATCGAGGACGCCGTCGATGCCGAGGGCAAGCACGATGGCTTCAAGTACACCATCAACGACCGCAGCGCCAGCACCACCGGCAAGTGCCTGACCCTGCCCAATATGGCCCAGAGCGTGGCCTCGCTCTACGGCTTTGCCTTCGATCAATGCAACCCGACGGCGATCACCGCCAAGGCCTTCATCCTGGCCCAACGGCATGCCAAGGTAGGCGACCCGGCCACCGGCCTGGCCCAGCAGCTCAACGCCCGACCCGACCTCGGCAAGACCGATCTGGTGATGATGATGATCGGCAGCAACGACATCATCGAGCTCTACGAACGCAGCCTCACCGGCCTGAGCCCGGCGGACGCGGTGGCCGAGATCCAGCGCCGCGGCGCACTGGCCGCCGAGCAGGTCAACCGCGTGCTGGCCACTGGCGCGCGGGCGCTGGTGATCACCTTGCCCGACCTGGGGCTCAGCCCCTATGCGGTCAATGCCATGTTGAGCAATGCCAATGCGGCAGTTCTGCTGGGCAGCCTGACCTATGAATTCAATGCCTACCTGCGCATTGGCATCGACGCCGCGCGCTTTGACGGCCGCAACTATGGCCTGGTGCTGGCCGACGACATCGTGGCCGCGATGTACAAGCTGCCCGCCAACTTCCTGACCACGCCGGCAGTGCCGACGCTGGCGGCCTGCGCCATTGCCAGCGGCCAGAGCGCCGACGCCGTGGCGACCGCCGTGCTGGGCTGCAGCACCACCAACCTGGTCACGGACGCAACCGCGACCTCGCACCTGTGGGCCAGTGACCGGCACCTCGGGCCGGCCGCGCATGCCCGCATCGGCAGCCAGGCACAGGCCCGCGCCGCCACCAACCCATTCTGAGCCTCAGCCCGACGCGGCGGCGCGGCGCGCGCGCCAGGTGCGCAGCAGGATGGTCGAGGCCAGGGCCAGGGTGAAGGCGTTGGCCAGGATGATCGGCCAGGCGCCCAGCGCCAGGCCATAGGCCAGCCACATCAGCACGCCCAGCGTGAACGCGCTGTACATGCCGATCGAGATGCCCGCCAGGTTGGTCGAGCGGAAGGTCTGCCAGGCCTGGGGCACGAATGAGGCCGTGGTCAACGATGCGGCCAGGTAGCCCAGCCATTGGGTGTCGATCTGCATGGAGGGGGAGGTGGCCCCGTCGGCACCCATCAAGCGGGCCCTCCGGGATCAGGAGATCCGTATAAACCCTGAATCTTGCCACACCCGGCCCCGCCTGCTGCCGGCAATGGCATGGCCAAGCGCCCGATCGCCGCGCAAGGCCCGCCGCTACACTCTGCGCCCGCCATGACCGCCTGCCTGCTCGCCCTGGACACCTCGACCGATCAGCTGGCCGTCGCCCTGGTCTGGCCCGGCGCTGCCGGCCAGCAGGGCCCGAATCGGGTTGGCCTGAACGAAGCCGGTGGCGCATTGGCGTCCAGCCGCCTGATACCGGCCTTGATGGGCCTGTTGGCCGACCAGGGCCTGGCCCTGCGCCAGGTGCAGGCCATCGCCTTCGGCCAGGGGCCCGGCGCCTTCACCGGGCTGCGTACCGCCTGCGCGGTGGCCCAGGGCCTGGCCCTGGCACATGAAACCCCACTGCTGCCCATCGACAGCCTGATGATCGTGGCCGAGGACGCGCGCTGCCAGACCGGCGCCGAAACCCATCCCGTCGGCCCGGCCGACTGGTGGGTGGCGATGGACGCCCGCATGGACGAGGTCTACGCCGCCGCCTACGCCTACGGGCCGGCCGGCTGGACGGTGCGCATCGCGCCGCAGCTGTGGACCCTGCCGGCCCTGGCCGCCGTCTGGGCCGACGCACCGCCGGCCCGGGTGGCGGGCAGCGCCATCGCTGCTTTTGCCGCCCGCCTGCCCTGGGGCGATGCCCGTCGTGTGCCTCACAGCGCCGACCGCGCCGCCGCGCTGTCCCGCCTGGCCGAAGCCGCCTGGCAGCAGGGCTGCGGCATCGCGCCCGACCTGGCCCTGCCGCTCTACCTGCGCGACAAGGTGGCGCTGACCACCGCCGAGCGCGCGCTGCGCCCGCCGGCGGCGCCGGCCGCCGGCCCGAGCGCACCATGAATGCGGTGCTCAAAGCCGGCCCGGCGGTGTGGCACCGGCCAATGACGGCCGCCGACATCGACCAGGTGCTGGCGATCGAGGTACAGGCCTACCCCTTCCCCTGGACCCGGGGCAATTTCATCGACTCGCTGGCGGCCGGCTACCGGGCCGAACTGCGCCTGGATGCGCAGGCGGGCCTGCTGGGCTATTCGCTGGCCCTGCCCGGCGTCGAGGAGATGCACCTGCTCAACCTGACTGTCGCGCCGGCGGCCCAGCGCGCCGGCCACGGCCAGGCCCTGGTGCGCCGCCTGCAGGCCGATGCGCTGGCCCGGGGCGACCGGGCGCTGTGGCTGGAGGTGCGCCCCAGCAACCTGGCCGCACGCGCGCTCTACCGACATATGGGCTTTGCCGAGGTGGGCCTGCGGCGCGGCTACTACCCCGCCGCCGCCAAGCGTGAAGACGCGCTGGTGTTGCGCCTGGACCTGTGCCCGGCAGCCGCGCCGGCGGCAGCGCCATGAGCGCCCCGGAACGCTGGCCGGCGCATCAGCAGGCCATGCTGCGCGAAATGGGCCTGCGCCTGTGGCTGCCGCCCGGTGCGGCCGCTGCCAGCCCCGAAGCTGACCCGTCCGCCCTTGTCACCGCGGCGGCCCGCCCCGCCGAAGCTCCTCCGCTGGCCGGCCCGGCGCCGCGCCCGCCTGCGCTCGTGGCTGCACCGGCGGCCGCACTTGTGGCGGCCGCCGGCCGGCCAATGGCCAGCAGCCCTGGCGCCGAAACCTTGCAGCGCCTGGACATCCCGGCGCTGCAGGCGGCGGTGGCCACCTGCAGCGCCTGCGCGCTGTGCCAGACCCGCCACCAAGCCGTGTGGGGTGCCGGGCCCAGCCCGGCCGACTGCATGGTCATCGGCGACCCGCCGGACGCCGAAGCAGACCGCCTGGGCCTGCCCTTTGCCGGCGAGGCCGGCCAGCTGCTGGACCGCATGCTGTTTGCGATCGGCCTGAGCCGCCAGGCCGACAGCCCCGGCCGCCCGGCCTTCAGCACCAATGTGCTCAAGTGCAGCCCGCCCCGCAACCGCCTGGCCAGCACGGCGGAACTGGCGCAGTGCCAGCCTTTCCTGCAACGCCAGGTGGCCCTGGTCAGGCCGAAGGTGATCCTGGCGACGGGGCGCTTCGCGGTGCAATCCCTGCTGGGCAGCCCCCTGCCGGTGGGCAAGCTGCGCGCTCAGGTGCACGCCTGGCAGGGCGTGCCGCTGGTCGTCACCCACCACCCGGCCTTCCTGCTGCGCCAACCGCAATGCAAGGCCGAGGCCTGGCACGACCTGTGCCTGGTGGCGCAGTTGCTGGACAGCGCGCCGGATTGATCGGCTTCAGGCCTTGGCCGGCTTGGCGGCCTTGGCGGGGCGTTTCCAGCCGGCGATCGACACCTGCTTGCCGCGCGCCACTGTCAACTGGCCGGCCGGGGTGTCCTTGCTGACCGTGCTGCCGCCGCCCACCGTGCCGCCGTCGGCAATCGTGACCGGGGCGATCAGCACGCAGTTGCTGCCGATATGCACATCGTTGCCGATCACCGTGCGGTGCTTGTTGGCGCCGTCGTAGTTGGCGGTGATGCTGCCGGCACCATAGTTGACCCGCTCGCCCACCGTCGCATCGCCCAGATAGGCCAGGTGGTTGGCCTTGGCGCCACGCGCCAGGGTGGAATTCTTGACCTCGACGAAATTGCCGATGTGCACCTCGGGGCCCAGCTCGGCACCCGGCCGCAGCCGGGCATAGGGCCCGACCAGCGCACCCGCACCCACGCTCGCGCCTTCGATGTGGGTGAAGGGGTGGATCACCGCGCCGTCACCGATCCGCGCATCGCGGATCACGCAGTGGGCGCCGATGCGCACCTCGTCACCCAGCCGCACCATGCCTTCGAAGACGCAGCCGACATCGATTTCACAATCCTGGCCATGCTGCAGGCTGCCGCGCAAGTCGAAGCGCGCCGGGTCGGCCATGCGCACACCGGCCTCGAGCAGGGCGTCGGCCTGGCGCCGCTGCAGCCGGCGCTCCAGATCGGCCAGTTGCACCGGGCTGTTCACGCCCAGCACCTCGGTTTCGTCCGTGGCCAGGGTGGCCACCACCGGCACGCCCTCGGCCACGGCCATGGCCACGATGTCGGTCAGGTAGTACTCGCCCTGGGCGTTGTCGTTCTTGAGCGCGCCAACCCAGCGCCGGAGCGCGGCCGTCGGCGCGGCCATCATGCCGGTGTAGACCTCGCGGATCTCGCGCTGGGCCGGGCTGGCGTCCTTGTGCTCGACGATGCCCAGCACCGCGCCGTCGGCACCGCGCAGGATGCGGCCATAGCCGCTGGCATCGGCCAGCACGATGGTCAGCAGCGCCAGGCGCTGGCCGCCGCAGGCATCGGCCAGGGCCCGGGCGGTGGCGGCCGCGATCAGGGGCACATCGCCATTCAGGATCAGGGTGCTGCCCTGCCCGGCCAGATGGGGCAAGACCTGGGCCACGGCATGCCCTGTACCCCACTGCGGCATCTGGCGCACCGACCGGGCGCGGCCGCCAGCAATGGCAGACTCCACGGCTGGTGCAGCGTGGCCGGTGATCACCCAGGTGGGGTGGTCACCCAGGCTGGCCGCGGTGGCCAGCACATGCGACAGCAGTGGCCGGCCGGCCAGGCGGTGTAGCACCTTGGGGTGGCGCGACTTCATACGCGTGCCCCGGCCGGCGGCCATGATCACGATGTCCAGTGTGCTTGTGTCAAGCGACATGAGGGAGCCTGTCTAGATGCGTTGGATGTGGATTATCGTGTGCCTGCTGCCCTGCTTCGTGGGCTGCAGCGCGGTGCGCCTGAGCTACAACCAGGGGCCCTGGCTGGCCTACTGGTGGCTGGACGGTTATGCCGACTTCAATGCCGAGCAGGCCCAGCGGGTCAAGGCCGCACTGGAAGACTGGTTTGCCTGGCACCGCGCCACCCAGCTGCCCGAGTACGCCCAGGCCCTGGCCGACCTGCAGGTGCAAGCGGCCGACAAGGTCAGTGCGGCGCAGGTCTGCAAGCAATTGCAGGCCTGGCAACAGCGTGTCGAAGGGGCCTATGAACATGCGCTGCCCGCCATCGCCGAGCAGGTGCGCCAGCTCACGCCCGAGCAGGTGCGCCACATCGAGCGCCAGCAGCTCAAGAAACTGGCCGAGGCCGAAGCCGACTACCGCCAGGATGACCCGGCCGAGCGCCAGAAGGCGGCGCTCAAACGCAGCGTGGACCGCGCCGAAACCTGGTTCGGCAAGCTCAACCCGAGCCAGCTGCAGTTGCTGCAGCTGGCGCTGGCCCAGTCGCCGTTCAACCCAGATCTGTGGCTGGCCGAGCGGCGCCAGCGCCAGGCAGACGGCATCCGCCAATTGCGCCAATGGCTGGCCGAGCGCCCGGATACCGCCAGCCTGCAGGCCGGCCTTCGCCAGTTGGGTGCAGCCACCTTCAACTCACCACGGCCGGCCTACCAGGCCTATGCCGACAACGTGGCCCAGGCCAACTGCGCGCTCAGCGCAATGCTGCACAACGCCAGCACGCTGCAGCAGCGCCAGCATGCGATAGGCAAATTGAAGGGCTGGGAAGACGACCTGCGGTCGCTGATCAAGCGCTGATGCAAGCCGGCCGGCCGGGCAGCCGCGCCCAGACCGCCTGCAAGACTGCCGGCACCCGGCGCCGACAATCACCCGATGAAAACCTGGCCGGCGAAATTGCGCCACCCTGAATTTGCACGCGGCGCCCGCGACATGGTGGGCTTGGGCCTGGGCATCGGCGCCTGGGGCCTGGTCACCGGCGTGGCGATGGTCAAGAGTGGTCTGCCGCTGTGGGTGGCGCTGACCATGTCGCTGACGATGTTCGCCGGTACCGCACAACTGGCCACCGCGCCGCTGATCGCCAACGGCGCGCCGATCTGGGCGATCTGGGCCACCGCGCTGTGCCTGAACCTGCGCTTCGTGATCTTCTCGGCCCGCTGGCGGCCCTACCTCAAGCATTGGCCACGGCGCGAGCGCACGCTGGCCGCCTACTTCATGGTCGAGATGAACTATGTGCTGTTCGCGCGCCGCTTTCCCGATCCACAGCCGGCCCCCGAGCAGAAGCCCTATTTCTGGGGTGGCGTGGCGGTCAATGCCGGCAGCTGGCATCTGATGTCACTGACCGGCATCCTGCTGGGCCACCGCGTGCCGGTGGAATGGGGCTTGGGCTTTGCCGGCAGCGTGGCGCTGCTGGCCATGACCTACGCGATGCTGGCCGACCGCGCCACCTGGTTGCCGGCGCTGGTGGCCGGCGGCGCTGCGGTGGCCGCCTATGCGCTGCCGCTGCGGCTCAACCTGCTGGTGGCCATCGCCGCGGCCGTGGTGGTGGGCACGCTGATCGACCACAGCCGGCGCCGGCCGGCTGCTGGCAGGGCCGCGTCATGAGCAGCGCCTGGACCCTGCTGACCCTGGCCGGCCTGGCCCTGATCACGCTGCTGACGCGCAGCTTCTTCATCGCACCCGAGCGCGACCTGCCGATGCCCGACTGGCTGCGCGAAGGCCTGCGCTACGCCCCGGTGGCAGCGCTGGTGGCCATCGTCGTGCCCGACCTGCTGCTCAACCAGGGCCAACTGATCGGCACCTGGCGCGATGCCCGCCTGTTCGGCGTGGCGGCGGCCACTGCCTGGTATGCCTGGCGCCGCGACATGCTGGGCACCATCGTGGCAGGCACCAGCGCGATGTTGATCTGCCGTCTGGGCCTGGGCTGGTGATCTGCCAAACTTGCGGGCGGGCAGCTTCGCCCCCTCCCCTGACCCGACATGACCATGAAAATCCTCCGACTCGACGAACTGGTGGCCCAGGGCCGCGTGGCCGGCCGGCGCGTGTTCATCCGCGCCGACCTGAATGTGCCGCAGGACGACGCCGGCCGCATCACCGAAGACACCCGCATCCGCGCGTCGGTGCCCTGCATCCAGATGGCGCTGGACGCCGGCGCGGCGGTGATGGTCACCTCGCACCTGGGCCGGCCCACCGAGGGCGCGTTCAAGCCCGAGGATTCGCTGGCGCCGGTGGCCGCGCGCCTGGCGGCGCTGCTGGGGCGTGAGGTGCCGCTGCTGGCGGGCTGGGTGGACGGCGTGACGGTGGCACCCGGCCAGGTGGTGATGCTGGAGAACTGCCGCCTCAACAAGGGCGAGAAGAACAATGACGAAGCGCTGGCGCGCAAGCTGGCCGCGCTGTGCGACATCTATGTGAATGACGCCTTCGGCACCGCCCACCGCGCCGAAGGCACCACCTACGGCATCGCCCAGTACGCACCCATCGCCTGCGCCGGCCCGCTGCTGTCGGCCGAGATCGACGCCATCACCCAAGCCCTGGCCCACCCGAAACGGCCGCTGGTGGCCATCGTCGCGGGCAGCAAGGTCAGCACCAAGCTCACCATCCTCAAGAGCCTGGCGGCCAAGGTGGACGGCCTGATCGTGGGCGGCGGCATCGCCAACACCTTCATGCTGGCGGCTGGCCTGAAGATCGGCAAGAGCCTGGCCGAGCCCGACCTGCTGGACCAGGCCAGCGCCGTCATCGACGCGATGAAGGCCCGCGGCGCGGCGGTGCCCATCCCGGTGGACGTGGTCTGCGCCAAGGCCTTTGCCGCCGACGCGCCGGCCACTGTCAAAGCCGCCACCGACGTGGCCGACGACGACCTGATCCTGGACATCGGCCCGCAGACCTCGGCGCTTCTGGCGACCCAGCTCCAGGCCGCTGGCACCATCGTCTGGAACGGCCCGGTCGGCGTGTTCGAGTTCGAGGCCTTCTCGCACGGCACCGAGGCGATTGCCCGCGCCATCGCCGCCAGCCCGGCCTTCAGCATCGCCGGCGGCGGCGACACCCTGGCCGCGATCGCCAAGTACGGCATTGACAAGGAGGTAGGCTATATCAGCACCGGCGGCGGCGCCTTTCTCGAGGTGCTGGAGGGCAAGACCCTGCCGGCCTTCGAGATCCTGGCCCGGCGCGCCACGGGCTGAATCGCCTGCCGGCCAAGCCGCCGGGCGCCGCCCCATCGCGGCGATTGCATGGCCACGCTGCAGGGCTGCTAGCTGTTTTCCACATCACTGCGGGCTTTGATCAGGCGTAATCTCGCAGCCCCGCCCCTGCTGGAAGCCGCCCATGTCCAAGCCCCTGTCCGCTGCCGAACAAGCCCTGCGCGAAGCCGCCCGCGAGTACCACCGCTCGCCCACCCGCGGCAAGATCTCGGTCACCCCCACCAAGCCGCTGTCCAACCAACGCGACCTGAGCCTGGCCTATTCGCCCGGCGTGGCCTACCCCTGCCTGGACATCGAGGCCGACCCCAGCCTGGCCGCCGAATACACCAGCCGCGGCAACCTGGTGGGCGTGATCACCAACGGCACCGCGGTGCTGGGCCTGGGCGACATCGGCCCGCTGGCAGCCAAACCGGTGATGGAGGGCAAGGGCTGCCTGTTCAAGAAGTTTGCCGGCATCGACGTGTTCGACATCGAGCTGGCCGAGCGCGACCCGGACAAGCTGGTCGAGATCATTGCCGCGCTGGAACCCACGCTGGGCGGCATCAACCTCGAGGACATCAAGGCGCCCGAGTGCTTCCAGATCGAGCGCCAGCTGCGTGAACGGTTGAAGATCCCGGTCTTCCATGACGACCAGCACGGCACCGCCATCATCTCGTCGGCCGCGCTGATCAATGCGCTGGAACTGGTGGACAAGCGCATCGGCGAAGTCAAGCTGGTGGTCTCGGGCGCCGGCGCCGCCGCCATCGCCTGCCTGGACCTGATGTGCTGCCTGGGCCTGAAGATCGAGAACATCTTTGCGGTCGACTCCAAGGGCGTGATCCGCGAGGGGCGCGGCGACAAGCTCGACGAGAGCAAACAGCGCTACTGCCAGAAGACCGAGGCCCGCAGCCTGGCCGATGCGATCGTCGGCGCCGATGTCTTCCTGGGCTGCTCGGCTGCCGGCGTGCTGACCCCCGAGATGGTCATGCTGATGGCGCGCCAGCCCATCATCCTGGCATTGGCCAACCCCGAGCCCGAGATCCGGCCCGAGCTGGCCAAGCAGGCCCGGCCCGACTGCATCGTGGCCACCGGCCGGTCGGACTACCCCAACCAGGTCAATAACGTCCTGTGCTTCCCCTACATCTTCCGCGGCGCGCTCGATTGCGGCGCCACCACCATCAATGAGGCGATGAAGCTGGCCTGCGTGCACGAGATCGCGGCGCTGGCCAAGGCCGAGGCCAGCGACGAGGTGGCTGCGGCCTATGCCGGCAAGGAGCTGAAGTTCGGCCCCGACTACATCATCCCCACCCCCTTCGACGTGCGCCTGATCCTGCGCATCGCGCCGGCGGTGGCCCGGGCCGCCGCCGAGTCGGGCGTGGCGCTGCGGCCGATCGCCGACCTGGAGGCCTACCGCCAGCAGCTCACCCGCTTCGTCTACCAGACCGGCATGGTGATGCGCCCGGTGTTTGCCGCCGCGCGCGCGGCCTGCGCCAGCAACGCCGCCCGGGTGGTGTATGCGGAGGGCGAGGACGAGCGGGTGCTGCGCGCAGTGCCGGTGGTGCTGGAAGAAGGCCTGGCCCGGCCGGTGCTGATCGGCCGCCCGGCGGTGATTGCGATGCGCATCGAGCGCGCTGGCCTGCGCATCAAGGCCGGTGTCGATTTCGAGGTCTGCGACCCCGAGAACGACCCGCGCTTTCGCAGCTATTCCACCCTCTACCACCAGCTGATGGGCCGCGAGGGCGTGACCCCCGAGGCCGCCAAGGCCACGGTACGGCGCAGCAATACCCTGATCGCCAGCCTGATGCTCAAGCGCGGCGAGGCTGATGCCATGCTGTGCGGCCTGGTGGGCCGCTACGAGGCCCATCTCGACCATGTGCGCCATGTGATCGGCCTCAAACCCGGCGCGCGCAGCCTGGCGGCAATGAATGCATTGATGCTGGACCAGCACACCCTGTTCCTGACCGACACCTTTGTCAACGAAGAGCCCAGCGCCGAAGAGCTGGCCGACATCGCGCTGATGGCAGCGGCCGAAGTGCGCCGCTTCGGCATGCCGGCCAAGGTGGCCTTCCTGTCGCACTCGATGTACGGCAGTTCGCCGCGCGCGTCGGCCCGGCGCATGCGCGCCGCGCGCGACCTGTTCGTGCAGCGCGCCCCCGACATCGAATGCGACGGCGAGCTGCAGGGCGATGCCGCCTTGTCGGAAACCATACGCGCCAGCTTCTTGAGCGACGCCACGCTCAAGGGTGCGGCCAATCTGCTGGTGCTGCCCAACCTGGACGCCGCCAACATCCTGTTCAATGTGCTCAAGATCACCGCCAGCCATGGTGTGACCATCGGCCCGATCCTGCTGGGCGCGGCAGCGCCGGCGCACATCCTCACCCCATCGGCGACGATGCGGCGGCTGGTCAACATGACCGCGCTGGCAGTGGCCGACGCGGCCGAGCTGCGCGAAGCCATGGCCGCTGGCAGCCTGAAAGTACCCGCTCGGTAACTGCCAGCGGCCGACCGCCCCCGATAATCCGCCGCTTATCCAGCCCCACCGGGACAGCCCATGCCACGCGCCACCAAGATCGTTGCCACCCTAGGCCCCGCCAGCAGCGACCCCGATGTGCTGGAGCGCCTGCTGCGCGCTGGCGTGGACGTGGTGCGCCTGAACTTCAGCCACGGCAAGGCGCAAGACCACATCGACCGGGCCACCCTGGTGCGCAGCGTGGCCCAGAAGCTGGGCAAGCCGGTGGCCATCATGGCCGACCTGCAGGGCCCCAAGATCCGGGTGGGCAAGTTTGCCGACGGCATGGTGATGCTGGTCAATGGCCAGGCCTTCGTGCTGGACGCCGCCCGCAGCGAGCCCGGCGCACTCGACGGCGTGGGCCTGGATTACAAAGAGCTGCCGCGCGACGTCAAGCCCGGCGACACCTTGCTGCTCAATGACGGCCTGATCGTGCTGACCGTGGTGGCGGTGCGCGGCGAGCAGGTGCACACCATGGTCAAGATCGGCGGCGAGCTGAGCAACAACAAAGGTATCAACAAGCAGGGCGGCGGGCTGACCGCGCCGGCCCTGACCGGCAAGGACATGGAGGACATCAAGACCGCCATGGCCTTCCAGGCCGATTACCTGGCGGTGAGCTTCCCGAAGAACGCCACCGACATGGAGATGGCGCGCCAGCTGGCCAATGTGGCCGGCGAGCCCTACCGCCACAAGCCGGCGATGATCGCCAAGATCGAGCGCAGCGAGGCCATCCCCAACCTCGACGCCATCCTGCGCGCCAGCGACGGCATCATGGTGGCACGCGGCGACCTGGCGGTGGAAGTGGGCAATGCCACGGTGCCGGCGCTGCAGAAGAAGATGATCCGCATGGCGCGCGAGCTGGACAAGATCACCATCACCGCCACCCAGATGATGGAAAGCATGATCGTCAACCCGGTGCCCACCCGCGCCGAGGTCAGCGACGTGGCCAATGCGGTGCTGGACGGCACCGACGCGGTGATGCTCAGCGCCGAGACCGCAGCCGGCAAATACCCGGTCGAGACGGTCGAGCAGATGGCCGCCATCGCACTCGAGGCCGAGCGCGCCGAAGACGTG
>JANNZD010000358.1:0-3150 GCA_031410435.1 Betaproteobacteria bacterium | reverse complement strand
AGCACACTCAACCAGGGGCGGCGTTCGACCATGATGGCTCAGTAATTCACACGGCGTTCTACGAAGCGGAACTGCGCCACCGTCAACACGATCACGATCAGCATCAGGATCGCCGACTGGGCCGACGAGCCACCCAGGTCGGCCGCCTTGACGCCGTCGTTGTAGACCTTGTAGACCAGGATCTGGGTGGCACCCGACGGCCCGCCCTGGGTGGTGGCGTCGATCACGCCGAAGGTGTCGAAGAAGGCATAGACGATGTTGACCACCAGCAGGAAGAAAGTGGTGGGCGACAGCAGCGGGAAGATGATGGTCCAGAAGCGCCGCAGGGGCCGCGCGCCGTCGATGGCTGCGGCCTCGATCAGCGATTTGGGGATGGATTGCAGCCCGGCCAGGAAGAACAGGAAGTTGTAGCTGATCTGCTTCCACACCGACGCCATCACCACCAGCAGCATCGCCTGGTCGCCTTGCAGCACCCAGTTGAAGTTGATGCCGAAGCCCTTGAGCGCATAGGTGATGATGCCGATCGACGGCGCGAACATGAAGCCCCACAGCACCCCGGCGATGGCTGGCGCCACCGCATAGGGCCAGATCAGCAGGGTGCGGTAGCCCAGCGCGCCCTTGATCACCCGGTCGGCCATCACCGCCAGCAGCAGCGCCATCGCCAGCCCGCCCACCGCCACCAGCACACTGAACACCGCGGTGACCTGGAAGGACTGCAGGTAGTTGCTGTCGGCCAGCAGGTCGCGGAAGTTGTCCAGCCCGGCAAATTCCGAGCGCATGCCGAAGGCGTCCTGGCGCAGGAAGGCAAACCACAGCGCCTGCGCCGCCGGCCAGAAGAAGAACACCAGCGTGATGGCCAGTTGCGGCGCCACCAGCAGGTAGGGCAGCCAGGCCGAGCGGAAGAAGACGCGCTTTTCCATGCTGCGGTTTCAGTCCTTTGCGCCCGGCGCCAGGCAGCGCCCGCGCCGGCCAGGGCCCATCACTCCTTGTTGGCCGCAGCAAACTTGCGCAGGATCTCGTTGCCGCGCCGCACCGCCTCGTCCATCGCGGACTTGGCGTCTTTCTTGCCGGCCAGCACGGCTTCGATCTCTTCTTCGATCACCTCGCGGCCCTGCACGAAGTTGCCGAAGCGCAGGCCCTTGCTGTTGGCGGTGGGCGGCTTGTTGTTGAGCTGCTTGACGGCCACATCGGTGCCCGGGTTCTTCTCGTAGTAGCCCGATTTGGCGGTCAGCTCGGCGGCGGCATTGGTCAGCGGCACATAGCCGGTGGCCTGGTGCCAGGCGGCCTGCAACTCGGGCTTGGACAGGTAGCTGAAGAACTGCGCCACGCCCTTGTAGTCGACCGCCTTCTTGCCGGCCAGCACCCACAGGCTGGCGCCGCCGATGATGCTGTTCTGCGGCGCGCCCTTGATGCTGTCGTTGTAGGGCAGGAAGTTGACCGAGAAATCGAACTTGGCGTTCTTGCGGATGTTGGCCAGCGCGGCCGAGCTGCTGGTCAGCATCGCGCATTCACCGCTGAAGAACTTGGCCTCGGCCTCGTTGCGGCGGCCGGCATAGGTGAGCCAGCCGTTCTTGGAGAAATCACCCAGCATCTGGATATGGGCCACGTGCAGCGGCGAGTTGATCGTGAACTGGGTGTCCACCCCGGCGATGCCGTTCTCCTTGGTGCCGATGGGCAGGTTGTGCCAGGCGCTGAAGTTCTCCACATGCACCCACGACGGCCAGCCGGTGGTGTAGACGCAGGTCTGGCCGCTGGCCTTCAGCTTGCCGGCGGTGACACCGAATTCCTTCCAGGTCTTGGGTGCCACATTGGGGTCGAGCCCGGCCTTCTTGAAGGCGTCCTTGTTGATGTAAAAGGTGGTCGTCGACGAGTTGAAGGGCATCGACAGCATGTTGCCCTTGCTGTCGCTGTAGTAGCCGGCCACCGCCGAGACATAGGATTTGGGGTCGAAGGGCTGGCCGGCGTCCTTCATCAGCTGGTAGACCGGCTTGATCGCGCCCTTGGCCGACATCATCGTGGCCGTACCCACCTCGAACACCTGCACGATGTGCGGCGCATTGCCGGCCCGGAAGGCGGCGATCGCGGCGGTCATCGACTCGGGGTAGCTGCCCTTGTAGACCGGCACCACCTTGTAGTCCTTCTGGCTGGCATTGAAGCCGGTGGCCATCTCGCCCACCCGGTCACCCAGCGCGCCGGTCATCGAATGCCACCACTGGATCTCGGTCTGGGCCTGGGCCGGCAGGGCCAGGGCTGCACCCAGGCCAGCCAGGGTGGCCAGGGCGGCGATGGAACGGGCTGATTGCATGCAGATCTCCAAGGTGAAGCGGGTGCCGAGTACAGGCGTCATGTAAAAGCGTCAAGTAAAAGCGTCAAGCGGCGCAGTATGCCGCCGCGCGATGACACTTCGGTTTCTGGCATACCCGCGTAGGGCGGGGCCTGCGGATTAACCCGCCACCCGGTACGGCGCCACCCGGGCCACCCCCGAGGCAGATGCTGCACCGCGATAAAATGCGGTTTCACGGGCCTGCCCAGGTTTCGCTGAATCCACCTTGATGAATCCGGCGCCTGCCGCACCATGAACGCTCCGCTCGACCTAGCTGCCTTTGCCCTACCGATCCCGGGCGCCACGCCCGACAGCGATGCGCCGCGCCTGCGCGAGATTCCCTACAACTACACCTCGTTTTCCGACCGCGAGATCGTGCGTCGCCTGCTGGGCGAGCGCGGCTGGGACCTGCTGAACCTGCTGCGCGACGAGCGCCGTACCGGCCGCTCTGCCCGCATGCTCTACGAGGTGCTGGGCGACATCTGGGTGGTGCAGCGCAACCCCTACCTGGAAGACGACCTGCTGGACAACCCGCGGCGCCGGCAATTGCTGATCGACGCGCTGCAGCACCGGCTGTCCGAGGTGGCACAGCGCCGCACGCCGCAGGCCGATGCCACCCGCGATGGCCATGTGGGTGAGTTGCTGGGCCTGGCCGGCGCGGCGGTGCAGCGCTTTGCCGGCCACTTCGCCACCGTGGCCGGCCTGCGCCAGCGTGCCCGCCGGGTGCTGGGCCGGGTGACCGCCAAGGACAACGTCAAGTTCGACGGCCTGTCGCGGGTGTCGCATGTCACCGACGCCACCGACTGGCGGGTGGAATACCCCTTCGT
>JANNZD010000357.1:0-2084 GCA_031410435.1 Betaproteobacteria bacterium | reverse complement strand
GTCGGCCTGGGCCAGATGGTGCTCAACGCCAGCAACTTCCTGCGCACCGACATCGTCATCATGGGCATCATCGTGATCGGCGTGGTGGCCTATCTGTTCGACATGTTCATGCGCTGGGTCGAGGTGCGCCTGGTGCCCTGGAAGGGCCGCATGTGATACCGGCCTGGCTGCGGCGCGGCATGCCGTGGCTGGCCTGGTGGCCGCGGGTCAACCGCGCCAGCCTGCGGGCCGACGCGCTGGCCGGGCTGACCGGGGGCCTGATCCTGGTGCCGCAGGGTGTGGCCTTCGCCACCATCGCCGGCATGCCGCCCGAGTACGGGCTGTATGCGGCGATGTGGCCGGCGGTAGTGGCCGCGCTGTTCGGTTCGTCCTGGCACCTGGTGTCGGGGCCCACCACCGCCATCTCCATCGTGGTCTTCGCCACCATCAGCCCCTTGGCCGAGCCGGGCGGCGCCGACTACATCCGCCTGGTGCTCACCCTCACCCTGCTGGTCGGGCTGATCCAGCTGGCGCTGGGCCTGCTGCGCCTGGGCACGCTGGTCAACTTCGTCTCGCACACGGTGGTGGTGGGCTTCACCGCCGGCGCGGCGGTGCTGATCGCGGCCAGCCAGGTGAAGAACTTCTTCGGTATCGAGATCGCCCGCGGCGCATCGGTCTGGCAGGTGCTGGTGGGCTGGGCGACGCAGCTCGACCGCATCAACCCCTGGGTGACCGCGGTGGCGCTGGGCACGGTGCTGGCCGGTGTGGCGGCCCGGCGCTGGTGGCCCCGGGTGCCGCACATGATCGTGGCGCTGCTGGCCGGCAGCGGGGTGGCCGCCGTGATCAACCAGGCCGTCGGCCCGGCGCGGGCAGGCATTGCCAGCATCGGCGCGCTGCAGGTGGGCTGGCCGCCGCTGTCGCGGCCCGATTTCTCGCCCGACACCCTCGAGCGCCTGCTGCCCATCGCGCTGGCGGTGGCCCTGCTGGCGCTGACCGAGGCGGTGTCGATCGCGCGGGCCATCGCGCTCAAGAGCGGCCAGCGCATCGACGGCAACCAGGAGTTCATCGGCCAGGGCCTGTCCAACCTGGTCGGCGCGTTCTTCTCGGGCTATGCGTCCAGCGGGTCGTTCAACCGCAGCGGCCTGAACCATGCGGCCGGGGCGGTGACGCCGCTGGCGGCGGCCTCGTCGGCGGCCTTCCTGCTGCTGTTCATGCTCTTCCTGGCACCGCTGGCGCGCTGGCTGCCGATTCCGGCGATGGCCGGGGTGCTGTTCATCGTCGCCTGGGGCCTGGTGGACTGGCACCACATCCGCGGGATCGTGCGCGCCAGCCGGGGCGAGGCCGCGGTGCTGGCCGTCACCTTCGCCGCCACGCTGACGCTGGCGCTGGAGTTTGCGATCTACCTGGGCGTGCTGATGACGCTGCTGCTCTACCTGCAGCGCACGTCCCACCCCGGGCTGGAGGACGTCAAGCCCTTCCCTGGCCAGTTCCCGCCGGCCTTCAGCGCCAGCACCGGCCTGGCCGATTGCCCGCAGCTCAAGATCGTGCGGCTCAACGGCTCGATCTATTTCGGCGCGGTGCAGCACCTGCAGGACGCGCTGCAGCAGGTTGACGAAGACCAGCCCGGCCACCGCCACCTGCTGCTGGTGGCCTCGGGCATCAATTTCATCGACCTGGCCGGCGCCCAGCTGCTGGCCCAGGAGGCGCTGCGGCGGCGCCGTCTGGGCGGCGGGCTTTACCTGTTCCATCTGAAGCAGGAGGCCAGGGACATGCTGCAGCGCAGCGGTGCACTGGCGGTGATCGGCGAGGACGCGGTGTTCCAGCTGGGCGACGACGTGATCGGGCGGCTGCGCCAGCGTCTGGATGCCGAGCATTGCGCGCGCTGCACGGTGCGTATCTTCGGGCCCTGCCGGGAGGCGAGCCAAGGGGTGGTGATGGCGATCCACCCGGCCAACGCCGCCGGGCCGGCCTGAGAGCCTGTGATTTATTCCGACATGCCCGCTCACCACCCCAAAAGACGCCCGCTCGTCGTTGCAAATGCTCGTCATAGCCCGGGCTATGACTGCGCTTTGCGCCTAGATCGCGCGCCTTTTTGGGCGTTGCTC
>JANNZD010000356.1:0-2912 GCA_031410435.1 Betaproteobacteria bacterium | reverse complement strand
GGGCCGCTCCCAAGCGCGAATCCCGCAGCGCGCAGCGCGGAGGGTGGTCCAGTGAGCGCGCCGGGCCGCTCCCAAGCGCGAATCCCGCAGCGCGCAGCGCGGAGGGTGGTCCAGTGAGCCCCGCCGCGCCGTCCCCGGCCCGGCCGCTGCAACGCTGGCAGGGCAGTTGCCACTGCGGCGCGGTGCGCTTTGCGATCGAGACCGACTTCCCCGAGCTGACCACCTGCGACTGCTCGATTTGCCGGCGCAAGAACGCGCTGATGGTCAAGGTGCATGCCTCGGCCTTCACGCTGCTGGCGGGGCAGGATCAGCTTGCGGCCTACCAGTTCCACACCCACACCGCGACCCACCACTTCTGCAAGGTCTGTGGCATCTACCCCTTCCACTGCAAGCGGGTGACGCCCGATTTCTACGGCATCAACGTGTTCTGCCTGGCGGGCTTCGATGCGGCCGGCATCCCGGTGCGCGCCACCGTGGGCGCGGCTATGGTATGAGCGCCGGCCCCTACACCCTGGCGGCCCTGCAGGCCGCCGCCCGCAGCGTGCATGCGGTGATGCCGCCCACGCCGCAGTACCGCTGGCCGCAGCTGGAGGCGGCCTTTGCCCAACACCCGGGCGACGGCACCCAGCTGTGGCTCAAGCACGAGAACCACAGCCCGGTGGGCGCCTTCAAGCTTCGCGGGGGCATCGTCTTCTTCGACCGCTTGGCCGCCGCGGGCCGGCTGCCGGCCGGGGTGGTCAGCGCCACCCGGGGCAACCATGGCCAGTCGATCGCCTTCGCGGCCGCGCGCCATGGCGTGCCGGTGCTGATTGTGGTGCCGCAGGGCAACAGCCGCGACAAGAACGCCGCGATGCGCGCATTGGGTGCCGAGCTGGTGGAGGCGGGTGACGATTTCCAGGCCGCGCGCGAACACGCGCAGGCCCTGGCCGCGCAGCGCGGCTGGCTGATGGTGCCCAGCTTCCATCCCGACCTGGTCGCGGGCGTGGCGAGCTATGCGCTGGAGCTGTGGGCCGCCACGCCGGCGCTGGATGAGGTCTATGTGCCGATCGGCCTGGGCTCGGGGGCCTGCGGCCTGATCGCCGCGCGCGACGCGCTGGGCCTGGCCACCCGCATCGTCGGCGTGGTGTCCACCGGCGCGCCGGCCTATGCGCTGTCACTGGCCCAGGGCCGGCCGGTATCGCATGCCGTGACCACGCGGCTGGCCGATGGCATGGCCTGCCGCACGCCCGAGGCCGATGCGCTGGCGATGCTGCAACACGGGCTGGCGCGGGTGGTCAGCGTCAGCGATGCCGAGGTGGCGCAGGCCATGCGGCAACTCTTCGAGACCACCCACCAGGTGGCCGAGGGGGCTGGCGCCGCGGCGCTGGCCGCCGCCTGGCAAGACCGCAGCCACCTGGCCGGCCGGCGCACGGCGCTGGTGCTCAGCGGTGGCAATATCGACCGCGATCTGTTTGCCGGCGTCTTGTCCGGCGCCCTGTTCCAGGACTGATGCCCATGCCCATGCCCCTGCCCAGCCCGCGCCAATTCAGCCAGCTCGATGTGTTCACCGAAGTGCCGCTGCGCGGCAACCCGCTGGCCGTGGTGCATGACGCCTCCGGCCTGGGCGATGCCGAGATGGCCGACTTCGCGCGCTGGACTCACCTGTCCGAGACCACCTTCCTGCTGCCGCCCGACGACCCTGGCGCCGACTACCGGGTGCGCATCTTCACCCCGGGCGGCGAGCTGCCCTTTGCCGGCCATCCCACACTGGGCAGCTGCCATGCCTGGCTGGCCGCCGGTGGCGTGCCGCGCGATCCCGACACCGTGGTGCAGCAATGCGGGGTGGGCCTGGTGCGGGTGCGGCGCGAGGGCCAGGGCAACACCGCCCGCCTGGCCTTTGCCGCACCGCCGCTGCGCCGCACCGGGCCGGTGGCGCCGGCCCTGCGCGCCCAGGTGCTGGCCGCGCTGCGCCTGCCCGACGCGGCCGTGCAGCGCGTGGAATGGATAGACAACGGCCCCGGCTGGCTGGCCACGCTGCTGCCCGATGGCGCCTCGGTGCTGGCCTTGCGGCCCGACTTCGCGGCGATGCAGGGCCTCAAGCTGGGCGTGGTCGGCCCCTACCCCGAGGGCGGCGAGTGCCAGTTCGAGGTGCGGGCCTTCGTGCCCAGCCTGGGCGTGCCCGAGGACCCGGTCACCGGCAGCCTGAATGCTGGCCTGGCGCAGTGGCTGATCGGCGCCGGCTTGGCGCCTGCCCGCTATGTGGCCGCCCAGGGCGCCGCGCTGGGCCGCGCCGGCCGGATCCATGTGCAGCAGCAGGGCGCCGATGTGTGGATAGGCGGCGCGGTCTGCATGGTGGTGGGCGGCACGGTCTGGCTCTGAGCGCCCGGGCGGCGCGCCCCGGGCCCCAGGCGCTCAGCGCTGCCTCTGCGCACTTTTCACCGAACAAGCCCCGTTGCCGCGCCGGCTGCGAGCGCCGGTACTGCGGCGGCGCCACCACCTGGCCGCCCAGCTGCATCGATGACGGCCAGTGCCTGGACCCGCTGCCGCAGCCCGGCGTCGTCCAGCGCCATCGGCGCCAGTTCGTGCGCGGCAAGCGGGAACAGGGACACAGCGCGCTTGTCCCGGGATCCTGGCGGCCGGCGGCCACGGCTCAAAGTTTCTCGGTCTCGCCGCCCTTGGGCTGCCAGACCATCAGGCGGCGTTCGATGCGGCCCACTGCGCCGTCAAGCGCCAGCGCAAAGCCGGTCAGCACCAGGATGCCGGCCATCACGGTGTTCATGTCGAACACCCCTTCGGCCTGGTGGATCAGGTAGCCCACGCCGCTGGCCGAGCCCAGGTACTCGCCCACCACCGCGCCGACAAAGGCCAGGCCCACGCTGGTGTGCAGGCTGCTGAAAACCCAGCTGGTGGCGCTGGGCAGGTAGACATGGCGC
>JANNZD010000355.1:0-5711 GCA_031410435.1 Betaproteobacteria bacterium | reverse complement strand
CATCATCCACCTGGTGCTGGCCAAGATTCCGGGCCCGGACGGCCGGCTGGTGGCGGGCACCAAGGGCATCTCGCTGTTCATCGTGCCCAAGCACCTGGTGGATGCCTCAGGCCGGCTCACCGGCGAGCGCAATGACGTGGCCCTGGCCGGCCTGAACCACAAGCTGGGCTGGCGCGGCACCACCAACACCTTGCTCCATTTCGGCGAGGGCAAGTTCAAGCCAGGCGGGCAGGGCGGGGCGGTGGGCTATCTGGTGGGCCGGCCGGGTGAGGGCCTGCGCTGCATGTTCCACATGATGAACGAGGCCCGCATCGGCATCGGCATGGCCGCCACCATGCTGGGCCTGGCCGGCTACGAGGCCTCATTGGCCTATGCGCGCCAGCGGCCGCAGGGCCGCGCCATGGGCCCGGCCGGCAAGGACGCCGCGGCGCCGCAGATCCCCATCATCGAACATGCCGACATCAAGCGCATGCTGCTGGCCCAGAAGGCCTATGCCGAAGGCGCGCTGGCCCTGGCGCTGTATTGCGCGCGTTTGGTGGACGAGCTGCACACCGGCCAGCCCGCCGCTGCCGCTGAGGCCGGCCTGCTGCTGGAACTGCTGACCCCGATTGCCAAGAGCTGGCCCAGTGAATGGTGCCTGGAGGCCAACAGCCTGGCGATCCAGATCCATGGCGGCTATGGCTACACCCGCGACTTCCCGGTGGAGCAGTACTGGCGCGACAACCGCCTGAACATGATCCACGAAGGCACCCACGGCATCCAGGCGCTCGACCTGCTGGGCCGCAAGGTGGTGATGCAGGGCGGTGCCGGCTTCAAGCTGCTGGCCGCCACGGTGGGCCGCAGCATCGACCGCGCGCAGCAGGTTTCCGATCTGGCCGACCATGCGGTGGCCCTGGAGGCCGCCTTGCAGCGCCTTGGCGCGGCCACCCAAGCGGCCTGGTCCACCGGCAATGCGGACGAGGCCCTGGCCAATGCCACGCCTTATCTGCAGGGCTTCGGCCATGTGGTGCTGGCCTGGGTCTGGCTGGACCTGGCCCTGGCAGCACGGGTCGCGCCGGGCCAGGCCCCGGGCTTTGTCCAGGGCAAGCTGCAGGCCTGCCGCTATTTCTTCCATTACGAGCTGCCGCGCATTGATGCCTGGCTGAACGTGGTGTCGCAACGCGATGCCACCTGCCGCGAGATGCAGGACAGCTGGTTCTGAGCGCGCCCTCCCTCCTTCACCGAAAGCACCTGCATGGGCACTCCTGTTGCGCAATTGTTCGACCTGAGCGGCCGCACGGCGCTCGTCACCGGCGGCTCACGCGGCCTGGGCCTGCAGATCGCCGAGGCCTTGGGCGAGGCCGGCGCCCGCATCATGCTGAGCGCGCGCAAGGCTACCGACCTGGAAGTAGCGGTGGCCCAGCTCAGCCAGCGCGGCATCGACGCGCGCTGGATTGCGGCCGATGTCGCGCGGCCCGACGAGGCCCAGCGGGTCTGCCGCGAGACGCTGGAGCGCATGGGCCCGGTCGACATCCTGGTCAATAACGCAGGTGCGGCCTGGGGTGCCCCGGCCGAGGACATGCCGATCGAGGCCTGGGACAAGGTGATGAACCTGAACATCCGCAGCCTGTTCGTGTTCAGCCAGGCTATCGCCAAGCTCAGCATGATCCCGCGCCGGCAGGGCCGCATCATCAACATCGCGTCGATTGCCGGCCTGGCCGGCAACCCGCCGGGCCTGGAGACCATCGCCTACAACACCAGCAAAGGCGCGGTGATCAGCTTCACCCGCACCCTGGCGGCCGAGTGGGGCGAGCATGGCATCAATGTGAATGCGATCGCGCCGGGTTTCTTCCCGAGCAAGATGACCCAGGCCACGCTGGCCCAGTTTGGCGCTGACGCGATGGCCGCCAAGGCGCCGCTGCGCCGCCTCGGCGACGACGATGACTTGAAGGGCGCCGCGCTGCTGCTCGCATCGGCCGCCGGCAAGCACATCACCGGCCAGACCCTGGTGATCGACGGCGGCGTCAGCTGCGTCATCGGCCAGTGAGGCCGGCCGGATGAGCCCAGCCCCACCCAAGGCCGCGCGCCCGCGCGGCAGCCCCATCCCCTTCCCGGTGAAGGTGCCCTTTGTCGAATCCCTGGGCATCGAGCTGTACGGCTTCAGCCCCGGCCAGGCCGAGCTGCAAATCGACCTGGACGCCGCCCACCTCAACACCTGGTCGGTGGCCCATGGCGGGGTGGTGATGACGATGCTGGACGTGGCCATGGCCATGGCCTCGCGCAGTGTCAACCCCAGCGGCGTCGGCGTGGCCACGGTGGAGATGAAGACCAGCTTCCTGCGCCCGTCCGAGCACCGCCTGCGGGCCCTGGCCAAGGTCTTGCACCACACCAGCACGCTGGCCTTCTGCGAGGCCTCGCTGTATGACGCCGACGACCGGCTGTGCGCCCATGCCACCGGCACATTCAAGGTCTTGCGGGCCTTGCCGGCGCGCGGCCGCGTCCACCCTCAAACTCCCCCGCCTGACCCCATCAACCCCAAGGAAAACCCATGAGCAACCTCATCAACAAACAATGGCATCTGGCATCGCGCCCCAGCGGCGAGCCCTCGTCAGCCAACTTCACAATGGTGGAGACCGCCGTGCCCGAACTGGCCGATGGCCAGGTGCTGGTGCGCCACCACTACATGAGCCTGGACCCGTACATGCGCGGCCGCATGAACGACGGCAAGAGCTACGCCATGCCGCAGGGCCTGAACGAGGTGATGGGCGGCGGCACGGTGGGCGAGGTGGTGGCCTCGCGCAACCCGAAGTTCGCGGCCGGTGACACGGTGCTGGGCATGGGCGGCTGGCAGCAATACCGGGTGGTCGATGCCAATCAGCCAGGCACGCTGCAGAAGGTGGATGCCAGCCAGATCCCGCTGCAGGCCTACCTAGGTGCGGTGGGCATGCCGGGCGTCACCGCCTGGTACGGCCTGGTGCGCATCATCCAGCCCAAGGCCGGCGGCACGGTGGTGGTGTCCGCAGCCAGCGGCGCGGTGGGCAGCATGGTGGGCCAGCTGGCCAAGGCGCGGGGTGCACGCGCGGTGGGCATTGCCGGCGGTGAAGACAAATGCCGCTATGTGGTCGAAACCCTGGGCTTTGATGCCTGCATCGACTACAAGCAGCATGCCGATCTGAAGTCGCTGTCCGGCGCGCTCAAGCAGGCCTGCCCCGACGGTATCGACGGCCACTTCGAGAATGTCGGCGGGATGATCCTGGACGCGGTGATGCTGCGTGCGAACGCCTTCAGCCGGATCGCGATGTGCGGCATGATCAGCGGCTACAACGGCCAGCCGATCCCGCTGGCCGCGCCCCAGCTGATCCTGACCAACCGCATGACGATCGAGGGCTTCATCGTCAGCGAGCACATGGTGGATTGGCCCGAGGCGCTGAAGGAGCTGGGCACCGGCGTGGCCACCGGCAGCCTGAAGTACCGCGAGACAGTGGCCCAGGGCATCGAGGCCGCTCCCGAGGCCTTCCTGGGCCTGCTCAAGGGCCGCAACTTCGGCAAGCAGCTGGTCAAGCTGGTCTAATCGTCCGGGGCACCGGCATGGCAGTCACGCTGCGCTGGACCTGGTCGCGCCTGGACGGCCTGGGCGCGCGTGGTGTCTATGACATGCTGGCGCTGCGCGCCCGCATCTTCATCCTGGAGCAAGGCCCTTACCTCGATCCCGACGGCATCGACCTGGACAGCTTCCACCTGCTGGGCCGTGACGACGAAGGCGCCTTGCGCGCCTACCTGCGGCTGGTCGACCCGGGGCTGAAGTACCCCGAGCCGTCGATCGGCCGGGTGGTGCTGGACAAGGCGTTGCGCGGCAGCGGCCTGGCCGACCAGTTGGTGGCCGAGGGCCTGCGCCAGGCCGCCGCTGCCTGGCCGGGCCAGGGCAACCGCATCAGCGCCCAGGCCCATCTGCAAGGCTTCTACGGCCGCCATGGCTATGCGGCCGTGGGCGGTGAATACCTAGAAGACGATATCCCCCACATCCAGATGTGGCGGCCCCCGGCGTAGCAGGATGACCATGCCTGAACCGATCCTGCCCCCCACTTTCCGCTCTCTGGATTCCAGATCCGCCAGCAGGTGGTCGGCGCAGCACAGGCCGCCCTGGCGCCGATCAGGCCGCTGACGGCGCCAGGGCGCGGGCCGGTGCTGCCGCCGCGCCGGTGAAGCGCGGTCCGGTCAGGTCAGCGCCGGCATAGCCCCGGTCCAGGTCCAGCCCCGACAGGCGCCAGTGGCTTGACGCCGCGCCCGGCCAGGCGTCGCTGGCCGATTGTTGGTAGCGGCGCGCCCAGACCATGCCCTGCAGGCGCAGGGGGTCGGCCAGATCCCAGGTGCGGGTCAGCGCAGGCCGGGCGCCGGGCTGGCGCGGGCCCTCCACCATCAGGCGCAGGCGCCGCATCAGGCCTTCGTCCCGGTCGATGAACAGGGCCAGGCGGCTCAGGCCCCAGCCGCCCAGACCGGGCCACAGGTCGAGCGTGAGTTGATCGCAGCGCCGGCCGTCCAGGGTTGCGGGCTCGGCCCAATTCACCGGCCGGCCTGGCGGCGGGTCCGCCGGCGGCACCGGCCCTGCCGCGGTCGACACCAGGGCCATCGGCCCCAGGATCAGCAGCGCCTGCAGGTCGGCCTGGGCTGCGGCGTCCTGCAGGGCGGCCGCATCGGCCAGCGGCTGGCCGCCGCGCCACAGGCCCGTCGTGGCACTGGCGCCGGCCGTAGCCCGGTTGCCCGGGTCGGGCCATTGGCGTTGGCGCCAGCCCTGCAGCGGCTGCGCCTGGCTGGCATCCTGCCAGGCCAGCAGCCCGGCGGGGCGCAGCAGGCGCAGTTCCAGGTTCGCTGGCTTGCGGCCTGGCGCGGTGGGGGCCGCCCCGGCGGGCTCGCGGGCCCAGGCCAGGTTCAAGTCCTGCGCGGTCTGCCAGGCCGCCAGGCCGTGGGCCAGCGCGCTGTCGCGCAGGCGCGCCGCCGCGCTGGCTGAGCCCGGCCCGGCCGGCACCTCGGGCCAGGGCGCAGCACAGCCCGCCAGCAGGGCCAGCGGCCAGGCCGGGGCGCGGGCCAGCAGGCGGCGCCGGCTGGCCGAGGGCGCCGGGTTGGGGGAGGGTCGGCTCAGGGGCATGGGTGGCCTGCGACAGGGTTGGCGGGGGCTGGCCGGGCCGCCAGCGCTGCGCCCGATTCTGGCGCCTGCCTGGCCCGCGGCGCCCGGGATCGCTATGGCACACTCGCCCGCTTTGCCCGCAGGGCCGGGCGGGGCCACACCGGTTGTGGCAGCCCCTGGATGGATGGGAAGCACACCTTGGACGACCACAAGATACTGTTGCAGATTGCGGCCGAGTTGCAGGTTGCGCCGCGCCAGATCCAGGCTGCGGTGGCCCTGCTGGACGGCGGCGCCACCGTGCCCTTCATTGCGCGCTACCGCAAAGAGGTGACCGACGGCCTGGACGACACCCAGCTGCGCGATCTGGAGGCACGCCTGGCCTACCTGCGTGAGCTGGAAGACCGCCGCGCCGCAGTGCTCAAGAGCATTGCCGAGCAGGGCAAGCTCAGCCCGGCCCTGCAAGCCGCGGTCGAGGCCGCGCCCACCAAGCAGGCGTTGGAAGACCTCTACCTGCCTTACAAAATCAAGCGCCGCACCAAGGGCATGATTGCCCGCGAGGCCGGCCTGGAGCCGCTGGCGGACCGCCTGTTTGCAGACCCGACGCTGGACC
>JANNZD010000354.1:0-17668 GCA_031410435.1 Betaproteobacteria bacterium | reverse complement strand
TTGAAGGGGTTGAACACGGTCTGAAGCGGTTGCTGGGGATATGGGGGCCGCGCCCTGGGCTTCAAGGGGGTTTTCGAGCCACTGCCGGCAGGTTTTCGCGGCTTGTGGCGGGGGCCTTGCGCCCCGGCAGCGTCAATCGTCGTCGATTGACGCGCTCCAGCGTTGCCAATCGACCTGGCTGCGGCTCAGCTCGCGCCGGTCACGCTTGGTTGGCCGGCCCTGCTCGATGCTCAGCGCGGGCTCGGCCGCCAGACCCCGGGCCTCGGCCTCGCGGGTGCGCCGCGCCAGGCTGTCAGCGGTTTCTTCGAACAAGGCCTGGGCCACCGGCGCCGGGCCGCGCACCGCGCTCAGCCCCCTGACCAGCAGGGTGCGCTGCACCGGGCCCTGGCGCAGGTCCAGGGTGTCGCCCACCCGCAGGTCGCGTGAGGGCTTGGCTGCCTGGCCATTGACGCTGATGCGGCCCTTGCCGATCTCGTCCACCGCCAGCGCGCGGGTCTTGTAGAAGCGTGCGGCCCATAGCCACTTGTCCAACCGCATGGCGTCTGCGGGGGCGGGCGGTTTCATCGCGGGAGCTCGCGTTTCGGTGGCCAGACCAGCGGGGCCGTCAGGCCTGTCTCAAGTCCCGCATGCTGCCGCCGGTCATTCTGGATCGATCTTGGCGTCCTTGACCACCTTGCCCCAGCGCGGTGCCTCCGCCTTGATCAGCGCTGCAAACTGCTCGGGCGTGCCGCCGGCGATGTCATTGCCCTGGGCCGTCATCGTGGCGCGCAGTTCGGGATCTTGCAGGGCCTTGTTGCCGGCGGCATTGAGGATTTTCACGATCTCGGCCGGCAAGCCCTTGGGGCCGACGATGCCCTGCCAGTTCAAGACCTCGACGGCCGGGTAGCCAGCCTCGGCCATGGTGGGAACGTCCGGCAGCAGCGGCAAGCGGGTCTTGCTGGTGATGGCCAGGGCGCGCATGCGGCCGCTCTTGATCGATGGCATCGAGGCATACATCTGCTCGAACATCATCGTCACCTGCCCGCCCATCAGGTCGGTGGCGGCGGCGCTGCCGCTCTTGTAGGGGGCGTGGATCAGGTCGATGCCGGCGGTGTGCTCGAAGAGCGCGCCGCTCAGGTGGTGGGTGCCGCCGATGCCGCCGGAGGCATAGCTCAGGCTGCCCGGCTTGGCCTTGGCGGCGGCCACGATGTCCTTGACGGACTTGTAGGGCGAATCGGTCTTCACCGTCAGCACCAGCGGGCCGCGCTCGATCAGCATGATCGGCACCAGGTCGTTCAAGGGGTCGAAGTTGAGCTTCTTGAACAAGGCGTGGTTGACCGCCAGCGGCGCGAAGTTGCCCATGCCGATCACATAGCCGTCGGGTTTGGCCTTGGCGATGACATCGGTGCCGATATTGCCGCCGCCGCCGGCCTTGTTGTCGACGATGATGGTCTGGCCCAGTATGACCTGCATCAGCTTGGCCACCTGGCGCGAGCGGTTATCGGCATTGCCACCGGCGCCGTAGGGACAAATCCAGGTGATGAGCTTGCTGGGATATTTGTCCTGGGCCTGACCCAGGGACGGCAATAGCGAGGTGCCCGCAGCCGCGGCAAGGAGGTTTCGGCGTTTCAAGGGAATGACTCCATCAGTGGTGTGGGGTGGGGTGGAATGTGGGTGCGGGCCCGTGGTGAACCCAACAAAGGGTTGACGCCGATGTCAGTGTAGTGGCGCGAACATCAATCTACCGCATGCATTGCCAGGGCCCGCTTGCGCTGCGCCTGGCGTCTGGCCGCGTCGTCGGTGGCGCGGCTGGGCCAACCCTGCAGGTGGCGTTCGGCCAGGTCGCCCAGCGCGGCGATCCAGTCTGGACTGTCGTTCAGGCAGGGGATGAAATTGAACTGCTGGCCGCCGGCCTGCAAAAAGGCGTCCTTGGCCTCCATCGCGATCTCTTCCAGCGTCTCCAGGTTGTCGGCGGCAAAGCCCGGGCAGATCGCATCGACATGGCGGACCCCTTCGGCCGCCAGTCGCTTGACGCTGGGCTCGGTGTAGGGCTCTAGCCAGCGGGCGCGGCCCAGCCGGCTCTGAAAGCTGACCAGGTAGTCGTCCCGGCCCAGGCCCAGTGCCTCGGCCAGCAGCCGGCCGGTCTTGTGGCATTCGCAGTGGTAGGGGTCGCCCAGCGCCAGGCTGCGCGCGGGCACGCCGTGGAAGCTCATCACCAGCTTCTGGCCGCGCCCGTTTTGAGCCCAGTGCGCGCGCACGCTGGCGGCCAGCGCAGCGATATAGCCGGGGTCGTCGTGGTAGTGGTTGACGAAGCGCAGTTCGGGCAGGCGGCGGGTGCGGCGGGCCCAGTCGGCCACCGCGTCGATGGTGCTGGCCGTGGTGGCCCCCGCGTACTGCGGGTAGAGCGGCAGGACCAGGATGCGGGTCACGCCTTCGGCGCGCAGGGCGTCGAGCGTGTCATCGATGGACGGGTCGCCATAGCGCATGGCCGGCCGCACCAGCGTCTGGTGGCCGCGGGCATCCAGGGTGGCCTGCAGGGCCTGGGCCTGGCGCACCGTCCAGCTCAGCAGGGGCGAGCCCTGCGCGGTCCAGATCGCCGCGTATTTGGCCGCCGACTTGGCCGGCCGCGTGCGCAGGATCACACCGTGCAGGATCAGCCACCAGAGCGGCCGCGGGATCTCGACCACCCGCGGATCCCACAGGAATTGCGCCAGGTAGCGCCGCAGGGCAGCAGTGGTCGGCGCGGCGGGGGTGCCCAGGTTGACCAGCAGGATTGCGCAGCGCTCGGCACTGCCGTGGCTGTAGGGAGGGGAGGGGGCGCGGCTCATCGGGCCGGATTGTCGACCAAGCTGCGGCAGGCCCGGCACGGCAGGCGGCCTGGCGTCAAAGCCGAGGCACTGGCTCAGGCCGGATGCGGCACCGTGTCGTTGAAGGACAGGAGCTCGAAGCGCACGCTGGGTGCGGTGGGGTCGCTGGGCGACCCGCCCAGGCCGATCCAGCCCGAGCCGTGCAGGGTGCACTGGCCGCGGCGCAGGCTCACCACTTCTTCGGCATTGCCGAATCGCACATAGGTGCCGTTGTAGCTCAGGTCGGTGAGCTGGAAAGACCCGCCATGCCAGTCGAGCCGGGCATGAGCGCGCGAGACCCGGCTGTCGTCGACCCGGAACTGCGCCTGCGGGCTGCGGCCCAGCACCACCGGCATGTGCTCGCCATCGAACACCTCGTTTACATCCAGCCAGACCAGGCGCACCGCTTCGGGCTCCAGGGTGGTGGGCGCGCCGCCGCCAAACTGGGTGGGTGCCAGGTCGGCGCCGCGCCGGCCGCCCAGCACATGCACCTGCACCGGCTCGGCGCGGCCGCGCAGGTGCATCCAGTCAAGCGAGCGAAAGCGCAGCTGCAGGTCCTCGAGCAGGCCGGCCAGCACATCGCCGGTGACCAGGGTCTCGTTGTCGCTCGCATGGTCGATCAGGCGGGCGGACACATTCACCGCGTCGCCAAAGCAATCGCCGCCCATCTCCACCACCTCGCCGCGGGCCAAGGCCACCTGCAGGCGCAGGCCGCGCAGGCCGGCCGAGGCACCGCGCTCGCGGCCGCGATTGACCAGGTCTTCGAGCACCTCATGCATCTGCAGCGCCGATTGCATGCCTTGAGCCGGGGTGTCGAAGACCGCCATCAAGCCATCGCCCAGGGTCTTGATCAAGGCGCCGCCGCAGGCCGGCACGGCCAGGCCCAGGGCCTTGACGGTGTGGGTCACCACCGAGCTTGCCTCGGCGTTGCCCAGGGTTTCATAGAGGGACGTGCTGCCCCTCAGGTCGGCAAAGAGTACGGTGCGCTCAGCGATGCGCGTCATGCGGTCAGTTTAGCCGCGATTGCCGCTGCCAGCGGCGCCTTGGCCGAGGTGTTGGGCAAGGTGGCAGGGCCGGGTGCTGTCAGGCAAGCGCAGCGGCCTCCAAAAGGTGGCCGCTGCGCGGCAGCCCGCTGGCGCGGGCCACGCATCTGGCCAACATTTACATATTGTCCAGATACGTGCGCAGCTTGTGCCTACGGCGCAAGCCGCGTTGGCCGCTGCGCGGCAGCCCGCTGGCGCGGGCCACGCATCTGGTCAACATTTACATATTGTCCAGATACGTGCGCAGCTTGTCAGAGCGGCTCGGGTGCTTCAGCTTGCGGATCGCCTTGGCCTCGATCTGGCGGATGCGCTCGCGCGTCACGTCGAACTGCTTGCCCACTTCCTCCAGCGTGTGGTCGGTGCTCATCTCGATGCCGAAGCGCATGCGCAGCACCTTGGCTTCGCGCGGGGTCAGGCTGTCGAGAATGTCTTTCACCACATCGCGCAGGCCGGCCTGCATCGCCGCCTCGATCGGCGCGGTGTTGTTGGTGTCCTCGATGAAGTCGCCCAGGTGGCTGTCGTCGTCGTCGCCGATCGGCGTTTCCATCGAGATCGGTTCCTTCGCGATCTTCATGATCTTGCGGATCTTGTCTTCGGGGATCTCCATCTTCTCGGCCAGCGTGGGCGCGTCGGGCTCGAAGCCGAACTCCTGCAGATGCTGGCGCGAGATCCGGTTCATCTTGTTGATCGTCTCGATCATGTGAACCGGGATGCGGATGGTGCGGGCCTGGTCGGCAATGCTCCTGGTGATGGCTTGCCGGATCCACCAGGTGGCATAGGTCGAGAACTTGTAACCGCGGCGGTATTCGAACTTGTCCACCGCCTTCATCAAGCCGATATTGCCCTCCTGGATCAGGTCCAGGAACTGCAGGCCGCGGTTGGTGTACTTCTTGGCGATCGAGATCACCAGGCGCAGATTGGCCTCGATCATCTCCTTCTTGGCGTCGCGGCTGGACTTCTCGCCGGCGTTCATGTGCCGGTTGATTTCCTTCAGGTCGTCCAGTGGCACCACTGCATGGTTCTGCAGGTCGATCAGCTTTTGCTGCAGTTCCTGGATCGCCGGCAGGTTGCGGCCCATGATCGCGCTGTAGGCCTTGTTGGCGGCGATCTCCTTCTCGGCCCAGGCCAGGTTCAGGATGTTGGGCGGGAAGGTCTTGACGAAGTGGTCCTGCGACATGCCGCAGCGGTCGACCACGATCTTGCGGATTTCGCGCTCGAAGCGGCGCACGTCGTCCACCTGCGAGCGCAGCACGTCGCACAGGCGCTCGATGGTCTTGACCGTGAAGCGGATGGTCATCAGGTCATCGGTGAGCTGCTGCTGGCAGCCGGCGTAGGAGGCCGAGCGGTAGCCGTCCTTCTCGTAGGCCTTGCGCATCTTCTCGAAGTGGGTGCGCACCAGTGCAAAGCGCTCCAGCGCCTGGCTCTTGAGCTCTTCGAGTTTCTTGGTCAGGGCCTTGCTGCCGCCCTGGCCATCGTCATCGTCCTCTTCGTCGAACTCGTCGAAGTCTTCCTCGGCCACATAGTCGTCGGCCTCGTTGGTGGAGACGAAGCCGTCGACCACTTCCGAGATCTGCTTGGTGCCGGCGCCGATGGCGTCGGCCATCGACAGGATCTCGGCGATCGTCTTCGGCGACGCGGAAATCGCCTGCATCATCGATTGCAGCCCGCCCTCGATGCGCTTGGCGATCTCGATCTCGCCCTCGCGGGTGAGCAATTCGACCGAGCCCATCTCGCGCATATACATGCGCACCGGGTCGGTAGTTCGGCCGAATTCGCTGTCCACGGTAGACAGTGCTGCCTCGGCGGCTTCTTCGGCTTCTTCTTCGGTCGCGGTGGTGGTGGTGCCACCGGCGATCAGCAGCGTGGCCGCATCCGGCGCCTGCTCGTAGACCGCGATGCCCATGTCATTGAGCATCGAGACGATGGCCTCGAGGATGTCATGGTCGACCAGCTTCTCGGGCAGGTGGTCGTTGATCTCCTGGTGGGTCAGGAAACCCCGCGTCTTGCCCATCTTGATCAGGGTCTTCAGCTCGAGGCGGCGCTTGGCGACTTCTTCCTCGGTCAGTGTGGTTTCGTCCAGGCCGAACTCGCGCATCAGCGCGCGTTCCTTGGCACGCGAGACCTTCATGCGCAGCGGCTTGGCCTTGGCCTCGACCTCTACCTCGACCACGCCCTCCTCGGCCACCACTTCGACCTCGACCTCGGCGGCGAACTCGGCTTCGATGTCGATCAACTCGTCGTCTTCGGCCTTTTTGGGCTCGACCTTGGCCTTGGCCGATTTGGCCGCGGGCTTCTCGGGCTTCTCGAGCTTCTCGGGCTTGGCCACCTTGGCTGGGGCTGCCTTTGCCGGGGCGGTCTTGGCCGGGGCGGTCTTGGCCGGCGCATTGATCTCTGCCTTGGCAGGCTTGACTGCGGCTTTGACCGGTGCAGCCTTGACCGTTGCGGCGACCACGGTCTTGGCCGGTGGCGGGCTGGTCTTGGCAACTGCGACGGGCTTGGCCTTGGCCTCGGCCGGCTTGGGCGTGGCGGCCGGGGCGGCCTTGGGGGTCAGCTTGTCGGCGTCGGTCTTCTTGGCGGTCATGCAGGTCCTTGCGCGGATGATCGGAGGTCAGGACCCAGCCAACATACGCGCACGGCCTGACGGCAGCGCCAGAATTGACCCAGCGCGCGCCGAGGGCGCACGCCGGGCTCTGGCGCCCGGAGGACGGGGCGGGAGAACTGGGCCTGGCTGGGCAAGCTGGCGTGGACGATCCGGAGATGCAGTCCTTGCGGGTGAGGTGGCCTGTGCGCTATGCGTACCCGATTCAAGGGTGGCCGGGGCCCGGAGGTGCTGCCGTCACACATGCTGACGTCACGCTTGCCGTTGCAACCAATCCGGCATTATACCTTTTATGGACGAAATGACGGTCCGGCCACGGCCGCCCTGGCCCGAATCAATGCCCACCGGCCGCTGCCGGCGCCGCGTTTTTCAACTCGGCGGTCAGCGCGAACAGCGCGTTGCGGCGTGCAGTGGCGGCCTCGGACAACTCGCCCGATTCGATCAGCCATTGCAGCTCGTCGGCCACCGCGCGCTGGCGCAAGCGGCGCAGCACGGCCTCCAGCAAGAGCGCCGGGGCGTCGTCGTCTTCGACTTCATGGAAGCCGGCCAGGCGGTTCAGCAGCGCCGGCAGGCCGTTGGCGTTGCTGGCGTCGCTGGCCCACGGGTCGTCAGGGTCGTCGACGGCGACGCCACTGCGCTCTGCGGGTTCGGCCACGCGCATGTCGGCCAGCAGCGCCGCCATCGTCACCGGGCCATGGGCATGCAGCACTCTTTCCAGGCCGGCGAAGAAGGCACTGTAGGGCGCGGGCTGGGCGAACAGGAAGTCATGCGTTTCGGGCGACAACTCCAGCCACACTGCGGTGTGCCGGGCCAGCAGCCAGGCGGTGCGGTCCAGCAAGGACGCGGCCTGGGGCGGCACGCGCCGGCCGGTCATCGGATGGGCCCGCAGCGGGCCGGTCTGGCGCCGCCAGGGCCCGCCCTTGCCCCCGCCCGCACCGTCCCGGCGCCAGCGCGGGGTTTCGCGAAACTCGGGCGGGGTACCGTCGTCCAGCACCGCGTCGGCATAGCGGCCGGCACCAGCCGGCGCGGCGCCAAGGCCGGCCTGGCCAGCGGGCCCGGTGGCTGGCCCAGCGCGCCCGCGGCCGGCCAGGCGCCGCGCCCAATGGGCCTGCAGCACCTCGGGCGCCACGCCGCCCAGCCGGGCCAGTTCCTGCATCAGTTGTTCGCGCAGCAGCCCCTCGGGCAGCAACTCGACCAGCGGGCCGGCCTGGGTCAGCATGCGTGAGCGGCCTTCGGGCTGGGCCAGATCGCAGTCGGCGCCGGCCTGCTTGATCAACTGGGCCGACAGCGGCACGGCCTGGCCGACGGCTTGCTCGAAAGCGGCCGGGCCGAGTTCGCGGATGTAGGAGTCGGGGTCGTGCTCGGCCGGCAGGAACAGGAAGCGGATGCTGCGCAGGTCGGTGGCATGGGGCAGGGCGGCCTCCAGGGCCCGGCCGGCCGCGCGCCGACCGGCGGCGTCGCCATCGAAGCTGAAGATCACCGACTCGGTGAAGCGGAACAGCTTGGCCACATGCTCGGCGGTGCAGGCGGTGCCCAGCGTGGCCACCGCGTTGGGGTAGCCCCATTGCGCCAGCGCCACCACGTCCATATAACCCTCGACCACCAGCGCATAGCCCTTGCTGCGCAGGCCCTGGCGCGCTTCGAACAGGCCGTACAGCTCCTGGCCCTTGTGGAAAACCGGGGTTTCGGGCGAATTGAGGTATTTGGGTTCGCCCTTGTCGAGCACCCGGCCGCCAAAGCCGATGACCTCGCCGCGCACCGAGCGGATCGGGAACATGATGCGGTCGCGAAAACGGTCGTAGCGTTTCTGCTCGCTGCCGTCTTCGCCGCTGAGGATCACCAGGCCCGATTCCACCAGCAGCGGGTCGTCATAGTGGGCAAACACGCTGGCCAGGGTGCGCCAGCCCTCGGGCGCGTAACCCAGGCCGAAGCGCGAGGCCACCGCACCGGTCAGGCCGCGCTGCTTGAGGTAGGCCACCGCCCGGGCGTCGGCCTTCAGGGCTGAGCGGTAATGCTCGCCGGCCTTGGCCAGCACCTCGCTCAGGGTGTTGCGCTGCTGGCGCTCGGCGTCGGCACGGGCCCGGTCTTCGGGGCTGTCCTGCCGTTCGGGCACGGTCATGCCCACCTGCTGGGCCAGGTCGCGCACCGCGTCCATGAAAGCCATGCCGTGGTGTTCGGTCAGGAAGCGGATCGCGTCGCCATGCACCCCGCAGCCGAAGCAATGGTAGGTCTGGCGCGACGGGCTGACGATGAAGCTGGGCGATTTCTCGCCGTGGAAGGGGCACAGGCCCTTGTGGTTGATGCCGGCCTTCTTGAGCTCGACATGCCGGCCCACCACCTCGACCACGTCGACGCGGGACAGCAAATCCTGGAGAAAACCCTGGGGCAGCACGCCTGCAGTCTAGCGAAGCGGGCCGACCGCGCCGGATTGCCGACCCCGGACCGGCCTGCTGGCGCCCGACCGGCCCGGCCTCAATCGCTGCCCTGGCTGCGGCTGCCGGCGCCGCTGCCGGTGTCGGTGGGCGGTACTGGCAGGGGCGCGGCGGTCAGCGCGAACAAGCCCTTCCAGTCGCGCACCCAGGGCGCCACGTCGGCCGCCGGCATGGGCGCGGCGATGCCGGTACCCTGGCCGATCTCGCAGCCCATGTCGAGCAGCATGCGGGCCTGGGCGGCAGTCTCCACGCCTTCGGCCACCACCACGCAGCCGAAGGTGCGCGACAGGCTCAGCACGCCCTCGACGATGGCCCGGTCCTGCCGGTCGACCAGCATGTTCTGCACAAAGGACCGGTCGATCTTGAGTACCTGCACCGGCAGCCGCTTCAGGTAGGTGAGGGTGGAATAGCCGGTGCCGAAGTCGTCCAGGGCCCAGCGCACGCCGAGCTGGGCGCAGCGCTCCAGCACCGCCGCGGTGCGGCCGACATCGTCCAGCGCGGCGGTCTCCAGCACCTCCAGTTCGAGGCGCTGGCCGAGCGGACGCGGGTGGCGGCCGAGCAACTCGGACAGGCGCTGGGCAAAATCCGGCTCATACAAATGGCGGGCGGTGATGTTGACGCTGACCGACAGGTCCAGACCCTGTTGCTGCCAGATCTCGAGCTGGTCCAGGGCCTGGCCCAGCACATGGTCACCGACCCGGGCCGACAGGCCGGTGTTCTCGATCAGCGGCAGGAACTGCACCGGCGGCACCAGACCGTGCTCGGGGTGGTTCCAGCGCAGCAGGGCTTCCACGCCCAGCACCGTGCCGCGCTTGAGATCGACCTTGGGCTGGTAGTACAGCACCAGTTCATTGCGGTCCAGCGCCTCTTGCACCCGGCCGATGGCCAGCACCCGCTCCTGGTGGCGGCGGCTGTGCTCGGGGTCGAAGAACAGAAAGCCGTTGCGGCCGGATTGCTTGACGCTGTACATCGCCTGGTCGGCATGGCGCAGCAGGGTGTCGGCGTCGCTGGCGTCCAGCGGATAAAGGGTGGCACCGACGCTGGCGGTGACCAGTTCCGGCGGCATGCCCGGCTGCAATTCCACCGGCTGCGCCACCACCCGCAGCACGCGCTCGACCGCGGCGCGGGCCTCTTCGATGGTGCCGGCCCGCAACAGCAGCACGAACTCGTCGCCGCCCAGCCGGGCCGCGCTGTCGGACCAGGCGGTGCTGCGCGCGCGCAGGGCGCTGCGCAGCCGGTTGGCCAATTCCGACAGCAGCAGGTCGCCGGCGATGTGGCCATGGCGGTCGTTGACCGCCTTGAAGTGATCCAGGTCGAGGTAGCACACCGCCAGCAGCGAGCCGTCGCGGTCGGTGGCGGCCATGGCCTCGCCCAGCAGCTGGCCGAGCCGGGCGCGGTTGGGCAGGCGGGTCAGTTCGTCGAACAGGGCCTGGCGCTCCAGGCGTTCGCGCTGCAGTCTTTGTTCCGTGATATCGGTGACCACCAGCACGTGGTAGCGCAGCCCGCCGTCCGGGCCCGACACCGTGGACACCGTGACATGCAACGCGCAGGCCTCACCGTTGCGGCGCCGCTCGGTGACCTCGCCGACCCAGCTGCCGCTGCTGTGCAAGGCCGCCAGCAGGTTGGCCAGCAGCGGCCGGCCCAGCGCATCGGCCGCCGACGGGCGCAGCAGGCCGGGCACCTGGCCTATCAGCTCGTCATGGCCAATGCCGACGATGCGGCAATAGGCCGGGTTGGCGTCGAGCACCCGCATTTCGGCGTCGGTGACGACCAGGCCTTCATGCAGATGCATGAAGACATTCGACGAGAGCTGCTGGCGCTCCTGCGCGTCGCGGCGCGGCGCCAGGTCGGCCAACGATGCCACCACCCGCAGCGGCGCGCCGCCGGCATCCCGCTCGGCCACGACGGCATGCAGATCAAACCAGCGCCAGGTTTCACCGACCCGGGCGCGCACTTCGCGTCGCAGGCCCTCGCCCAGCGGCAGGGCCGGATCGAAGAGTGCCGATTGCAGGGCTTCGCGGTCATCCACATGCACTTGCTGCAGCCAGCGCTCCAGGCTGGTGTCGGCGGCCTCGTCGGCGTCGCCCATCAGGCCGCGCCAGCGTGCGGTGGTGACGCCGGTGCCGGCAGCCAGCTGCCAGTCGGCCACGCCCAGGTCCGAGCCCTTCAGGGCCAGGCGCCAGCGTTCGTCAAGCCGCGACAATTCGCCCACCTGTACATGGGTCAGCAACACCACCGAACTCAGCAGGGCCAGCCAGACCAGCAGCAGTTGCACGCCGTCGCCGGGCTTGGCCGTGACGAAGGGGCCTTGGCCCAGTGCCAGGGCCAGCAGCATCACCACCGCCATTGCCAGCACTGCGGTCGACGCCAGGCCGACGCCGGCGCGCATCGCCAGCCACACCAGCAGCAGCACCGGCAGCATCAGCAAGGCCAGCGCGGGCAGGGTGGACCCCAGGGGCAGGGCCAAGGCCAGCGCCGCCGACAGGCCGGTGCCGGCCAGCAGCATCACGCTGCGCACCCACAGGCCCGGCGCAAACGCCTGGCGCAGCCCCGAGCGGGTGAGCGTGAGCAAGGGGATGCCGGCCACGAACAGGCCCAGGGTGTCGCCGACCCACCATTCGAGCGCCGCCTGGGGCAGGTTCAGGGCACTGATGCGCCCGCTGATGGTCAGCCAGGCCGCGCCGTTGGCGGCGGTGATGACGGTGGCGCCCAGGCTGCCGGCACCGATCAACAGCAGCAGATCGCGGCGTTGCTCAAGCCGCAGATGGAGTTTGGCGCGGGTCAGCCAGAGCGCGGCGGCCAGGGGCCCCGCGGTATTGCCCAGCGCCACCGCCAGGGCCAGCCAGGCAGGCCAGCCCAGGGCGGTGTTCAGGGCCACGGCGCCGGCAAACACCGCTGGTGCCAGGGCCGGGCCCCAGCGCACCAGAATCGCCAGCGCGATGCCGGCTGCCGGCCAGAAGTGGCTGATGAAACCGTTGCCACCCGGCACCGATTGGCCCAGCCTGCCGGCCCAGAAATAGACCAGGGCGGTCAAGATCGAAGCGGCCAGCCAGCGCAGTGCCAGCAGCAGGCGCGCGTCCGGGGTGGCCGAAGCCGGAGTCGAGGCAGAAGGCAAGTGCGGGAACTGCAACCGGTTTGGGGCCATGCGGCAGGGTGCCGGGGCGTCTGAGGCTGGCCTGGGCAAGCAGGGCCCTTGATGCTAGCGCCAAGCAGGGCTTGAACCTGTGGGGTGTTCTCGATCGATGGCCGTGCAAATTGCACGGAACAAACGAAAAAGCCCGGCAAGAGCCGGGCCTTTCACCGGGGCGCGATGTATCAGATGGTGAATTCTTCGATTTTGGCGCCACCGGCCAGTGCGGCCTTCAGCCATTTGGGTTGCAGGCCACGGCCGGTCCAGGTTTCTCCGGTGGCAGCGTTGCGGTACTTGGGTGCCACTTTGCTGACGGGTTTGTCAAACGCAGCAGCGCGCGGCGCAGAGGCCCTGCCGGCCATATCGGCGGCGGTCAGGCCAAATTCGGACATCAGGGCCCGGACCTTGGCAATGGCGTCAGCCTTGGCTTCACGCTGGACATCAGCGATTTTCTTTTCAATCTCGGCCCGTTGGGCCAGCAGGTCTTGCAGTGAGGACATTGGAGAGGCTCCGGTTGAGTAAGTGACAGGCGCACTGTACATCAAATTCAGATTCTGCAAAGCAATTCAATATCCAGATAATCCCGATATCGCTGCCGGGCCGCCGATATCAGTCGGCTGGCGGCACATAGCCAGCCGGCTGGTCGGCCCCCTCGCCAAACAGGAAGCGCTCCATCTGGCGCGTCAGATACTGACGCGCGCGCTGGTCGGCCAGATTCAGTCGGTTTTCGTTGACGAGCATGGTCTGGTGTTTCAGCCAGGCGGCCCAGCCGTCTTTGCTGATGCCCAGGAAGATGCGTTTGCCCAACTCGCCAGGGTAGGTAGGGAAATCGAGGCCTTCGGCCTCTTTCTTGAGGTATGCGCATTGAACGGTACGGGCCATGGAGCTCTCCTGCAGGGACTGACGGTGGAATGGAAACGGGGGCGTCGCGAATCAGGCCAGCTTCTTGACCAGCACCTGGGAGCGGCGGTCCCAGTTGTACTTGCGCTTGCGCGCTTCGGGCAGCCAGTCGGGGTCGACCACCGCAAAGCCGCGCTTGATGAACCAGTGCATGGTGCGGGTGGTCAGCACGAAGATGCTGTCCAGGCCCTGGGCCTTGGCCCTTTGCTCGACCCGCTTGAGGATGCGCTCGCCGTCGCCCTGGCCTTGCACCTGGGGCGATATGGTCAGCGCGGCCATTTCGCCGGTGCGCGCTTCGGGGTAGGGGTAGAGCGCAGCACAGCCGAATATCACGCCGTCATGCGCGATGACGCTGTAGTTGCTGATGTCACGTTCGATCTCGGTGCGCTCACGGCGCACCAGGGTGCCGTCGCGCTCGAAGGGTTCGATCAGTTGCAATATGCCGCCGACGTCATCGGCGCTGGCTTCGCGCAGGCTTTCGAGTTTTTCATCCACCACCATCGTACCGATGCCGTCGTGGGTGAAGATCTCCTGCAGTATCGCGCCGTCCACTGAAAATGGCAGGATATGTGAGCGTTCAACCCCGCCCTCGCAGGCGCGCACGCAGTGGCGCAGGTAAAACGCCGGGTCGGTGGGCCGCACCGGCGCCGCCAGGGTGGCCAGCAGGCGGCGCGCGTCGGCCAGCGCCAGTTCGGTGTCGATCGGGCTGTCGGGCTGGGCCAGGTCTTCCGGGATGCCAGGTATCTCGGTGATGAACAGCAATTTGTCGGCCTGCAGGGCGATGGCGCTGGCGGTGGCGACCTCCTCCATTTGCAGATTGAAGGCCTCGCCAGTGGGTGAAAATCCGAACGGGCTGAGCAGCAGCAGCGCACCGATATCGATGGCGCGGCGCATCGCCGCACCATCGACCCGGCGTACCACGCCGGAATGCATGAAATCAACGCCGTCGACGATGCCGACCGGTCGCGCCGTCAGGAAATTGCCCGAGACGACGCGCACGGTGGCATTTGCCATTGGGGTATTGGGCAAACCTTGCGAGAAGGCCGCCTCGATCTCGAAGCGCAATTGGCCGGCGGCCTCCTGGGCGCAATCGAGGGTGACCGCGTCGGTGATGCGGATGCCGTGGCTGTAGCGCGAGGCATGGCCTTTGGCGGCGAGTTGCTCATTGACCTGGGGCCGGAAGCCATGCACCAGCACCAGCTTGATGCCCATGGCGTGCAGGATGGCCAGGTCCTGGGCCAGCGCGCTGAGCTTGCCGGCAGCAATCAGCTCACCGGCCACCGCCACCACGAAGGTCTTGCCGCGGTAGGCGTGGATATAGGGCGCGACGGCCCGAAACCAGGGGATGAAGGTGTGCGGAAAAACCAGGCTCATGGTGGCCCGGATTGTGCCGCAGGGCCCTGGCGCGCCAGGCCGGCGCTCATCGCGCGAGTGCGCTGCGCAGGGCGTCCAGCAGGCCCTCGGGCGCCTCGGCGGCCAGGCTGTGGCCGGCGTCCAGGCTGACCACCCGGGCCCGCAGGGCGCTGGCCAGCGCGTCTGCAGTGCGCGGCGGGGTCATCTGGTCATGCCGCCCCAACACCAAGGTGACATCGGCGCTGACCCTGGCCGCTGCCTGCAGGCCGGCGTCGTAGTCATTGCACAGGCTGAAGTCATGGTGGAACAGATTGACCGCGCAGCCGGTGGCATGACGGCCGGCCAGGGTGCGCCGCATCAGGGCCCGGTTGGCGCCGTGCAGCCAGCTGCCCGGGCCCGGGTAAGACGGCTTGGCCGCCAGGGTGGAGATCGAGAAGGCATTGACCATGTCGATGGCCTGCAGCGGCGCGCTGGCGGCGCTGGCCAGCAGCGCGTCGGCAACCTTCATCGGGTAGGTGCTGCCCACCATCACCAGACGACCGACGCGCGCCGGTGCCTGGACTGCCGCTTCCAGGGCGATCAACGAGCCCATGCTGTGGCCCACCAGCGTGACCGGCCGATCGGCGGCGATGCCGGCCGCGTCCAGCAGGGCCAGCAGCCAGCGGCCCAGGTCTTGCACGCTGGCCAGCACCGGGCCGGCGCTGCGCCCATGGCCGGGCAGGTCCGGTGCCAGCACCGCATGGCCGTGGTGGGCGCACCAACGCGCCAGCAGGGTCCAGACGCTGTGGTCATGCAGCGCGCCGTGCACGAAGACCACACAGGGCAGGGCCGGGTCCAGCGGCTTGCCGCCGGTGTAGGCATAGGCGGCCTGCGCGCCGGCGCGGCCGGTCAGCTCGACGTTCATGCCGGCCTCCCTGTGCCGGGCTGGGCCGCTGCGCCGGTTTTTTCAGCCAGCTTCAAGGCGCGTTTGAGGTCGTCGATCAGGTCGTCGGCGTCCTCCAGGCCGATCGACAGGCGGATCGTGCCGGGGCCGATGCCGGCTCGGGCCAGCGCCGCGTCGTCCATGCGGAAATGGGTGGTCGAGGCCGGGTGGATCACCAGCGAGCGACAGTCGCCGACATTGGCCAGGTGCGAGAAGATCTTCAAGGCTTCGATGAAGGCCACGCCCTGCGCGCGCGTGCCCCGCAGGTCGAAGCTGAATACCGCGCCGCAGCCGCGGGGCAGCAGCGCCCGTGCCAGTGCATGGCTGGGGTGGGATTCGATCTCGGGATAGCCGACCCGGGCCACCATCGGGTGCGCGGCCAGCATCTGCACCACCTTGCGGGTGTTGTCGACATGCCGGGCCATGCGCAGCGGCAGGGTCTCGATGCCCTGCAGCACCAGCCAGGCGGTGTGCGGGCTCATGCAGGCGCCAAAATCCCGCAGGCCCTCGCGCCGCGCCCGCAGCAGGAAGGCGCCGACCGTGCTCTCCTCGCTGAACACCATGCCGTGGAAGCCGTCGTAGGGCTGGCACAACTCCTGGAAGCGGCCGCTCGCGGCAAAGGCCGCGTCCCAGTCGAACTGGCCGCTGTCGACCAGCAGCCCGCCCACCACCGTGCCATGGCCCGACAGGAACTTGGTGGCCGAATGGAAGATCAGGTCGGCGCCATGGTCGAAGGGCTTGAGCAGCCAGGGCGGGGTGAAGGTGCTGTCCACCAGCAAGGGCAGATGTGCCGCATGGGCGATGGCGCTGATGCGCGGGATGTCCAGCACGTCCAGGCCCGGGTTGCCCAGGGTCTCGCCAAAGAGCAGCCGGGTCTCGGGCCGGATCGCCCCGCGCCAGGCGTCGAGGTCGCCCGGCGCGACAAAGGTGGTCTGGATGCCGAAACGGCGCAAGGTGTAGTCCAGCAGGTTGTGCGATCCGCCGTAGAGCGCGCTGCTGGCCACGATGTGGTGGCCGCTGCCGGCCAGCGTGGCGATGGCCAGGTGCAGCGCGGCCTGGCCGCTGGCGGTGGCGATCGCGCCGATGCCGCCTTCGAGTGCGGCAATGCGCTCTTCCAGCACTGCGGTGGTGGGGTTGCTGATGCGGCTGTAGACATGGCCCGAGCGCTCCATATTGAACAGCGATGCCGCATGCTCGCTGCTCTGGAATACGAAAGACGTGCTCAGGTGGATAGGCGTGGCGCGGGCGCCGGTGCTGGGGTCGGGGCTGGCGCCGGCATGCAGCGCCAAGGTGTCGAAGCCGGGATCGCTGTAGCCAGGCATGATGAAGGCGTCACTTGGGTGGTTGCAGTGACGGATAGTGTGCTATGTTTTTTCATCCACCCGCGCAATGCCAGGCGCCCGCCTGGCCGGCCCCGAACCCCCAGGACTCCAGGAGAACCCTAGCCATGAAAGTCAGCGACATCCTTCGTGTCAAAGGCAGCACCTTGTTTACCTGCGCCCCTGAACAGGCCCTGTCCGTGGCGGTGCAGACCATGGCCGACCACGACATCGGCTCGCTGGTGGTGATGTCCTATGGCGACCTGATCGGCATGCTCACCTTCCGCGAGGTGATCGCCGCGATCGTGGGCAATGGCGGGTCGGTGGGCACCTTGACGGTGCGCACCGTGATGGACGCCGCCCCGCTGACCTGCGGCCCCGAGACCGAGATCGACGAGGTGCGTCGCATGATGCTGGTGCGCCACGCCCGCTACATGCCGGTGCTGGACGGCAAGACGCTGATGGGCGTGGTGTCGTTCTACGATGTGGCCAAGGCCGTGGTGGACGGTCAGGATTTCGAGAACCGGATGCTTAAGGCCTACATCCGCGATTGGCCGGTCGAAGAAACCGGCAGCGACGCGCCCAAGGCCTGATCCGGCGTGCGCGCCCGGGCGGGGCGCCTGCAGCGACAATCCTGGAGGCCCGGCGGCTCGCGTCGCCGGGCCTCTTTTTGTCACTTTCACTGGATTGACATGTCGGGTAGCACTTTTGGCGAACTGTTTCGGGTCACCAACTTTGGCGAGAGCCATGGGCCGGCCATCGGCTGCGTGATCGACGGTTGCCCGCCCGGCCTGGCCCTGTCGGTGGACGACATCCAGCCCGAGCTCGACCGGCGCCGGCCCGGCACCAGCCGCCACGTGACCCAGCGCAACGAGGCCGACACGGTGGAGATCCTGTCGGGTGTCTTCGAGGGCCTGAGCACCGGCACGCCGATCTGCCTGCTGATCCGCAACACCGACCAGCGCAGCAAGGACTACGGCAACATCCTCGACACCTTCCGCCCGGGCCATGCCGACTACACCTACTGGCGCAAATACGGCCTGCGCGATCCGCGCGGCGGCGGCCGCTCGTCGGCCCGCTTGACCGCCCCCACGGTGGCCGCCGGCGCGGTAGCCAAGAAGTGGCTGCTGCAGCAGCACGGCACC
>JANNZD010000353.1:0-6160 GCA_031410435.1 Betaproteobacteria bacterium | reverse complement strand
AGCGATCTGGCCCGACAAGGCCAGCCGCAAGGTGTTGGCGCGGCCGCGCGTCAGGTGCTGCTCATCGCGCGTGACACGGTAGCTCGGGCACATGGTGCCGGCGTCGAACTTGCGGCAATGGCCGTTGTTGTTGCACATCTCCACCGCCTTGGCCAGCCCGCCGCTGGCGTCGCCGCCGCTGCCGGGTGGGCTGGTCTGCTCGGTGACCGGGTCGTTCTGCACATCCCAGGCCGACCAGTCGAATACCGGCTTCATGGGGATCACCCGGTAAGCCGGCGCAAAGCGGAACAATGCGGCGTCGTCCATCTTGGGCGGGTCGATGATCTTGCCGGGGTTGAGCAGGTGGGCCGGATCGAGGTGGTCCTTGATCGCCCGGAAGGCCTGGTTCAGCCGGGGCCCGAACTGCCATTCGATCCACTCGCCACGGCACAGCCCGTCGCCATGTTCACCGCTGTAGGCGCCCTTGAACTTGCGCACCAGGGCGCTGGCTTCTTCGGCGATGGCGCGCATCTTGGCGGCGCCACCGCGGCGCATGTCGAGGATGGGCCGCACATGCAGGGTGCCCACCGACGCATGCGCATACCAGGTGCCGCGGCTGCCATGCCGGCTGAAGACCTGGGTCAGCGCGTCGGTGTACTCAGCCAGATGCGCCAGCGGCACCGCGCAATCCTCGATGAAGCTCACCGGCTTGCCGTCACCCTTCAGGCTCATCATGATGTTCAGGCCGGCCTTGCGCACCTCCCAGAGGGCCTTTTGCGGCGCCTCGAGTGGCATGCGTACCACGCTGCCGGGCAGGCCGATGTCGCCCATCAGCTCGACCAGCGCATCCAGCCGGCGCAACAGGGCCAGGTGGTCATCGCCGCTGAATTCCACCAGCAGGATGGCCGCCGGCGCACCGATCAGCGCGGTCTCGATCACCGGCCGGAAAGCCGGATTGGCCCGGCTCAGCTCGATCATCGTGCGGTCGACCAGCTCTACCGCGCTCGGGCCGAGCCGGACGATGTGCTGGGCCGAATCCATCGCCCGGTGAAAGCTCTCGAAGTTGACCACGCCCAGCACCTTGGCCCGCGGCAGCGGCTGCAGCTTGAGCGTGAGCGAGCGGGTCAGCGCCAGCGTGCCTTCGGCCCCCACCAGCAGGTGGGCTAGGTTGACGCTGCCGTCCTGGGTGTAGGGCCGTTCGCTGCGCGGATCGAAGATGTCGAGGTTGTAGCCGCCCACCCGCCGCAGCACGCGCGGCCAATGGGCGGCGATCTCGTCGCTTTGCTGCACGGCCAGGCCGCGCACGAAATCGGCGATGCCGCGTTCGCGCCAGCCCAGGCCGGCCACTGGCCCGAAATCCAGCAGGCTGCCATCGGCCAGCCAGGCGCTGATGCCGGCCACGTTGTGCACCATATTGCCGTAGGCGATGCTGCGGCTGCCGCAGGCGTTGTTGCCCGCCATCCCGCCCAGCGTGGCCTGGGCGCTGGTCGACACATCCACCGGGTACCACAGACCGTGCGGCTTGAGTGCGGCGTTCAGGTGGTCGAGCACCATGCCGGGCTCGACCTCGGCGCGCATCGCGTCGGAGTCGAAGGCGAGCAGGCGGCGCAGGTGTTTGCTGAAATCGATGACCAGGGCGACCCCGGTGGTCTGCCCGCATTGCGAGGTGCCGGCCCCGCGCGGCAACACCGGCACCCGCAGATCGCGGGCGATGGCCAGCGCGGTGGCCACGTCCTCAGGGGTGCGGGGCACCAGCACGCCGACCGGCATCTGCTGGTAGATCGAGGCGTCGGTGGCATAGCGGCCGCGCGACGCGGCGTCGAACATCAGCTCGGCCTGGGTCTCGGCGCGCAGGCGGCGTTGCAGGGTATCGATCATGCGCCGGCTGCCTGCAGGCCTGTGCCGCTGCGCATCAGCTCCAGCACGGCATCGCGCTTGTTCTCCAGATGCTCCACCAGCAGCGCGCGCAAGGCCGCGGCTTCACGCGCGTCCAGCAACTCGACCATGCGCTGGTGCTGCTGCACCGCACGCTGCCACTTGGCTTCGTCAAAGTTGGAGCGGAAGCGCAGCGCCTGCAGCCGCGCGTTGACATTGCGCCAGGTCTGGGTAAGCACTGGGTTGCGCGCAGCGGCATTGATCTGGGCATGGATCAGCGCATTCAGCCGGTAGTAGGTGGGCAGGTCGCGCCGGGTGTAGGCGGCCAGCATCTCGTAATGCAGGGCCCGGATCTCGGCCCGCTCGGCATCGGTAATGCGCTGTGCCGCCAGCTCGCCGGACTGGCCCTCCAGCCCAGCGATGAACTCGAAGGCATCGGCCACATCCTGCTCGCCCAGGCTGGCCGCTACCGCACCGCGGTTGGGCAGCAGCTCCACCAGGCCCTCGGCCGCCAGCATCTTGATGGCTTCGCGCAGCGGCGTGCGCGAGACCTGCAGCCGCTCGCTCAAAGCACGCTCATTGAGCTTGGCGCCGGGTGCGATCTGGCCCTCGACGATGCACTGGCGCAGGCGTGCAGCCACGGCCTGGTGCAGCCCCTGGCGGGGGATGGAGATGATCTCGGCCACGGTGGACACCCCTGAAGTGCATACAAAACCGAAAGGATTATGGGCAATATCGCGCCAGTTTGGATTGACAAATGAATTTTGTATGCAAAACTTTTCCGACCTCTCGCACCCAGGCCATGCCACCATGATCCCGCTCGACCTGCATCCCAGCGGCCGCCACTTTCTGCAGATCCCTGGGCCCAGCCCGGTGCCTGACCGCATCCTGCGGGCGATGAGCCTGCCCACCATCGACCACCGCGGGCCCGAGTTCGCCCAGCTGGGCAAGCGGGTCATCAGCGGTCTGCAGCAGGTCTTCAAGACCCGCCAGGCGGTGGTGGTCTACCCGGCCTCGGGCACCGGCGCCTGGGAGGCCGCACTGACCAACACGATGAGCCCCGGCGATGAGCTGCTGATGTTCGAGACCGGCCACTTCGCCACGCTGTGGCAGAAGATGGCGCTGCGGCTGGGCTTGAAGCCGGCATTCCTGGGCCTGCCCGGCATGTGCGAGGCCACCGGTCTGCCGCTGGCCTGGCGCCGGGGTATCGACGCCGGTTTGATAGAGCAGCGCTTGCGCGCCGACACCGGCCACGCGATCAAGGCGGTGTGCGTGGTGCACAACGAGACGTCCACCGGCGTCACCAGCGACATCCCGGCCGTGCGCCGCGCCATCGACGCCGCTGCCCACCCGGCCCTGCTGCTGGTCGACACCATCTCGGGCCTGGCCTGTGTCGACTACCGGCATGACGAATGGGGCGTGGATGTGTCGGTCAGCGGGTCGCAGAAGGGGCTGATGCTGCCACCCGGCATCAGTTTCAACGCGGTCAGCGCCAAGGCGCTGGAAGCCAGCAAGCAGGCCCGGCTGCCCCGCGCCTTCTGGGCCTGGGACGAGATCATCGAAATGAACCAGGGCGGCTACTGGCCCTACACCCCCAACACCAACCTGCTCTATGGCCTGAGCGAGGCGCTGGACATGCTGCTGGAAGCCGGCCTGCCGGCCGTGTTTGCGCGCCACCAGCGCTGGGCCGAAGGGGTGCGGGCAGCCGTGCGCGCCTGGGGCCTGCCGATCCAGTGCGACGACCCGGCATTGTTCTCGCCAGTGCTCACCGGGGTGATCACGCCGTCGGGGCTGGATGCGGACGCCTTGCGCCGCCTGGTCCACGAGCGCTTCGACCTGTCGCTGGGCACCGGCCTGGGCAAGGTGCGCGGCCGCATGTTCCGCATCGGCCACCTGGGTGACTGCAATGACCTGACCCTGATGGCCGCGCTGTCGGGCGTGGAGATGGGCCTGCGGCTTGCCGGCGTGGCCATGGCCGGCAGCGGGGTGCTGGCGGCGATGGACCACTTTGCCGCGCACCTGGCACCCACCCCGCCGCAGGCTGTGGCCTGAGCCCCTGCACCTTCACGGAGATCGACGCATGCAAAGACGCACCTGGATCCAGGCCTCGGCCGGCGCCGCATTGACCCTGGCCCTGCCGGCGCTGCGCGCGCAGAACCTGCCTGCCGGCCCGATCCGCATCATCGTCGGCTTTCCGCCGGGCGGCGGCACCGACGCCCTGGCACGCATCCTCGCCGCCAAGCTGACCCAGATGTGGGGCCAGCAGGTGATCGTCGAAACCAAGGCCGGCGTGGCCGGCGTGCTGGCCGCCGACTACACCGCCACCCAGCCACCCGACGGCACCACGCTGATGATGGCGCACATCAACAGCCATGCGCTGGCGCCCAGCCTGCAGCCCAAGCTGAGATACGACCCGGTGGCTGATTTCACGCCCATCGCGCTGGTGGGTGTCACGCCCAACCTGCTGGTGTGCAACCCGTCGCAGGCGGCCAAGACCGTACAGGACATCGTGGCCCTGTGCAAGGCCAGGCCGGGCGAGGTCAGCTTCGGCTCGGCAGGCTCGGGCTCGGCCCAGCACCTGGCCCTGGAACTGTTCAAGCAGCGCACCGGCGTCAGCGCCATCCATGTGCCCTACAAGGGCAGCGCGCCGCTGATCACCGACCTGATTGGCGGCCAGATCAACTACGCCTTCGAGACCATGACCGCCGCCACGCCGCATGTGAAGGGCGGCCGCCTGATGGCCATCGCGCAGACGCGGGCCCGGCGTGCCAAGAGCTACCCCCAGGTGCCGACCATGGCCGAGCTGGGCTACCCCGGGTTCGAAGCCACCACCTGGTATGGCCTGGCCGGCCCGGGCAAGCTGCCGGCGGCCATGGCCCAGCGCATGAACGAGGATGTGAACAAGGTGCTGGCCCTGCCCGATGTGCAGGCCAGCCTGGACAACTACGGCGCCGAGGACGGCGGCGGCACGCGCGAGCGTTTCGCCGAGTTCATCAAGAGCGAGATCGCGCAGTGGCGCAAGGTGGTGATCGAAGGCCATGTGAAGGCCGACACCTGAGCCCGGCCCCGCGCCGCTGGCGCTCAGCGCGGGTTGGCAGCGGCTGGCGGCCAGGCTGCCAGCAGTGCTGCGGCGACGCTGTCGGTGATCGCCTGGTCTTCGGCCGAAGTAAGGCCGCTGATACCGATGGCCCCGAGCAAGCGGCCCTGCGCGTCCTTCAGAGGCGACCCACCCGGCAGCGCGGTGATGTCCGGGTCGCAGAAATAGCCCACCTCGATCTGCTCGCGGTGCAAGCGGGCCAGCAGAGCCGCCGTGCTCACGCCCATGCGCGCACTTGAATAGGCCTTGCCCTGCGCGATGCGCACGCTGCGCACCGGCGCACCGGCCATCCGCGCAAAGGCCAGCAGGCAGCCCCGGTCATCGCAGACCGCCACGCAGATCGGCCGGCCATGGTCTTGCAGGGCCTGGGTCATGGCGCTTTGCATCAGCGCCTGGGCTTGCTCAAGGGTCAGGTCATGCATGGGCTGGGGCTTCGGTGAAAGGGACACCATTTTGAACGGCTTCGCGGCCCGGCCTTGGCGCCAGCCGGCCGCCGGCTCAAAGGCCGATCACACCGGCTTCGGCCAAGGCCGCGATCGCCGTCGCGTCCAGCCCCAGTTCGCCCAACACCTCGCGCGTGTGCTGGCCCAGCAGGGGCGGCGGGCGCCGGTAGCTGACCGGCGACTTGGAAAAGCGCATCGGGCTGGCAATGCCCGGGGCTTCGACCCCCAGCGGATGCGGCAGCCCGATGCGGGTGCCCAGGTGCTGCACCTGGGGGTGGGCCAGGGCCTGGCCAAAGTCGTTGATCGGGCCGGACGGCACACCGGCCGCCTGCAGCAAGGTGTCCCATTCAGCCCGCGTGCGCTGCACCGTGACGGCTGAAAAAAGCTGGTTCAGCACCTCCTGGTGCTGCAGCCGGGCCCCATTGGTGACGAAACGCGGGTCGTCCACCCAATCGGGATGGCCCAGCACCTTGCAGAAGGCCTTGAACTGGCCCTGGTTGGCGCTGGCCACGATCATCGGGCCGTCGGCGCAGGGGAAGACGCCATACGGCATGATGGTGGGCGAGACATTGCCGGTTCGCGCCGGCATCTTGCCGCTGATCATGTAGCTGCTCAGGTGGCCGCCGCACATCGTCATCACCGCGCCCATCAGCGACACATCCAGGTGCTGGCCCTGGCCGGTCACATCGCGGTGGCGCAGCGCGGCCAGGATGGCCACCGTGGCATACATGCCGGTGAACATGTCGACGATGGGCACGCCCACCCG
>JANNZD010000352.1:0-2211 GCA_031410435.1 Betaproteobacteria bacterium | reverse complement strand
TTTCCGCTGTCGGTGATCTTCGCCCGGCTGCACCTGTCGGACTCGCTGTTCGGCCTGGTGGTGGTGCACACCGTCTACAGCGTGCCGGTGTCGCTGTACTTCCGCAACTATTTCGTCGGCTTCCCCGGTGAGCTGATCAAGGCCGCGCGCATCGACGGTGCCGGCCTGTGGATGATCTTCCGGCGCATCGTGCTGCCCACCGCGCAACCGATCCTGGTGGTGGTGTCGATCATGCAGTTCACCGCGATCTGGAACGACTTTCTCTTCGCCCTGGTGCTGGCGCCGAGCGACCAGCAACTGGTCACCGTCGGCCTGAACAACCTGACCAATGTGCAGGAAGACGTGCCTCACCACAACACCTATATGGCCGCGGCGCTGATCGCCGGCCTGCCCACCCTGCTGCTCTACATCGCGGCCGGCAAATACTTTGTGCGCGGGCTCACGGCCGGCGCCGTCAAGGGATGAAATGACCCCCCGCTGCAGCGCCTTCGACGCATCCCCCCAGGGGGGCGACCCCAGCGGCCCGGCAGAGCCGGATCCGCGGCGTCCGCTTGGTCAAGCCGTGCCGATGTGTACCGGGCCTGGCGAAGTGTGTTGGAGCAACTGATATGGCCAGTCTGAGCATCCGCAATGTGCGCAAGCGCTTCGGCCCGGTGGAGGTGCTGCATGGCATCGACATCGAGGTGGCCGACGGCGAGTTCCTGATCCTGGTCGGGCCCTCGGGCTGCGGCAAGTCGACCCTGCTGTCGATGATCGCCGGCCTGGACAGCACCAGCGACGGCGAGATCGCCATCGCCGGCCAGGTGGTCAACCACCTGGGCCCGAAGGACCGCGACATCGCGATGGTGTTTCAGAGTTACGCGCTCTACCCCAGCATGACGGTGCGCCAGAACATCGAGTTTGCGCTGGAGATGCGCAAGGTGCCCAAGGCCGAACGCGACACAGTGGTGGCGCGGGTGGCCAAGACCCTGCAGATGGAGGCCCTGCTCGAGCGCCGGCCGGCCCAGCTGTCGGGCGGCCAGCGCCAGCGCGTGGCCATGGGCCGGGCCCTGGCGCGCGACCCGGCGGTGTTCCTGTTCGACGAGCCGTTGTCCAACCTGGACGCCAAGCTGCGGGTGGAGATGCGCGCCGAGATCAAGGCCCTGCACCAGCGCCTGAAAAGCACCATCGTCTATGTCACCCACGACCAGGTCGAGGCCATGACCCTGGGCGACCGCATCGCAGTGATGAAGGACGGCCGGGTGCAGCAGCTGGGCACGCCCGAGGACGTCTACGAGCGGCCCGAGAACCTGTACGTGGCGGCCTTCATCGGCTCGCCGACCATGAACCTGCTGCCGGTGCAGCTGCGCGCCGATGGCGGGCAGTGGCTGGCCGAGCTGCGCACCGCCTGCGGTGCGGCCTGGGTGCCGGTGGCGCGCCAGGGCCCGCCGCGGCCCGGCATCGACAGCCCGGCGCCCGGCCGCGACCTGCTGCTGGGCCTGCGCCCCGAACACCTGCGCGAGGCCCAGCCCGGCGAGGCCGGCGCCTTCGAGGTGGAGATCGCGCTGCTCGAGCCCACCGGCGCCGACACCTTCGGCTTTGCCGACATCAACGGCCGCCGCGCCGCGCTGCGCCTGCCGCCCAAGCGGGTGCGTCAGGCCGGCGCGCGGCTGTGGATGGTGGTCGATGTCGCGGCCGCCTGCCTGTTCGATCCGGCCACCGAGCGCCGCATCAGCGCCTGATCCGCCCCCGGGGGGCGCGCCGCGCCGCCCCTGTCCGCGCACCCGCTGCGCCTCCCAACCTGGCCCTGTGATGACTGCCCCTTTCTTGCCCCTTTCGATCCAGATCTACAGCCTGCGCATGCTCGACGGCCTGGACGCCCAGCTCGACTGCCTGGCCGCCGCCGGCTACCGCCATGTCGAGCTGATCGGCGCCCAGCTCGACGCTGCCCCAGCCACCCGGGCCGCGCTGGATGCCCGCGGGCTGCAGGTCTCGTCCAGCCATGTCTCGATGGCCGCGCTGCGCGAGCGCCTGCCAGCCACGCTGGCGGCCTGCAGGACCCTGGGCTTCAAGCAGCTCTTCATGCCCGCGGTGCCCCCGGCCGAGCGCGACAGCGACGCCGCCTACTGGCTGGCGCTGGGGCAGGAGCTGGGCCAGCTGGCCCTGCGCTGCGCCGATGCCGGCGTGGCCCTGGGCTACCACAACCACCACTGGGAGCTGCAGCCCAAGGAC
>JANNZD010000351.1:0-1518 GCA_031410435.1 Betaproteobacteria bacterium | reverse complement strand
TCCAGCAGGCGGCAGTAACGGTCGATCCAGACGGACATTGAAGGGCTCCAGCGCAGGTCAAGGTCTGCGTGAGCCGAATAATGTACGAACTGGTTAGTTTTAAATATTGGTAAAAACCCTCTGTTCGACTCTCGCAGAGGCCGGGTCAGCCCGGCAAGCGGATGAAACACCGGACCGTCTTGCCCACCACCCAGTTCGCCGTGAGCGCACTCATCTGCAAAAAGTGGGCGGTCTGCAAGTGCGCCTCGATGGCGGCCTGGTCGTCGTAGAGCTCATAGAGAAAGAACAGCGCCGGATCGGCCGGGTCGCGACACACATCGAACTGCCGGCAGCCGGGCTCATCGAGCGACAAGCCGGCGTTCTCGGCGATGGCCTGGGCAAAGGCATCGATGTGCGCTGCCTCGATGCGGAATTCCACCACCAGGGCTTGCATGATCAATGGCTCTGGATGAAGCGCGGCAGCCAGGTCGACAGCGCCGGCACATAGGTGACCAGCAAGACCACCGCACCGGTGGCCGCCATCAAGGGCCACAGGTGGCGGGTGATCTCGCCAATGCCGGCGCGCGCCAGCTTGGCGGCCACGAACAAGGTGCCGCCGACCGGCGGCGTGTACAGCGCGATGGCCAGATTGGCCGTCATCACCACGCCGATGTGCACCATGTCCATGTTGAAGTGCTTGGCCAGCGGCAAGAAAAGCGGCGCCGACAGCAGCATGGCCGGCAGCGGCTCGATGAAGATGCCCAGCAAGAGCAGGCAGACATTGAACAGCAGCAGGAACATCCAGGGCTCGGTGGCCACCACCTGGATCCAGGCCGCCATCTGCACGGCCACCTGCTCGACCGTGATCAGCCAGGCCATCGCGCCGGTGGCACCGATCACCAGCATCACCGTGGCACTGGTCATGAAGGCGTTGAGCAGCAACTGCGGGATGCGCTGCCAGCGCAGGTCCTTGTAATAGAACAGCGACACCCCCAGGCCGTAGACCACCGCGATGGCGGCTGACTCACTGGGCGTGAACAGCCCCGTCCAGATGCCCCCGATGATGATCACCGGCATCAGCAGCGCCGGGCCGGCGTCACGGGTGGCGGCCCAGATCTGGGCCGGCGTCGAGCGCTCGTCGCCGTTGTCGCAGCCGCTGCGTCTGCCATGCCACATGCAGACCGCGATCAGCGCCAGCGCCGAGGCCAGGGCCGGCAGCAGGCGGGCCATCGACAGCGTGCGCATCGACACCCCGGAGATGAAGGCATAGATCAGGAAGGGAATGGACAAGGGCATCAGAAGCGCGATGGTGCCCGCCACGGCCAGCAAAGCCGCAGCAAAGCCGCGCGAATAACCCCGCGCCACCATGGCCGGGATCACCAGCGAGCCGATGGCCGCGGTGTCGGCGATGGCAGAGCCCGAAACCCCGCCGAACAGCGTGCAACTGACCACCGTGACCACACCCAGGCCGCCCGGCAACCAGCCGAACAGCACCCGCGCAAACTCGACGATGCGCTTGCCCACGCCGCCTTGGGCCAG
>JANNZD010000350.1:0-8380 GCA_031410435.1 Betaproteobacteria bacterium | reverse complement strand
ACGCGGTGACCTCGGTGCAGGACAGTTCGCGCTGGCGGATGCGCAACGCGAGTTCAACAGCGCTCAGGCGCCAGAGTTCATGGCTCATTCGATATCTCCAGTAAGCAATGGGGGCGGTGCAGGCGCGGCAGCCTCAGGCCGGCGCCAGCGCGGTGTGCACCTGCGGCGCAGCGGCGACCAGCGCTTGGGTGTATTCGTGGTGCGGGTCGTGCAGCACCTGCGCTGCCTCACCGATCTCGACGATCTCGCCCCGCCGCATCACCGCGACACGGTCGCACATCTGCGCGGCCACGCGCAGGTCGTGGGTGATGAAGACCATGCTCAGCGAGAACTCGCGCCGCACCGCGGCAAACAGCGCCAGCACCTGGGCCTGCACCGAGACATCGAGCGCTGACACCGGCTCGTCGGCCACCAGCAGGCGCGGGCGCATGGCCAGCGCGCGCGCGATGGCGATGCGCTGACGCTGACCGCCCGAGAACTCGTGCGGGTAGCGGTTGGCCGCATCGGCGCTCAGGCCGACCTGCTGCAGCAAGGTGGCCACCAACGCGGTGACGGCGTCTCGCGACATACCTTGCTCGACCGGCCCGGCGGCGATGGCGGCGCCGACGGTGTGGCGGGGGTTCAACGAGGCATAGGGATCCTGGAACACCAACTGGATCTGGCCGCGTACGGCCAGGGCGCGTTGCCGCACGTCGGCCGCCAGGGGCTGGCCGGCAAAGGTGAGATGCCCGCTGTCGGCCGGGATCAGCCCGGTGAGCAGCCGGCCGACGGTGGACTTGCCCGAGCCCGATTCACCCACCAGCCCGAGCGTTTCGCCGGCCGCCAGCGTGAAGTCGATGTTGCGTGCGGCGGCCACTTCGCGGGGCTGCGTCCACAGGCCACCGCCGCTGCGGTAGGTCTTGCACAACTGGTCGACCACCAGCAGCGGCTCGCGGTGGGCTGCGGTGGCCGTTGCCCCGGGCCGGCCGTGCGGAATCGCCGCGATCAGCCGCCGGGTGTAGTCGTGCTGCGGGTCGCGCAGCACCTGCCGCGCCGGGCCGCGCTCGACCACCCGGCCGAACTGCATCACCGCCACCTGGTCGGCGATCTCAGCCACCACGCCGAAGTCATGGGTGATGAACAGCAGCGCCATGCCCTTGCGGTGCTGCAGCTCGCGCATCAGCGCCAGGATCTGCGCCTGGGTGGTGACGTCCAGCGCGGTGGTCGGTTCGTCGGCGATCAGCAGCGTGGGCTCCAGCACCAGGGCAGCGGCGATCATCACCCGCTGGCGCTGGCCGCCCGACAGGCGAAACGGGTAAGCGTCGATCAGGCGCTCGGGGTCGGGCAGGCCGACATCGCGCAGCGCCGACAGGATCCGGGCGCGGCGCTCGGCGCGCGGCAACGCTCGGTGGGCATCGAGCACCTCGCCGATCTGCTCGCCGATCTTCATCACCGGGTTCAGCGAGGTCATCGGCTCCTGGAAGATCATGCCGATGCGCTGGCCTCGCACGGCGCGTAACTCGTCCTCGGACAGGGGCAGCAGGTCGCGGCCTTCGAACAGGATCCGACCGGCGACCGCAGCCACATGGGGCTTGGGCAGCAGGCCCATCACCGCGTTGGCAATCATCGACTTGCCCGAGCCCGACTCACCGACCACGCACAGCGTCTGGCCGGCAGCCACCTCCAGGTCGACGCCCTGGACCGCCAAGGGGCGGTCGGCACCGGCGGGCAAACGGATGGCCAGGCCTTCGATGCGCAGCACCGGTGCGCCGGATGCATGAGCGAGAGAGTGAGCGTGGTTCATCGGGGTCTCCCATCCAGCCGCGTGTTCAGGCCATCGTTCAGCCCCTCGCCCACCAGGTTCAGCGCCAGCACCGTCAGTGCGATCGCCAGGCCCGGAAACACGGCGATCCACCAGGCTTGGCGCAGGGCCGTGCGCGCGGCGCCCACCATATAGCCCCAGCTCATCAGGTTGGGATCGCCCAGGCCCAGGAAGCTGAGGCCCGATTCGAGCAGGATGGCGCTGGCGATCATCAGCGAGCCCATCACGATGATGGGCGACAAGGCATTCGGCAGGATCTGCGTGAAGATGATCTTGCGGCTGGATTGCCCGGCCAGCAGCGCAGCCTGCACGAATTCACGCTGGCGCAGGCTGAGAAATTCACTGCGCACCAGCCGCGCCACGGGCGGCCAGCTGATCACCGCGATGGCGCCGACGATCGAGTACACGGACGGCTGGAAGATCGCCACCACCACCACCGCCAGCGCGAAGCCCGGCACGGCCTGGAACAGTTCGGTGAAGCGCATCAGCGCCGAATCCACCCAACCCCCGTGGTAGCCGGCCAGGGCGCCCACCGTCACCCCCATCGCCAGCGACACCACTGTTGCCACCACGCCGATCAGCAGCGACACCCGGGCGCCGTGGATCAGCCCGGCGGCCACGTCGCGGCCCAGCGCGTCGGTGCCCAGCCAGGGGCCCGACGCCGTGCCGGGCGCCAGAAAGGGTTGTGCCAGCATTGCCCAGGGGTCGTTGCCGGCCAGCCAGGGCGCGCCCAGCGCGACGATGGCCACAGTCACCAGCAGGACCAGGCCGATGACCGCGCCGCGGTTGCGGCAGAAGCGACGGACAAATTCGGCATTCATGACAACTCGATCCGCGGATCGACCACGATGTAGACCAGGTCGGTGATGACGTTGAACAGCACCGCGAGCGCGGCCGTGACCAGGAAGGTGCCCAGCAGCAGGCTGTAGTCGCGCTGGCCCAGTGCGTCGAACAGCAGGCGGCCGATGCCCGGCCAGGCGAAGACGGTCTCGATGATCACCGCGCCGCCCACCATGGCGCCGGCCTGCAGGCCCGCCAGCGTGACCACCGGCAGCAGCGCATTGCGCAGCACATGGGCGCGCAGGATGCGGCCTGCGGGCAAGCCCTTGGCGCGGGCGGTCTTGACGAAATCCTGGCCGGCGGCCTCCAGCATGGCCGCGCGGGTCATGCGGGCGTAGACCGCCATGAAGAACGTGGCCAGCACCAGCGTGGGCAGCACCATGTGGTGGGCGATATCGAGCGCGCGGCGCCAGCCGCTGAAGCCGCCGCCCACGGTCTCGTAGCCGAAGGCCGGCAGCCAGGGCAGCCAGATCGAGAAGACCAGCACGGCCAGCAGCGCCAACCAGTACAGCGGCGTGGCGTAGAACAGCGTGGAGAACAGGCTGATCGCGCTGTCCTGCCAGGTGCCCACCCGGGTGCTGGCCCACACGCCCAGGGTGACGCCGAAGGCCAGCGACAGCACGAAGGCCGCCCCGGTGAGCAGCAGCGTGGCGGGCAGGCGCTCGACGATCAGGTCGAGTACCGGCAGTTGCTGGCGGTACGACAGGCCCAGGTCGCCCTGCACCAGGTGGCCCAGGTAGGTGAGCAACTGCTGCGGCAGCGGCTTGTCCAGGTCGAAGCGCTCCCGCAGTTGCTGCAGGTACTGCTCGTCGGTGGCGCCCGCCTCACCGGCCATCACCATCGCCGGGTCGCCCGGCGCGGCGCGCACCAGCAAGAAGTTCATCACCGCGATCAGCAGCAGGGCCGCCACGCCCTGCATCAGGCGGCGCAGCGTGTAGCGCAAGGGGTTCACGGCGCGTGCTCCGGGTCGACGCTGGCGACGCTCAGCGGACCGCAGCGCGGCCCAGGCTGTCGTTCAGGCCGACGGCGCTGCTGACGGGGTTGTCTACCTTGCTGCTGCGGTAGACCGTGGGAAAGTCCAGGTCCAGCAGCCACAGCGCGGCCACGTCGTCGACCATCGTGCGCTGCACCTCGGCATAGGTGTCGGCGCGGTCAGTGGGCTGGATCTGGCGCGAACCGCGCTCGAACAGCGCATCGACCTTGACGTTCTGGTAGCCGCCCACGTTGTTGAAGGGCGAGCCCTTGCGGATCTCGCTGCCGATGTAGTTGCGCGCCACGCCCAGTGCCGGGTCACCGCTCTGGTACAGAAAGGTGAAGGCGAGGTCGAAGTCCCAGTTGGCCTGGCGCGCCATGGTCGTGGCCATGTCGTTGCTGTTGAGCTGGATGTTGAAGCCGGACAGCGTGAGCTGCTGCTTGACCATCTCGGCCATGCGCGTCCAGGTCTCGCCGAAGGGCAGGCCCTGCAGCCGCACCGGCTCACCCTTGTAGCCGGCCGCTGCGAGCAGGGCCTTGGCCTTGGCCGCGTCGCGTGGGTACTGCCTGACCTTGTCGGTGAAATACGGCGTGTAGCGGTTGAACGGGCCGGCGGCAGGCGTCGCGAAACCCTGCCAGACCACCTGGGCGAGTGCCTGCCGGTCGATCGCATGCATCAGCGCCTGGCGCACCCGCAGGTCGGCCAGCAGCGGCTGGCGGTGGTTGATCCAGATGCTGGCCAGCGGCGCGAACTTCTCGTAGCCCTTCTGCGTCACCGACACGCCCGGCAACTTGGCCAGGCGCGGTACGTCGAAATACTCCACCGTGCCACCGGGCAGCACGTCGACCTTGCCCGATTCGAAGGCCGCCGCGCGCGAAGCGCCGTCGGGGATGATGTGCCAATAGACGTTGTCGATGCTGGGCTGGCCGGCCTCGTGGTACTTGTCGTTCTTGACCAGTTGGATGTGCGAGCCGCGCACCCATTCCTTGAACTTGAAGGGGCCGGTGCCGACCGGCGTGCCGGTGGGGGGCTTGGACAGGTCCTGCCCTTCGAGCAAGTGCTTGGGGCCGATCGAGCAGGAACTGATGTCGAACAGCCCCAGAAAGGCCGCGTAGGGGTAATTCAGGCGGAACTCGACCGTCAGCGCGTCGAGTGCCTTGATGCTGGCCACCGACAGCAGACCGACGCGGAAGCGCGGGTTGAAGGCGCGCATCAGCTTGTCGGCGCTGAACACCACGTCGTCGGCGGTGAAGGGCTTGCCGTCGTGCCAGCTGACGCCCTTCTTCAACTTGAAGGTGTAGACCAGGCCGTCCTTGCTGACCGTCCACTCGGTGGCCAGGCTGGGCAGGGGCTTCAGCTTGTCGTCGTAGCGCAGCAGCGATTCATAGACGCTGCCCATCACCATCTGCGCCGGACCGGTGCTGCCGGCGCCGATCATCAACGCATTGGGCTCTGGGAACAGCGCCAGGTTCAGCACCTTGGCGCCTTGTGCCCAGGCGGGCACGGGCAGGCCACCGGCCAGCCAGCCGATGGACGAAACGCTGGCAGCCAGCAGGCTGCGACGGTGGATGGTCATGGAAGCTCCTGGAAGTCGCCTGCTTGCAGGTGCAGGGCGGATGGAAAGGGGACGCGTGGGGTGATTCGAGACGTGGTGCGACAGCCTGGGATCAGTCGTGCAGGAATCGCTGGGCCGGCAAGGACCAATAGGCGGCGCCCACGGCCAGGTTGTCGTCGTTGAAGTCGTAACCGGGGTTGTGGACCATGCAGCCGCCCTCGCCCTCACCGTTGCCGATCAGCAGGTAGCTGCCGGGGCAGTGCTCCAGCATCACCGCGAAGTCCTCGCTGCCCGTCATCGCGGGCCCTTGCAGGGTGACACCATCGGCACCCAGCAATTCCAGGCCCACCTGGCGTGCGAAATTCGTCTCGGCTGCGCTGTTGACCAACACCGGGTAGTCGCGCTTGTAGTCCACCCGCGCCGACACGCCGAAGCTGGTGGCCTGGGCCTGCACCAGTGCGGTGATGCGCTGCTGCAGCAGGTCGCGCACGCCAGGGTCCAGCGAGCGCACGCTTAATTCCAGCGTGGCCATCTGCGGGATCACGTTGTTGGCCCGGCCGGCGTTGAATGCACCCACCGTGACGATGGCCGTCTGCTGGGGGTCGACGTTGCGCGACACCACTGTCTGCAGCGCCATCACGATGCTGGCGGCGGCCACCACCGGGTCTGCGGCGCGGTGCGGCATCGCGCCGTGCCCACCGGTGCCGGTGACTGTGATCGTCACGTCGTCGGACGAGGCCATGGCCGGGCCTTCCCGGAACACCAGCCGCCCGGCGGGCGTGCCGGGCATGTTGTGCATGGCAAAGATCGCGTCGCAGGGAAACTGCTCGAACAGGCCCTGCTCGATCATCAACCGGGCGCCGCCCGGGTGCTCCTCGGCGGGCTGGAAGACCAGGTGCAGCGTGCCCGAGAAATCCCCCGCCTCGGCCAGATGGCGCGCCGCAGCCAGCAGCATCGCCGAGTGGCCGTCGTGACCGCAGGCGTGCATCACACCGTCATGCACGCTGGCCCAGTCGCGGCCCGTGGCCTCCTGGATCGGCAGCGCATCCATGTCGGCGCGCAGTCCCAGGCGCTTGAGGCCGCTGCCGCGCTTCAAGCTGCCCACCACGCCGGTGGTCGCCAGACCGCGGTGCACGGTGTAGCCCCAGGCCTGCAGCCGGTCAGCGATCAACTGCGCGGTGCGGGTCTCGGCCAGGCCCAGTTCGGGATGCTGGTGCAGGTCACGGCGCAAGGCGATGAATTCGGCGTCGCGCTGGCGCAAGACCTCGATCAGCGGGTGGTTCATGGAGCTTGGTGGCAGGGGCAGTGGGTTCGAATGAGCGCGATCCTAGGCATTGAGCCCGAATACCGTAAGGCAACAAATAGCGCGCATGACCACTTTCAGTTGTCTGTATGAACTGACGTCTGAGCCCACAATACACTGCCCGTAAAAAGAGTGAGCTCCTTCAAATTTTCGAGAGGAGACGCCGCGAAAGCGGGTGGTTCCGGTTGTCGTGGCCGGGGTCCGAACCCATTGGGTGGTCACTTGAAGGAAACACAGTGAAGTTGCAGCAGTTGGAAGTGCTGGTCGCAGTGGCCGAAAACGGCGGCATCCGGGCAGCGTCACGCCACCTCAACCTGTCTCAGGCGGCGATCACCAAGGCCATGCGGCTGCTGGAGCAAGAAGCCGGTGTGCCGCTGCTGATCCGCAAAGCCCGCGGCATCGCACTGACCGAGCCCGGCCAGCGCCTGCTGGCGCGCGCAAGAGTGGTCTCGCGCCAGGTGTCGCTGGCCCGTGAAGACCTGCGCCAATCGCAAGGCGAAGACTTCGGCTCGTTGCGGGTAGGCGTAACGCCCTTCCTCACCTTCACGGCGCTGGGGCCTGCCTTCAACTGGTTTCGTCAGCGTTACCGCAACGTGGACCTGCAATTGATCGAGGGCCTGATGACCCGCGTGATACCGCGCCTGCGCGACGGCACGCTGGACATCGCGGTGGTGGCCGCTGATCTGGGCGAACTTCAGGACGACGAGTTCACCCGCCAGCGCATCCTGCAGGCCCCGCAGTGCATCGTGGTCCGCGAAGGCCACCCGGTGTTGGCCGACCCAAGCGCACGGGCCTTGACCGAACTGGAATGGGTGTTGACCCAGGCCATGGCCGGCGGCGCACAGCCACGGACCGAGGCGATGTTCGTGCTGGCCGGGGTGGCGCCGCCCAGCCGGGTGATCCAATGCGATGCGCTGGCGGCCATGAGCATCTTGCGCCACTCTGACGTGGTCGGCATCATGCCGCGGCCGCTGCTCGGCCACCCAGAGACACGCGGCATCGTCGCCATAGAAAACACACCGCTACGCCCCTGCGACATCGAGTTGCTGCTGCTGACCCAGCCCGACGCGCCACTGACCGCCGCCGCCGAGTATTTCGCCCATTGCCTGATGACCCACAGTCAGCCGGTCTGAGGCGCGACAGGTACGGCTCGATGGCTCCGCGATCACGGTTTTCGCGTATCGACCTGCCGCCCGCAGCCGGCATCCAAGACGTATTCCGGCATCTGGTCCATGACGCAACCCGGACGAAAGGCATAGCCGCAGACATCACGCTGGCCGTCGAATAAGGTCGCAAGGTGCTGGTGCTGACCGAGCGCACCGAGCACCTTGACGCCATCCATTCCGCCCTGGCAGCGCGGGTGCCACCGCCATTCGTGCTGCACGGTCGGATGTCGAAGAAACAGCGGGCAGCCCTCATTGCAGGAATCGACGCACTGGCGCCCCAAGCACCCCGCATCCTGCAGGCCACCGGTAAGCTCGTCGGCGAAGGTTTCGGTCATCCGGCGCTGGATGCCTGGGTGCTGGGGATGCCCGTTTCCTCGCTACGATCCAACGAATCCGTCCGCTTGATGAACGACAAGACAATGACAGGCAACGCACCGCTCCCCAGCGAGCCGGCCCATACCCCCACGATGGCCCAGTGCCAACGGGTGATTTTCTAGGCCTCGTAGTACCTGGGGATCACGGCGTAAGTCTGTCCACCAGTCCCCCTGGAGTCCCCGCCGTGCCTGGCCGCGTTTGAACGCAAGTGCTGACGGCTGAACTGGCCAATCGCAGACGGGATCAGGGCGCCCAAATGCTGATGCTGGCAAGCAGCCGAAGGCCCTCAGCGCGCATCTTGGTCGCGCGGTTGAACGTCAGCCATCTGGCGGTCAGCCGACATCGGACTTGCACTTTTGTGAACCCG
>JANNZD010000349.1:0-15194 GCA_031410435.1 Betaproteobacteria bacterium | reverse complement strand
GGATGCCCGGCGCGCGATCTCGGAGGGCCGGTCACCGGCGCAAGAGAAGCAGCGCGAAAAGCGCCGCCTCGCTGAGGCGCAGACCTTCCAGGGGTTTAGCGATCAGTGGGCGGCTGGGGCACGCATGGCAGGGAGCACGCGGTCGATGCGCATGAGTGTGCTGTCGCGCGACATCCTTCCCGCGTTTAAGAACAGGATGCTCACATCACGGCGGACGATCTGCGAGCACTGTGCAACAAGGTCAAGGCGCGCGGCGCGCCAGCAACCGCGGTCCATGTCCGCGACATCGTCAAGCAGATCTATGGTTTCGCGATCCTACATGGCGAGAAGGTGGCGAACCCGGCTGACGATGTCGGGCCTTCTTCGATTGCAACCTTCGTACCGAAGGATCGCGCGCTGTCGCCCACGGAAATCCGGTTGATGCACCAGCAACTCGAATTCGTGGCGTCTTACCCCACGATCCGGCTTGCGTTGCGGATGATCCTCCTGACGCTGGTGCGCAAGAGCGAACTGATCCAGGCCACCTGGGATGAGGTCGACTTCGCCAACGCACTCTGGACCATTCCCAAGGAACGGATGAAGGGCGCCAAGGCCCATAGCGTGTATCTGTCGCAGCAGGCCCTGGACATCATGATCGCGTTGCACACCTGCGCCGGAGGGTCGGCCTACGTCCTGCCTTCGCGGTACGACGCCGACAAGCCAATGTCCAACGCGACGCTGAATCGGGTCACCGGCCTGGTGGTCGAGCGAGCGAAGGCGAAGGGCCTGCCGCTCGAGAGCTTCACCGTGCACGACTTGCGGCGCACGGGCTCGACGATGCTCAACGAACTGGGTTTCAACAGCGACTGGATCGAGAAGTGCCTAGCGCATGAGCACGGGCGATCTTCGCGCGGGGTCTACAACAAGGCCGAGTACGCAGAACAGCGTCGACACATGCTCCAGGAGTGGGCCGACATGATCGACGCATGGGTGGCGGGCAAGCCCCATACGCCAACCCTGCTGCCGCCATCGATGAAGGTCATCACGACGCAGGCGCTGATCTGACGGGCCTGCTGCGTCTCTGCCGTACGTCGGGCGGTGGCGCCAGTTTGATCTGGGCGAGATCGGATGCCTGGCGGCGAGAGTCGATCCAGGCTTCGACTTCTCGGAGATCCCAAACAACGCATCGCGAGGTCAGGTGGAACCTTCGCGGAAACTCGCCGCGTCGCTCCATGTCATAGATCGTGGTGTCTGCCAGCGGCACGATCTGTCGCAGTTGGGCTCGGCGTATGGTCGGTCGCAATGGTATCCAGCCGGCATGGGGAGCGGTTCGCGGGAGTGTTGCAGGCGCATCCTCAGGCTGACGAACTTCGTCCGCCGCGGTATGGGGATGAGAGGCCGGTGCGGATGGTCTGTCGCGGCTGGTGCTGCTCATGATCGACTCCGGAAGGTGGCACTGGCGTCAATTTCTTCCCTGGTGGTGCACTGAGCTCGCGTCGAAGGCTGCCTGCCTGTCAGCGGGAGGTCCCGATGCCACGGCCATCTTGGCGGAATCGGTCTCGAAGAAGTCGAGCAGAAGGTGCGGGAGACATTGACGGTGGTTGGGTGGGCTGAAGGTTCGGGTTGGAGGGTTGTCGCAAATGGAAATGAACGGTGGGCGGGGCGCCTGCGGTGTGGTGCCGGTTGGCTACTGAGGCGCTTGTGATCGGTGACGGCCAAAACGGCGCACTGGCCACTCGTCCCAGGGATGCTTCGACACGTTCTCGCGCGGGCGACCAGTCCGATGTGTGGTGCAAGGGGAACAGGACGAAGTCGGAGCTGCTCGACGAGTCATGAAACGGATCCTCGCGCCCGTCGGCCTTGGCCGTCGTGCAAGGGTGGTCATGTTCCAGGGAACACCGCGAAGCAGCGCTCTTCCTGCGCGCGCGGCGCAGATTCAAGGACGCTCTGTCGCAAGGACAGCGCGGCAGCGGCACGAGCCCAGTGGGCGGCCTGAAGGGAGTGGTGCTCGATGCAGAGTCAGCCGATGGGACGGCTTGACCGACAGGGTCGGTTCTATCGGATGGAGGGTCACGACCTCTAACGGCTGCTCAGGGTTCGGAACAGGTGGCGTTGTCAGCAGGGGCCTGCAGCCGAACCTCACCGTCGTTGGCAGCGAAACGCGACGGCCGAAGCCATTGGATCGCCGCCCTCATTCGCAGTCAAGCAAAGCAGCTCATCTGACCAGCTTCGACCAAGTGATCCTGCGACATCGACGATGCCGGTGCTGCCCGCAATGGCCACTTGGAGTCCACGGAAAAAGAGCGGCCCCACCGCAGACACGATGGGGCCGGAACGGCAGCCTTAGGCCGCCAGCGATTCTTCAGATGCTTCCAGGCCCTGGGTGCCGGCCTCGTCCTTGTCGAGGTCCAGTTCGGCAGCCAGCGCGCGCTGCCGTCCCAGGAGTGCAGTCAACCGTTCCTCGTGCTCGAACGGCTTGCCCAGTTCCTCGCGCAGTTCATCCAGCCGGCGCGCTGTCGACGCGAGCTTACGCTCGGTCTCCAGGCGCCGGTCCGACATGGCCAGGATCGTGTCGCGCAGCGCCTGGTACAGCGCCGGCCCCGTCTGGCAGGACCGGCAGTCGTGGATGGTTTCGCCCTTCGGGTACAGGTGCACATCGTCGAAATCACGACCGATGAAGACCCAGAGCTCGAAGGTGGGGGACACGTCATGAACGGCACGTCATGGCCGACCAGAAACCGTCGGGGTAACCGCGATGCCACGCAAGGTTACGCGCGCCAGTCTCCACCGGTCATGATCCGTCGCATGAACTCATCGAACAGCGGCACCGTGAACGCGGTGTCGCCGTGGCTGGGGCTCCAGATCATGCCCTTGACAATCAGCGAGCTGCGCACCGGGCCCAGCGAGCTGACCTCACGCTTGAGGCAGTCGGCGATCGCCCCGGAGCGGTGGGGGCCGGGACCAAGCTCGGCCATGGCGCGCAGGTAGCGCTTCTCCTGCGGCGTCAGCCGATCGAAGCGAACCCGGAAGAAGCTCTCGTCGAGCGCGGCCACGGCCGTCGTGGTCGCACGCTCGACGTCGTCGGTCTTGATCGGGGACTCGACAGCCGCTTCCCAGCTCCGTTGGCCCCATTCCTGGAGGAAGTACGGATGGCAGCGCGTGTCCGCCAAGATTCGCTCGACGGCGCCAACGGTGATTTCAGCGCCCTCGGCCTCGATGGGCTTGGTGATGGCGCGCACCGCCGCGTCAGCGCTGAGTGGGCCAATCTCGGGAAACTCGAACAGGCGCTCGGCGTAGGACTTCGCGTCGCCCATGCGCCCGCGCAACTGGGGCAGGCCAGCACCCAGGAGCAGTACCGGCACCCGGCGCTGGGCGCAGCGGTGCATCGCGGTGATGAGGGCGGCCAACTGCGGCACGGGCACGTACTGGAGTTCGTCGACGAATATCACCAATGCCGTTCCGGCCGCCTTGGCTGCCGCGCCGGCGCTCTCCAGCAACTCCTGCAGGTCGTGCTCCAGGTCGCCGTTGTCGGCTAGGCCGGGTTCGCCTTCGTAGTCCAGGCCGACCTCGATGTCGCCGTAGGTGACCTTCAGGGCCTTGGCGAAACCAGCCAAGGCGCGCAGGCCCCGCACGGCCAAGTCCTTGGCATGCGCCAGCTTGCTTAGGCGCAGCAACGCCACGCGCAACTGCGGCGCCAGCATTGCGGGCAGCGAGCGATCCTCGGGGGCTTCGATACGAATGGTGTGCACGCCTGAGGCTTCCGCGTCGTCGCGCATGCGGTCCAGCAGCACCGTCTTGCCGACGCCGCGCAAGCCGACCATCAGCACGCTGCGCGCGGACTTCCCGGCTCGCGTGCGCTCTACAGCGATGCGAACTGTTTCTCTTAGTTCGTCGCGACCAGCGAGTTCCGGCGGCGGGGAGCCGGCGCCCGGGGCAAATGGGTTTCTGACTGCGTCCACGCACCAAGTGTAGGGATCTTAGGTAAGTTATACAAAAGACATAAATTCTCAAACTTTCCTATACTTGGGCGTGGCATGGCGCATTCGCCATAGCTGGCAAGTGGTGGCGCAGCCGCAGGCTGCGTCTCGCAACCCTTTCCCATCCACACATCACAAAACCGCATCGGACGCCGCCAAAGAGGTCTCGATTGGGAGACCGGTTGTGGCCGTCAGCGTGAGTTTGGCGCCCGGTAAGGCTGACCTTGCCCTGCGCCGATTGGTGCAAGCACTTCGAGCGCACCACACTAGTTTGTCCTATTGACAGGACAATGGAGCTGCATCACGCTGCGGCCGTGGCGCACGCGATGCCCTTGCCCAAGTACCACCAGATCTATCTGGTGCTGCGCGAGCAGTTGGCCGACGGGCGCTTTGCCGATGGCCTGCCGGGCGAATTGCGGTTGGTGCAGCAGTTCGGCGTGGCGCGAGTGACGGTGCGCAAGGCGCTGGAGCGGCTGGCCGCCGATGGCCTGATCGAGCGCAAGCCCGGGCGCGGCACCATTGCCCGCGCGGCGCCGCCGGCCGACACCACGCCGCGGCCGGCGTCTCTCAACGGCCTGCTGGAGAACATCGTCAACATGGGCCTGCAGACGCAGGTGACGGTGGTCTCCTGCGAGTTCCTGGGGGCGTCGGCCGCGGTGTCCCGCCAACTGGCGCTGCCGCTGGGCGCGCCGGTTCAGAAGGCCGTGCGCGTGCGCGCCACGGCCGAGGGCCCGCTCTCGTACATCACCACCCATGTGCCGGCCGATCTGGCCGCTGGGTTCGGAAGCGCCGAACTGGCGAAGACGCCCATCCTGCTGCTGCTCGAGGACTCGGGCGTGCACATCGGCCGCGCCACGCAAGCCGTCTCGGCACGGTTGGCCGACGCCGAGGTGGCGGCCCATCTCGGCATCGACGTCGGCTCGGCGCTGCTGGCGGTCAGCCGGCTGGTGTTCGACATCGACGAGCGGCCGGTGCAGTGGCTGCGGGGCCTGTACCGGCCCGACCGGTACCAGCTCGACATGCAGCTTTCGCGCGTGGGCGGCATCGACGCCAAGGTCTGGGTCGGCACCACGCTCACCACCCCCCTTTCATTGACCCGCAACGCCAGGAGATTCCCATGAGTAACCGCCGCAGCTTCATCCGTCAGTCGGCCGCCACGGCTTCGGCACTGGTCATTCCGCTGGTCGGCAGGGCCCAGCCCAAGCCGATCAAGATCGGCATCCTGCACCCGGTGACCGGTGCGCTGGCGTTTTCGGGCCAGCAATGCCGCGAGGGCGCGCTGCTGGCCATCGAGGACATCAACAAGACCGGCATCAAGAGCCTGGGCGGCGCCAGGCTCGAGGTGCTGCTGGGCGATGCCCAGAGCACGCCGCAGGCCGGTGCCGCCGAGATCGAGAAGATGAACGAGGCCGGCTGCTCGGCGGTGGTGGGCGCCTATGCCTCGGCGATCTGCCTGGCCACCACCCAGGCGGCGGCCAAGTACGGCCTGCCGCATGTGGTCGATGTGGGCGTCGCCGACCAGATCGTCCAGCGCGGGCTGAAGAACACCTTCCGCTTCGGCCCGGGGTATGCCGCCTGCGCGCAGGTGGCGGTGAGCAACCTGCATGTGCTCAACACCGTGGCCGGCAAGCCCGCCAGGACGGTGATGATCATCCACGAGGAGAGTCTGTTCGGCACCGGCACCGCCAACCTGCTGGCGCGCGAGTTGCCGGGCTTCGGCTTCTCGGTGGCCGAGGTCATCAAGCACGCCAACCCGACGCGCGATTTCAACAACATCGTGCTGCGCATGAAGTCGGTCAACCCCGACATCGTGATCCCGGCCAACTACTACAACGAGTACGCGCTGCTGGTGCGCACCATGCAGCAGCAGAAGGTGATGCCCAAGGCGATCTACTCGGTGCTGGGCGGCGCGGCGTCGAGCTACAAGTTCCTCAAGGAGTTCCCGGACGCGGCCGACGGCATCATCGACTGCAACCACTGGTTCAACCCCAAGGACAAGCGGGCCGCCGATCTGCGCAAGCGGGTCGAGGCCAAGGGCCTGTTCTTCACCTACGAGATCTTCAACACCTACACCGCGGTGCGCCTGCTGGCCGACGCGATCGAGCGCGCCAAGAGTGCCGACCGCGCCGCGATCACCGACGCGCTGGCCAGCAGCACCTTTGCCGACCACTTCATGCCCTACGGTGCGACCAAGTTCGTCAACGGCCAGAACCAGGGCGCGCAGCCGCTGATGACGCAGGTGATCAAGGGCGACATCCGGGTGATCGTGCCGCGCGAATACCGCGAGGCCGAGCCGATCTTTCCGCTGAAGGCCTGAGGCCCCACGCCCACGCGCGATGTTCGACCCCGCGATCCTGTTCGCCTCGGTGCTCAACGGCCTGACCACCGGGGCGGTCTATGCGCTGATCGCGCTGGGGCTGACGCTGATCTACGGCGTGCTGCACATCATCAACTTCGCGCATGGCGCGCTGCTGATGGTGGCGCTGTACGCCGTGTACTGGCTTCGCCAGTCGCTGGGCCTCGATCCCTACCTGGCGCTGCCGCTGGTGGCTGCCGGCATGTTCGCGCTGGGCTATGCGCTGCAGCGTGGGGTGATCAACCACGCCAGCCACGGCAAGGACGAGAACATCCTGCTGGTGACGCTGGGCATCGCGATCGTGCTGGAGAACCTGGCGCTGATCGCCTTCAAGAGCGACACCCGCACCATCGAAACCGCCTACACACTGAGCACGGTGGCCATCGGCCCGGCGATGATCGCGCTGCCCAAGCTGCTGGCCTTCGGCGGCGCGCTGGTGGTCTCGGGCCTGTTGCTGGTCGTGGTCGGCCGCACCGACCTGGGCCGCGCCATCCGCGCGGTCGCCAAGGAGCCGCAGGGCGCCAGGCTGATGGGCATCGACGTCGAGCATGTCTACGCGATGAGCTTCGGCATCGGCCTGGCCTGCCTGGGCGCGGCGGCCTGCTTCCTTCTGCCGGCCTACTACGTCAACCCGCAGGTCGGCGGCGGCTTCGTGCTGGTGGCCTTCACCATCGTGGTGCTGGGCGGCATGGGCAGCTTTGCCGGTGCGCTGGTCGGCGGGCTGCTGATCGGCGTGGTCGAGTCGCTGGGCGGGCTGCTGCTGGGTGAATCGCTGGGCCAGATCGGCATCTTCGTGATCTTCATCGCGGTGTTGCTGTTCCGGCCGCTCGGGCTGTTCGGGCACAGGACATGAAACGCGACCTGGTCTTCGTGGCGCTGTTCGCGGCCGCCGTCGTCGCGCTGGCCTTCGGCGTGTCCTCGGGCGTGGTGCTCAACTTCGTGATGATGGCGCTGTATGCCACGCTGCTGGCCCAGGCCTGGAACCTGCTGGGCGGCTGGGGCGGGCAGTTTTCATTCGGCCATGCGCTGTTCTTCGGCGTGGGCGCCTACACCCAGGTGCTGGCGCAGCTGCTGCTGGGGCTGAACCCCTGGGTGGCGCTGCCGCTGGCCGCCGCGCTGGCCGCCGGCGTGGGCGGGCTCACCGGCTGGCTGAGCTTTCGCTACGGCCTGAAGGGCTCGTACTTCGCGCTGGTGACGCTGGCCTTCGCCGAGGTGGCTCGCATCGCCGCGCTGTCCTTCGATTTCACCGGCGGCGGCGTGGGGCTGATGCTGCCGCTCAAGGAATCGTTCGCCAACATGCAGTTCGGCACCCGGCGCGGCGCGCTGCTGCTGGTGCTGGCGCTGGTGGTGGCGGCCCTGATCGCCACGCTGGCGCTGCGGCACTCGCGCTTCGGCGCCTACCTGCAGGCGGTGCGCGACAACGAGGACGCCGCGCGCGCCGTGGGCGTCGATCCGCTGCGCATCAAGCTGGGGGCGATCGCGCTGTCGGCGGCCTTCATGGGCGCGGCGGGCGCGTTCTACCTGCAGGTGTTCCAGTACATCGACCCGGCGATCGCCTTCGGCCCGGCCACCTCGGTCGAGGCCCTGGTCGGCGCGATCGTCGGCGGCATCGGCACGGTGTGGGGCCCTGTGCTGGGCGCGGTGGTGTTGCATGCGCTGGCCGACGTCACGCGCAACCTGTTCGGCCAGCTGCCGGGCATCAACATGGTGATCTACGGTGTGGTGCTGGTCTTGATCGTCGTGTTCGTGCCGCGCGGCATCGGCGGGCTGGGGGCGTCGGTGCGCGGGGCCTGGCGCGCGCGGCGGGAAAGGTCCGACGATGGCCGCTGACGCGACGCCGCTGCTGCAGCTGGACGGCCTGTCCATCGCATTCGGTGGCCTACGCGCGGTGCAGGACGTCAGCCTGGCCCTGCCCGAAGGCACGCTGGGTGCGCTGATTGGCCCCAACGGCGCGGGCAAGACGACGCTGTTCGCGATGATCTCGGGCTTTGCCCGGCCCGATGCCGGGCGGGTGCGGCTGGCCGGACAGGACATCACCGGCTGGCCGGCCCAGCGCATCGCCCGGCTCGGCATGGCGCGCACCTTCCAGATCGTTCAGCCCTTCGCCCAGCAGACGGTGCGCGAGAACATCGCGGTCGGCGCCCACCTGCACCTGGCGCGCCGCGCCGACGCGCTGGCCGAGGCCGAGCGCGTGGCCGATCGGGTGGGCCTGGCGGCGCAGCTGGACAAACCCGCCAGCGAGCTGACGGTGGCCGGCCGCAAGCGGCTGGAGCTGGCCCGCGCGCTGGCCACCCGCCCGCAGCTGCTGCTGCTCGACGAGGTGCTGGCCGGCCTGAACCCGCAGGAGGTGGCCGGCATGCTGCCGGTGGTGCAGGGCATCGCCGCTGGCGGCACCACGGTGCTGATGATCGAGCACGTGATGCAGGCGGTCATGCACCTGGCGCAGCGGGTGTGGGTGCTGTCGCAGGGCCAGCTGATCGCCAGCGGCAGCCCGGCCGAGGTGACCGCCGACGAGCGCGTGATCGAGGCCTACCTGGGCCATGGCACCGCGGCGCGGCTGCGGGCGGCGGCGGCGGCCGCGGGGGCGTCGGCATGAGTGGCGAGGCGCTGCTCGAGGTGCAGGACCTGCACAGCGGCTACGGCCGCGTCGAGGTGCTGCGCGGCGTGAGCCTGCGCGTGCGCGGCGACGAGATCGTCGCGCTGCTGGGCAGCAACGGCGCGGGCAAGACCACGCTGAACAACACCGTCTGCGGCCTGCTGCCGGCCCGGCGCGGCACGGTGCGCTTCGATGGCCACGACCTGACCGGCGCGCATTACCGCGCGGTGGTGCAGGCCGGATTGATCCAGGTGCCCGAGGGTCGGCGCATCTTCCCGAACCTGACGGTGACCGAGAACTTGCAGCTGGGCTCGTTCACCCGGGCCCGCGGGCGGCGCGCGGCCAACCTCGACAAGGTGATGGCGATCTTTCCGCGGCTGGGCGAACGGCTGGACCAGAAGGCCGGCACGATGAGCGGCGGCGAGCAGCAGATGCTCGCGATCGGACGCGGGCTGATGGCCGAGCCGCGGTTGCTGATCCTCGACGAGCCGTCGCTGGGCCTGTCGCCGCTGCTGGTGGAGCAGCTGTTCACGCTGATTCGCCGCGTGCATCGCGAGGGCCTGGCGGTGCTGCTGGTCGAACAGAACGTGGGCCAGTCGCTGGAGATCGCCGACCGCGCCTACGTGCTGGAGAACGGCAGCCTGCGATTCGAGGGCCGGCCTGCCGAGCTGTTGGCCAACCCTGAACTCAAACGCGCCTACCTGGGGCTGTAGACGATGACGATGCAACGGCGTTCCCTGCTGCAGCTGGCCGCCGCCGCGCTGTCCGCCACGCCGGGCCTCGCCTGGGCGCAGGCCCAGCCACCGATCCGCATCCTGGTCGGCGCGCCGCCCGGCGGCAGCACCGACACGCTGGCACGCGAGGTGGCGCGCGAGATGGGGCCGCTGCTGGGCCGCACGGTGATCGTCGAGAACAAGTCGGGCGCCGGCGGCAACCTGGCGGCCGACGCAGTGGCCAAGGCCGCGCCCGACGGCAACACGCTGCTGCTGAGCTTCACCAGCCACACCATCAACGCCACGCTCTATCCGAGGCTGCCGTTCGACCCGGTGGCCGACTTCACGCCGCTGACGATGGTGGCCACCTCGCCCTCGGTGCTGGTGGCGCACCCCGGGCTGCCAGTGGCCGACGTGCGCGAGCTGATCGCCTACGCCAGGCCACGACCGGGGCAGCTGAACTTCGCGATCGGCGGCATCGGCTCGTCGCTGCACCTCGCCGGCGAGGCCTTCAAGCTGCGCGCGGGCGTCTACATCGTCAACATCCCCTACCGCGGCACCGCGCCGGCGGTGGCCGACGTGCTGGCCGGCAACGTGGCGCTGATGTTCGCCGCGGTGGGCAACGTGCGCCAGCTGATCGCCGCCGGCAAGCTCAAGGCGCTGGGCCTGACCAGCCCGAAGCGGCTGCCGCAGCTGCCCGACCTGCCGGCGATCGCCGAGACCCTGCCGGGCTTCGAGTCGTCGGCCTGGTTCGGGCTGTTCGGCCCCGCGCGGCTGCCGCCCGAGACCACCCTGCGCCTGAGCAACGCGGCCCGCGCGGCGGTGCGCAGCGAGGGCATGCGCCGGCGCCTCGAGGCCGATGGCGGCATGCCGGTGGGCAATGCAGCCGACGAGTTCGCCGCCTTCGTCAAGGCCGACGTGCTGCGCTGGGCGGCGCTGGTGCGCTACTCGGGGGCCAAGCCGGAATGAGCGCCGCAGCGACAAGCGCCACCACGCTGGCGCAGAAACTGGTGGCGCACGCCGCCGCCCGGGCGTCGGTCGAGCCCGGCGAGTTCGTCACCTGCCGCGTCGATATGGCGATGTTCCACGACTCCAGCGGCCCGCGCCGACTGCAGCCGATGCTGGCCGCGCTGGGCGCGTCGATCTGGGACAAGCAGAAGGTGGTGCTGGTGATCGATCACTACGTGCCCGAGGCCGACGATGAATCCCGCCGCATCGTGCGCATCGCCCGCGACTGGGCGAAGACGCAGGCCTTGCCCCATGTCTACGACTCGCTGGGCATCTGCCATGTGGTGGTGCCGCAGCACGGCCACATCCGGCCGGGCATGTTCTGCGTCGGCGGTGATTCGCACTCGCCCACTGGCGGCGCCTTCGGCGCCTACATGTTCGGCATCGGGGCCACCGAGATGCTGGGCGTTGTGGTCACCGGCGAGATCTGGCTTCAGGTGCCGCAGACGATCTTCATGGAGTGGCGCGGCCGGCTAGGCCGTGGTGTCAGCGCCAAGGACATGATGCTGTCGATGATCGGCCGCTTCGGCATGAACGGCGGCCGCTACCAGGCGGTGGAGTTCTGCGGCGAGGCGGTGGCCGCGCTGGGCATGCAGGAACGCATGACGCTGTCCAACATGAGCGCCGAGCTGGGGGCGCAGGTGGGCCTGGTGGCGCCCGACGAGACCACGCGCGCCTGGTTGGCGACGGCCGGCGCGCCGGACATCGACACCGCGCCCTGGCACAGCGATGCCGGCGCGCCGGGCGAGCGCCACCATTTCGACGCCGGCACGCTGGCGCCGCAGGTGGCGCTGCCGCACAGCCCGGCCAAGGTGCGGGCGGTCGGCGAGCTCGAACCCACGCGCATCGACGTGGCCTACCTGGGCGCCTGCACCGGCGCCAAGCTCGACGACCTGCGCGCCGCCGCGAGCGTGCTGGCCGGGCGGCGCATTGCCGCGGGCGTGCAGCTGCTGCTCGCGCCGGCCAGCGTGCAGGACCGCATCAGCGCCGAGCGCGAAGGCGTGCTGCGCCAGCTACAGGACGCCGGCGCGGTGCTGCTGCCGAGCGCCTGCGGCGCCTGCGCCGGCTACGGCGCGGCCATCCCCGAAGGCAGCACGGTGATCTCGTCGACCGCGCGCAACTTCCAGGGCCGCATGGGCTCGGCCACCGCGCAGGTCTACCTGGGCTCGCCCTACACCGTGGCGGCGTCGGCGCTGCGCGGCGTGATCACCGACGCGCGCGAGGTGCTGCCATGAGGGTCTGGCGCCTGCCTGCGGATGTGGACACCGACCAGCTCGCCCCGGGCGGCACGATGAAGTTCGGCCTCGAGGTCACCGCCCGCCATTGCCTGGAGGCGGTGCGACCGGGTTTTGCCGCCGGTGTGCAGCGCGGCGACCTGATCGTGGCCGGGCCCAACTTCGGCATCGGCTCGTCGCGCGAGCAGGCGGCCAGCGTGCTGGTGCTGCTGGGCGTGGCTGCGGTGATCGCGCCCAGCTTCGGCGGCCTATACCTGCGCAACGCCTTCAACGTCGGCCTGCTGCTGCTGACCTGTCCGCAGGCCGGGCAGATAGCGGAGGGCGAGGCGATTGCCTTCGACGCCCGCGCCGGCCGCATCACCCGCCTCGGCCCGGGTGATGACGCCAGCGCCGACGCGGTGCTGGCCTGCCAACCCATCCCCGGCTTTCTGCTCGACATGGTCGAGGCCGGTGGCCTGCTGCCGCAACTGGAACAACGCCTGAAGACAGGCCTGGAGACACCATGACCACGACCCCCGAATTCGACCTGCTGATCAAGAACGTGCGCGTGGTCCGCCCGCACGGCAACATGGTGCACGAGGCCGACATCGCGGTGCGCGCCGGCCAGGTGGCACAGGTGGCGCCGGGCATCGACGTGACCCGCGCGAAGGAGGTGTTCGACGGGCGCGGCCGGCTGGCGTTTCCCGGGGTGGTGGATGCGCACATGCACAGCGGCATCTACTCGCCGCTGGCCGAGGACGCCGTCAGCGAGAGCAAGGCCGCGGCGATGGGCGGTGTCACGTCCAGCCTGAACTACTTCCGCACCGGCCAGTACTACCTGAACAAGGGTGGGCCGTACAAGAAATTCTTCCCCGAGGTGCTGAAGATCAGCCAGGGGCGCTTCCACGTCGACTACGGCTACCACCTGGCGCCGATGAACGGCCAGCACATCGACGAGATCCCGATGCTGATCGAGAAGCACGGCGTGGCCAGCTTCAAGATCTTCATGTTCTACGGTAGCCACGGTCTGCACGGCGCCAGCAACACGCAGCGCGAGTTCCTGATGATCGGCGAGGACGAGCGCTACGACTATGCGCACTTCGAGTTCGTGATGCGCGGCATCCAGGCCGCGCGCGAGAAGATGCCCGAGCGGGCGAAGCAGATCTCGCTGTCGCTGCACTGCGAGACCGCCGAGGTGATGACGGCCTACACCAAGCTGGTCGAGAAGGACAAGAAACTCAAGGGCCTGGCGGCCTACAGCGCCTCGCGCCCGCCGCACAGCGAGGGGCTGGCGGTGTTCATCGCCAGCTACCTGGCGCACGAGACCGCGCTGCCCAACATCAACCTGCTGCACCTGAGCTCGCGCAAGGCGGTGCAGGCCGCGCTGATGATGGCCGAGGTGTTCCCGCACATCGACTTCCGGCGCGAGGTGACGATCGGCCACCTGATGCTCGACATCAACTCGAGAGCCGCCGAGCTGGCCAAGGTGAACCCGCCGATCCGCCCGCGCGAGGACGTCGAGTTCATGTGGAGCGCGCTGCTGGCCGGCGAGCTCGACTGGGTGTCGTCCGACCACGCCTGCTGCCGCCACGAGACCAAGATCCCGGCGCGCTACTTCGGCAACATCTGGGTGGCCAAGAGCGGCTTCGGCGGCACCGAGTACCTGCTGCCGGCGCTGATCAGCGAGGGCACGCGGCGCGGCATGGGCTACAACCACATGGCCCGCGTGACCAGCTGGAACCCGGCGCAGCGCTACGGCCTGAACCGCAAGGGCGACATCGCCGCGGGCTTCGATGCCGACATCGCGATCGTCGACCCGATGAAGACCTGGACCATCGCCGCGAAGGATTCGCCGTCGACCCAGGGCTACACGCCCTTCGAGGGGCTGGAGATGTCGGCGCGGGTGGATGCCACCTTCCTGCGCGGCATGAAGATCTACGAGGACGGCCAGGTCATCGGCAAGCCGCGCGGGCAGTACCTGCACCGGCCGACATGAACCCGGCCGCGGTCGTTCGTGCGCCGGCGATGCCGCGCGGCACGCCCGAGCTGCCGGTGGCCATCGTCGGCGCAGGCGCCTGCGGGCTGACCGCCGCACTGATGCTGCGCGATGCCGGCATCGACTGCGCGCTGCTCGAGCGCGACGCCTCGGCGCAGGGCTCGACCGCGCTGTCGTCGGGCTTCATCCCGGCGGCCGGCTCCGCGGTGCAGCGCGCGGCCGGCGTGGTGGCAGACTCACCCGCGCGATTTGCCGCCGACATCCAGGCCAAGGCCCATGGCACAGCCGCACCCCGGCTGGTGGCGGCCTACACCGAGGCGATTGCGCCGGCGCTGGACGCTCTGCAGGCCCGGCACGGCCTGTGCTTCGAACTGCTGGGCGGCTTTCTCTACCCGGGGCACACGGTGGCGCGCATGCACACGCTGCCGCAGCGTACCGGTGCGGCGCTGGTGGCTGCGCTTGACGCCGCGGCCACGCGGGCCGGTGCGGTGCTGCTGACGAAGGCGCTGGTGCGCGAGCTGTGGTGCGACGAGGCCGGCCGGGTGCTGGGCGTGGCCTACCAGCGCCCGGATGGCCGTACCGAGCACCTGGCCTGCCGGGTGCTGCTGCTGGCCTGCAACGGCTTCGGCGGCAACGCCGCGATGGTGCGGCAATGGCTGCCCGAGATGCGCGACGCGGTGTTCGCCGGCCATGCCGGCAACGACGGCAGCGCCATCGCCTGGGGCCGCCAGCTCGGCGCGCGGCTGGCCGATCTGGGGGGCTACCAGGGCCATGGCTCCTGGGCGGTGCCGCAGGGCGCGCTGATCACCTGGGCGTTGATGATGGACGGCGGCATGCAGGTCAATGCCGCCGGGCAGCGCTTCCACGACGAGACCCAGGGCTACTCCGAAGCCTCGGTGGCTGTGCTGGCGCAGCCCGGTGGTTTCGCCTGGACCCTGTTCGACGAGCGGCTGCTGGCGCTGGGCCGCAGCTTCCCGGATTTCGTCGCCGCCGAGGCCGCCGGCGCGGTGCGCCACGCCGCCGATGCCGCCGCGCTGGCCGCGCTGATCGGCTGCGATCCGGCGGTGCTGGCCGAGACACTGGCCGGCACGCGGCTGGTGGCGCCGTACCGGGCGATCAAGGTCACCGGCGCGCTGTTCCACACCCAGGGCGGGCTCGACATCGACGCGCATTGCCGGGTGCTGCGGCAGGACGGCACGCCGCTGCCCAACCTGCTGGCCGCCGGCGGCGCGGCGCGCGGCGTGTCGGGCAACGCGGTCTGGGGCTACCTCTCGGGCAACGGCCTGCTCAGCGCGGTGGCCGGCGGGCGCATCGCGGCGGCCACCGCCGCGCAACTGCTGGAAGGCACGCCATGA
>JANNZD010000348.1:0-1733 GCA_031410435.1 Betaproteobacteria bacterium | reverse complement strand
CACCTGGTACCACCTGTGGCGCGAGCGCCGGCTGCCGGTCAATGTCGACCCGTTTGAATCCAGGCTGGAAGACGAGATGGAGCGCATCCGCCTGCGCCGCATCTTCGACCAGGGCCTGGCGCATGCGGTGGGCTTTGCCCTGCCGCTCAAGCGCACGGAAGATAGCCCCCCAGACGCCGCAGATCGGCGCCTGCCCCCCGAGGGGAGCGCTGGCCCTTCGGGCGGCCGGGCAGGCCAGCCGGGCCTCGACGGGGCGCCCGCACTCGAAGGCAGCCGCTGGCAGACCGGCCCGTGGTTCTTTCGTGACGAGCGCATGTATCTGCATCCGGGTGATTCACCCATGGGCTACCGCCTGCCGCTGGACAGCCTGCCTTGGGTGAAGAGCACCGACTACCCGTACCACATCGAGAGCGACCCCTTCTCGCCGCGCGAGGCCTTGCCGGCGGCCGCATCCATCCGCAGCCAGTACGCCGCGCATGTGATCGGCGGTGGTTTTGCCGAAGGCGGCGTGGTGGCGCTGCAGGCCAGGGGCCCGGTGGCGGGGCCGGGTGTGGCCAGCGCGTCGGCCGGGCAGGGCGCTGCCTTGGGTGCAGCCTCAGGCGTGGGCGCTCCCGCATCGGCCGCCGGTGGCCGCGGCACGGCCAGCGCCAGCGTCACCCAGCCCGACACCAGCCGTGCGCCCGAACGTGGTGAATCGGCCGGCTGGATCACCCGCACCGCACTGGTGGTGGAGGTGCGCGACCCCCGCCGCGCCAATGGCCCCAAGGCCGAAAAAGTGGGTGAGCCCAGCGGCGTGATGTATGTCTTCATGCCGCCGCTCAAGGCGTTGGAAGACTACCTGGAGCTGCTGGCCGCAATTGAAGCCACGGCCGCTGCCCAGGGCATCACCCTGGTTCTCGAAGGTTACCCGCCTCCGCGCGACCCGCGCCTGAAGGTGCTGGCCGTCACGCCCGACCCGGGTGTGATCGAGGTCAACATCCACCCGGCCAGTGATTGGACCGAGCTGGTCGAGCGCACTGAATTTTTATACGACGCGGCCTGGCTGGCGCGCCTGTCCACCGAGAAGTTCATGCTCGACGGCCGTCACACCGGCACCGGTGGCGGAAACCACTTCGTGATGGGTGGCGCCCGCCCGGCCGACAGCCCGTTCTTGCGCCGGCCAGATGTGCTGGGCAGCCTGTAGGCGTTCTGGCACAACCACCCCAGCCTGAGTTACTTGTTCATCGGCCTGTACATCGGCCCCACCAGACAGGCGCCGCGCATCGACGAAGCCCGCAACGACCAGCTCTACGAGCTGGAAATCGCGCTGGCCGAGATCGAGAAGAACAAGGCCGTCTACGGCCAGCAAATGCCGCCCTGGCTGGTGGACCGCACGCTGCGCAACATCCTGGTTGATCTGACCGGCAACACCCACCGCAGCGAGTTCTGCATCGACAAGCTGTATTCACCCGACTCAGCCACCGGCCGCTTGGGGCTGCTGGAATTGCGCGCCTTCGAGATGCCGCCGCATGCCCGCATGAGCATCGTGCAGCAGCTGCTGCTGCGGGCGCTGGTCTCGCGTTTCTGGACCCAGCCCTACCGCGCCGAGCTGGTGCGCTGGGGAACCGAACTGCACGACCGGTTCTTGCTGCCCACTTTCGTCTGGCAGGACTTTGAGCATGTGGTCGAAGAAATGCAGGGGGCCGGCTTTGGCTTTGAGGCGGCCTGGTTTGCGCCGCATTTCGAGTTCCGCT
>JANNZD010000347.1:0-20598 GCA_031410435.1 Betaproteobacteria bacterium | reverse complement strand
AAGGTGGGGATCGAGCCGACGTGGGGCGACTCGGCCACGCCCTTGGCGCCGATCGGGTGATGCGGGCTGGGCGTGACGGTATGGTCGGTCTCCCAGTGCGGCGTCTCCACCGCAGTGGGCAAAAAGTAGTCCATCAGGGTGTTGCCGGTCAGGTTGCCCTGGGCATCAAACGGCATTTGCTGGCCCATGGCCACCGCGAAGCCCTCGGTCAGGCCGCCGTGGATCTGGCCCTCGATGATCATCGGGTTGATGCGGGTGCCGCAGTCGTCCAGCGCATAGAAGCGGCGGATCTTGGTCTCGCCGGTGCCACGGTCGATGTCCACCACGCACAGGTAGACGCCGAAGGGGAAGGTGAAGTTGGGCGGGTCGTAGTAGTGCACCGCCTCCAGCCCTGGCTCCAGCCCGGGCGGCGGGCTGTTGTAGCTGGCCCAGGCGATGTCCTTCATGGTCTTGAAGCGGGCGCCGTCTCCCTTGACGTTGAAGCGGTCGATCTCCCAGTCGAGGTCGTTCTCGCCCACCTCCAGCAAGTGAGCGGCGATCTTGCGGGCCTTGGCGTGGATCTTTCTTGCCGCCATCGCGATGGCCGCGCCGGCCACCGGCGTGCTGCGGCTGCCGTAGGTGCCCAGGCCGTAGGGGGCGGTATGGGTGTCGCCTTCTTCGACCTGGATCACCTCGCTGGGCACGCCCAGCTCGGTGGCGATGATCTGGGCATAGGTGGTCTGTGGCCCTGGCCCTGGCTGATGGTGCCCATGCGGGCGATGGCCGAGCCGGTGGGGTGGATGCGGATCTCACAAGAGTCGAACATGCCCACGCCCAGGATGTCGCACATCTTGCTGGGGCCGGCCCCCACCACCTCGGTGAAGCTGACCAGGCCGATGCCCATCAGCGTGGGGCAGTTCGGGTCAGCCCGCTTGGCGGCCTGCTCGGCACGCAGCGCGGGGTAGTCGCATGCATCGAGCACTTTCTTCAGCGCGGTGCTGTAGTCGCCCGAGTCGTACTCGAAGCCGAAGGCGCTGGTGTAGGGGAACTGCTCCTTGCGGATGAAGTTGCGTTCGCGGATCACCGCCTTGTCGATGTTCAACTTCTGCGCCAGCACGTCCACCATGCGCTCGATCAGGTAGACCGCCTCGGTGACGCGGAAGCTGCAGCGGTAGGCCACGCCGCCCGGTGCCTTGTTGGTGTAGACGCCCTTGACGCTGCAATGCGCGGCCGGGATGTCGTAGCTGCCCGACACGATGTGGAACATGCCGGCCGGGTACTTGGTGGGGTCGGCGCAAGCATCGAAGGCCCCATGGTCGGCCACTACCTTGACGCGCAGGCCGGTGATCTTGCCGTCGGTGGTGGCGGCCAGCTCACCGTCCATGTGGTAGTCCCGCGCAAAGCCGGTGCTGGAGATGTTCTCGATGCGGTCTTCCACCCACTTCACCGGCTTGCCCAGCACGATGCTGGCGACGATGGCGCACACATAGCCCGGGTAGATCGGCACCTTGTTGCCGAAGCCGCCGCCGATGTCGGGGCTGATGATGCGCACTTTGCTCTCGGGGATGCCCGACAGCAGCGACACCACCGTGCGCACGATGTGCGGCGCCTGCGAAGTGATGTGGGTGGTGAGCTCACCGCGGATGGGGTCGAAATTGGCCACGCAGCCGCAGGTCTCCAGCGGGCAGGGGTGCACGCGCGGGTAGTGCATGTGCTGGCTCACCGTCACCGGGGCGGCGGCAAAGGCCGCGTCGGTGGCGGCCGCATCACCGGCATCCCAGGTGAAGATGTGGTTGTGGTGCTCGCGCGGGCCATGGGCGCCGCTGGTCTTGCCGGCCAAGTCTTCGCGCAGCACCGGCGCGTCGGGCAGCAGCGCGGCATACGGGTCCATCACCACCGGCAGCTCTTCGTACTCCACCACCACGGCCTCGGCAGCGTCAGCGGCGATGTAGCGGTCGTCGGCGATCACGATGGCCACTTCCTGCATCTGGAAATGCACCTTCTCGTCGGCCAGCACCGCCGCCACGTCGCCGGCCAGCGTGGGCATCCAGTGCAGCTTGAGCGGCTTCAAGTCGTCGGCAGTCAGCACCGCATGCACGCCGGGGATGGCCAGCGCGGCGCTTTTGTCGATGGACTTGATGCGCGCATGGGCCAGCGGGCTGCGCACGATGTCCATGTGCAGCATGCCAGGCAGCTTCAGGTCGTCGACATAGTTGCCCTTGCCCTGGATGAAGCGGGCGTCTTCCTTGCGCAATCGGCTGTCGCCCATGCCTTGCAGGGCGGCGGTGCGTTCGAGCAGGCTGGGGTCGGTGGGTGCGTTCATGGGGTGGCTCCGGCGCTCAGGCGGTGGCGGTGGCGGCTGCAGTAGCAGTTGCGCGCAGCTTGGCCGCCGCATACTGCACCGCCTTGACGATGTTCTGGTAGCCGGTGCAGCGGCACAGGTTGCCGCTCATGCCGGCGCGGATCTCGGCTTCAGTCGGGTCGGGGTTGTCCTGCAGAAAGCGCTGGGCCCGCATCAGCATGCCGGGGGTGCAGAAGCCGCATTGCAGGCCATGCTCCTTGTAGAAGCCCTCCTGCACCGCGTGCAGCACGCCGCCCTGGGCCAGGCCCTCGACGGTGTTGACCACGCTGCCCTCGCACTGCAGCGCCAGGTGGGTGCAGCTCTTGACCGACTGGCCGTCCACATCGACGGTGCAGGCGCCGCAGTGGCTGGTCTCGCAGCCGATGTGGGCGCCGGTGAGGTGGCAGTCCTCGCGCAGGAAGTGCACCAGCAGGGTGCGCGGCTCGACCGCCTTCTCGACGGTCTTGCCGTTGACGGTGACGCTCAGCAGTTGTTTCTTGGCCATGGTGGGGTGTCTCCGGGGTTGGGCTCAGCAGCGGGCGGCGGCTTTGGCCAAGGCGCGGCGCAGCATCTGGCCGGCCATTGCGGTCTTGTAGGCGCGGTCGCCGCGCAGGTCGTCGGCGGGGTCGCAGATGGCCATCGCGGCGGCGGTGGCGGCAGCGATGTGGGCCTCGTCCAGCGGCTGGCCCAGCAAGGCGGCCTCGGCATCGGTGGCGCGCAGCGCGGTGGGGCCGACATTGGTCAGCGCGATGCGCACCTGGCTGACCACCCCGCCGTCCAGCCGCAGCACCACGGCCGCGGCGGCGGTGGCCCAGTCACCGGTCTTGCGCTTCAACTTCTCGTAGGCCCAGCCGGTGCCGGGCGCGGCGGCCGGCACGCGGATGGCGGTGAGGATTTCGTCCTCGGCCATGGCGGTGGCGTACATGCCCAGGAAGAAGTCATCCGCGTGCACCTGGCGCTCACCGCCCGGGCCTTGCAGCACCAGCGTGGCGTTCAGCGCGATGGCGATGGCCGGGTGGTCGTTGCCGGGGTCGCCATGGGCGATATCGCCACCCAGGGTGCCGCGGTTGCGCACCTGCGGGTCGGCGATCTGGCGCGCGGCCTCGGCCAGCAGCGGCGCCTTGGCCTGCAGCAAGGGGCTGTCGATCAGCGCGTTCTCCGACGTCATCGCGCCAATCACCAGCGTGCCGGCGTCCTCGCGGATGCCGCGCAGCGCCGGGATGCGGTTCAGGTCGATCAGGTGCGTGGGCGCAGCGAAGCGCAGCTTCATCATCGGCAGTAGGCTATGGCCGCCGGCCAGCAGCTTGGCCTCGGGGCCCAGCGAGCCCAGCAGGCTGATCGCGTCACCCACGGTCTGGGGTGCGTGGTAGTCAAATACGGGGGGGATCATCGGCGTCTCCTTGGGGCGTTGCGGCTCTGCTCAGCATTGTTGAAAGGCCTGCCGCACAACTCAAGTGACAGGGGCATCGCCCCGCTTTTGCACCAACGGCGGCCGGGGCTGCACCAAGCGCCGGTGCGCTGCACGAACGGCAGACTGGCCGGTTTTTGCGTTGCGGGCACACCGGCAAACCTCGGGAAAACGATAGCTGGGACTAACCCATGCCCACGGTGACAACCTGTCGTTGAAGCCTGCCGAGAGGCGACCACGGGCCCGGGTGGCAAGATGTTGACCCCTTCCCTGTCCGCCCCTGGAGTGCCTGCCCATGACCGATCCTGCCCGTTTTGAGCTGTATGCCTTCTGGCGAACCTCGGCCACCTACCGGGTGCGCGTGGCCTTCCGGCTCAAGGGGGTCACGCCGCAGGAGCACCCGATCGACCTCGACCGCGGTGAGCAGCGCAGCCCCGCCTACCTGCGGATCAACCCGATGGGGGCGGTGCCGGCGCTGGTGGACCATGGGCCGGGCCAGCCGGCCATCCCGCTGACCCAGTCGCTGGCGATCCTGGAGTTTCTGGAAGAAAGCTACCCGAGCCCGGCGCTGCTGCCGGCCGACGCCCATGGCCGGGCCCGGGTGCGCTCCCTGGCCGCGATGCTGGCGGCCGACACCCACCCCTTGATCACGCCGCGCATCAAGAAATACCTTACCGGCGCCGGCGGCTTTGACGATGCCGCCTGGCGGGCCTGGCAGATCCACTGGTTCAGCACCGGCCTGCAGGCGCTGGAGCAGCGTCTGGTCAACGAGCCCGGCACGGGGGTCTTCTGCCACGGCGACACGCCGACGCTGGCCGACATCTGCCTGGCCAGCATCGTGGTGGTGATGCGGGTGTTCAAGATCGAGGTGGACGGCATCCCGACGGTGCTGCGCATCATGGCCGCCTGTGAGCAGCTGGATGCTTTTGCGCTGTCGGCACCTGGGCGGCAGTGGGGTGCGCCGCCAGCTTGAGTGCGGGGCGGGTATTTGTTCTGGCCGCCTCGGTGATCTTAAAATTCGGACCGGCGTGGGAGCGATACATTCGGCCGACCGATTTGAAATGCTTGTCGGGCGAAGCGCGGTTTGAATAGGAATGGAGCCGTGAGATGCACAAGCTTCTCAGACGTGGGCATTCGGTGCTAATCCGGAGCCGCATGGGCAAGCACGCTGTGGAGTGGAGGCATTCATAGGTGCATTCCGGGCCCTACGACGAAGCACAAGCCAGAGGCATCATTGACGCCGCCGGGCTGCTTTATGCTGGTCCGCCGATGGTCTGGCGCGACAGGTCCAATCATGCCGGTCATCGTTGGTGTGTCACTACCTTGCATGACCGTTTCGGCATTGCCCTGCCTGGCCTGACCGTTCAGTTCGAGGCCCGGGCGCCGGTGCGTGTAGAGGCATGCCTCTTCTTGTTTTCGATCTATCGCAGTACAAAGTTCGGCCGGCACCGGGTTTACCAGATTGAGGTTTGTCCGGAGGGCAAGCGCAGCCATCGCATGCCCGATGGCACGTTCCTGTTTGGACCGCACGAGCATTGGGGAGAGCCAGGGGCACCGGTTGACCCGCTTGGTCTATCCTGTGACGATTGGCCAGGCAGTCTCCGAGAGTTCCTACGCCGACGCCCCATCAAGAACCTTACCGTACCTGACTTGTGAACTGCGACTGGCTTCAACGACTTGCTGACTATCATTGCCGCGAAGTCCGCGCGCTTGGCGGCGGCTTTGCGCTTGAAATTGGCACGCCCTTCGAGATGACTGGCGGATCGCCCATTACCATTTACCTTATCGATCAGGGGTCGACTGTGCTGCTGAGCGACAACGGCGACACCTTGGCCAGCCTCAGCGGCGTGGGCATTGACCCCTGGCGCAGCCTGAGTACCTTGCGACGCAAGGCGCTGCGGTATGGGCTGGCCTTGACAGAACAAGGTGCGTTCGAGGCGCTGGTGAAACCTGCAGGTGCACCGTTGGCCTTTGCACAGTCCATCAGTGGCCTGATTCAAATCGCAGATTGGGGTGCGGACGCGATCCGAGCGCGGCGATCAACGGTAGATCTTGCGCAAGAGGCTTTGCCCTACATCGTGGCACGCGACAAGTCGTCAATCCCTGAACGGAATCGTGCCGTCATAGGTGCGTCGAACACCACGCATGTGTTTGACATCCGGCATGGTGCAGACCTCATCGACGTCATTCCGCCGAAGGCCCAGGCCACTGGCGCTGAAATGCGAAAGGTAGGCGATGTTCAGAATGGGCCGTTTGCGGAAGGTCTGAGCCCGCTGATCATCGTGGATGATCGGTACGACCCAATCCGCGCCATGCAAGAGATCGCGATCATTGGGTCAATTGCGCGCGCGATGGCTTTCACTTCCCTGACTGAGACTCGGCATTGATCGCAGTCTGCCGATGCATGCGTTAGCTCATTGGTGGACGGTCGAACAGATCGATCACCACAATCGAGTACCGCATGCCTTGAACTGAGGCGATGCAAATCGTTGTGCCAGTTCAGACTCTATCTAGGGTGGCTTGGCGGAGATCTACGGGTAGTAGGTGCAGCGAAATTCGCAGGCAATGCCATCCGCCGGACTGATCAACGCACCGTCGCCGCGCCCGCCGGCACGCCCAGCCGGTCCTGCAAGGCCGCGGCGCTGCTGCGCGACACGGCCACCGGCTCGACCACGCCGTGCAGCTGCACGGCCACCCGGCCGTCGTCACGCTGCAGCTGGCGCACCGCGCGCAGGTTGATCACATGGCTGCGGTGCACCCGCATGAAATGTTCGGGGTCGAGCCGGGTCTCGATATCGCCGATGGCCAGGTTGCAGAACTGGTTGCCCTTGGCAGTGATCACCCGGGTGTAGTGGCCTTCGGAGCGGATGCACAGGATGTCGTCGGCATCGACAAAGACGATGCGGTTCTGCGTCACGGTGGGGATCTTCAGCAGCCGGCGCCGTGCGTCACTGCGGCTGGGCTGGGTCTCGTCCTTGGACGCCTCCACGTCGGTGATGTCGTAGAACACCAGCACATAGCCGGTGGGCTGGGCGGTGGCATCGCTCATGCGCGAGACCTTGATCAACAGCACCCGCTCGGGGATGTTGATGATCATCGTCATCGGCGGCGGTGCGGCCACCGGGCATTGCGCGGCCTGGTCGAGCAGAAACTCGACCTTGGGGCGCGAGCGGTCGGGGTGGAAGTCCAGCACCATCCGGTCGAAGGGCTGCTTCTCGTCCACCGGCAGCACGCGGCGGGCGAAATCGTTCATGCCGATCACATGGCGCTGCTTGTCCAGGTGCACGATGCCGGGCTCGAAACGCTCCAGCAGGTAGAGCGGCGAGACGGCGGCGGCTCGGTTTTCCATCAGGGGGTGTGCCTCCAGGGTGCCCGTTCGGCCGGGGTTGCCGGCCGGCGGGGCATCGGGGATTGAATCACGCATGGCGACGCAGCAGCAATGTGTGAACCCGAAGCCCGGCATCTGCGGCACGCGAGGCGCGGCGAAATTCAGCTACGCTGGACCCGTCCGCCCGCCCGCCCGCCCACTCGTCCAGCCCTGCTGCCATGCCCCAGAAAACCCCCGCCCAGCTGCGCAGCGCCCGCTGGTTTGCCGCCGACGACTTCCGCTCCTTTGGCCACCGCTCGCGGGTGATGCAGATGGGCTATTCGGCGGCCGACTATGCCGGCAAGCCGGTGATCGCCATCGTCAACACCTGGAGCGACGCCAACCAGTGCCACAGCCACTTCAAGCAGCGGGTGGAGGATGTCAAGCGCGGCGTGCTGCAGGCCGGCGGCTGGCCGCTGGAACTGCCGGCCATCTCTTTGAGCGAGAGCCTGGTCAAGCCGACCACCATGCTGTACCGCAACTTCCTGGCGATGGAGACCGAAGAGCTGCTGCGCAGCCATCCGGTGGACGGCGCGGTGCTGATGGGCGGCTGCGACAAGACCACACCGGGGTTGACCATGGGCGCGCTGTCGGCCGGCCTGCCCTTCATCTACCTGCCGGCCGGGCCGATGCTGCGCGGCAACTGGAAGGGCAAAGTGCTGGGTTCGGGCTCGGACGCCTTCAAGTACTGGGACGAGCGCCGCGCCGGCCGCCTGAGCGACCAGGCCTGGCACGAGATGGAGGCCGGCATCGCCCGCAGCCACGGCACCTGCATGACCATGGGCACCGCCGCCACGATGATGGGCATTGCCGAGGCCATCGGCTTCACCCTGCCGGGCGCCAGCAGCATCCCGGCGGCCGATGCCAACCACATCCGCATGAGCGCCGATTGCGGCCGCCGCATCGTGGCCATGGTCTGGGACGACCTGACGCCGGCCCGGATGCTGAGCCGCGCCCACTTCCAGAACGGCATCGCCTGTGCGATGGCCATGGGCTGCAGCACCAATGCCATCATCCATGTGATCGCCATGTCGCGCCGCGCCGGCCATGCGGTGACGCTGGACGACTTTGACGCGGCCAGCCGCAAGGTGCCGGTGATTGCCAACATCCGGCCGAGTGGCGACGCCTACCTGATGGAAGACTTCTACTATGCCGGCGGCCTGCCGGCGCTGCTGCAGCGCATCCGCGGTCATCTGCACACCGACGCGCTCACGGTCAACGGCCAGACCCTGGGCGACAACATCGCTGCCGCCGAGGTCTACAACGACGACGTGATCCGGCCCTTGGACAAGCCCATCTATGCTGAGGGTGCGCTGGCCGTGCTGCGCGGCAACCTGGCGCCTGACGGCGTCTGCATCAAGCCCAGCGCCTGCGCGCCCCATCTGCTGCAGCACACCGGCCGGGCCCTGGTCTTCGACAATTACCCGGCGCTGAAACAAGCCGTGGACGACCCCGATCTGGACGTGACCGGCGACGACATCCTGGTGCTGCGCAACGCCGGCCCGCTGGGTGCCGGCATGCCCGAATGGGGCATGCTGCCCATCCCCACCAAGCTGCTGAAGCAGGGCGTGAGCGACATGCTGCGCCTGAGCGATGCGCGCATGAGCGGCACCAGCTACGGCGGCTGCCTGCTGCACTGCGCGCCCGAGGCGGCCATCGGCGGCCCGCTGGCGCTGGTGCGTACCGGCGACCTGATCACCGTGGACCTGCCGGCGCGTCGCATCCACCTGCAGGTCAGCGACGCCGAGCTGGCCACCCGCCGCGCCGCCTGGGTCGCGCCCCCGCCGCGTTACCAGCGCGGCTATGGCTGGATGTTCGGCCGCCACATCCTGCAGGCCGACCAGGGTTGCGACTTCGATTTTCTCGAAACCAGCTTCGGCGCTGCGGTGCCCGAGCCGGACATCTTCTGACCGGCACAGCGTCCGGCCGAGGTTCGTGGCCAAGCTGGCTCATTCGGGCTTGGCGTAGACATCGGTTGCGACTGGGTCCGTGGGCCTGCCAGGTGGAGGTCAGGTTGAGGGCGGGAAACGGGCGTTCAGGCGCGCAGATTTAAGACCCGGATTCGACCCCTGATCGGTCGGACGATCTGCCGAAATGGCTGTCCTGAAGCAGTCGCTCGTGAACCGGTGCATTCATGGCCCAAGCAGGGCCGAAGCTGGCGACCGCCGCAGCACATCCTGTTTGTGCCAGCCGGTCTGTTGTTGCCAACGTTTCGAGGCAAGAAACCCCGAGCGTGGACGGTGGCGGGTTGTAGGGTCTGTCCAGTGCGGCAGTACGAGCTCGACCGGCGCCGAGCGCGCCTGACTGAGCGGCGCTTCAAGCAGTCTCGCCTGGACGAGCGGCCCACGCTTGCCGACTTCGACTGGCACTTCAACCTCAAGCTGCCGCGCCAAGCCAGCGTCGAGTTGCCCACGCTGAAGTTCATCGGCGAGGGCGGCAACGGGCTGCTCACTGGCAAGCCCGGTGCAGGCAAAAACCAGGTCGCGAAGGCCGTGGCCCACCAGGCCAGGCTGCAGGGATCTAACGTGCGCCACGTAGAGGCTGAAAACGAGTTCGCACGCTACGCGCTGCGCAGCACTGCCAAGCAGGTCGCCTTGCAGCGCAGCTTCATCGAACCCGACCTGGTCGTGCTGGACGATCTGTTCATGGCCAGAGGCATCTCGGAGGGCCGCCAAGCGCAGATGATCGTTCATCGACGCATTGGCCTGCGCAGCTGTAGACTGAATCGGAACCAAGAAGCCAGGGTGAGCACTGCACCCGCAATGGATCAGGAGACAATATGTTTCGATCAGTAGCCCTGAGCAGTGCGGCGCTTGCCGCGCTTGTTGCTTGCACGACCACGGCAGAACCGCCTGCCACAGGGGGCACAGTGGACGGGTATGTGGCCGAAGCCCGGCAAATCGCTGGCGAGGACCTCAAGTTCCTCATGCCGATTTGCAACCCGCAACCGGCGGTGCGCGCTGCGCCGAGCGCGGCCATGGACGAGGGGCTGGCCAAGCTCATCAATCAGCCGCCACCCGCGCCGGGACAGGCTTTCGACAACCTTTACTACGTGGGTTCTGCCTGGGTCAGTGCCTGGGTGCTGAAGACCAGCGAGGGCCTCATCTTGATCGATGCGCTGAACAACACCAAGGAGGCCGTCGATCTGATCGAGGGCGGCATGCGCCGCTTGGGACTGGATCCGGCGCAGATCCGCTACGTGCTCGTCACCCACGGTCATGGTGACCACTACGGTGGCGCCCAGATGATCGCTGATCGTTATCGTGCACGCGTGGTGGCGAGCGAGATCGACTGGAAGATGATGGAGACCGGTCTGGAGTTCGATTCCAAGCTCTGGGACCGTCCACCCAAGCGCGACATGGCCGTGCAAGATGGTGACACGCTCAGGCTGGGTGACACCACGGTGCGCTTCATGGTCACGCCTGGTCATACCTTGGGGACCATCTCGCCGGTGTTTGATGTCCGCGACGGCGGCAAGGTACACAAGGTCATGATCTGGGGCGGTACCTCCTTCAATTTCGGCCGCGACATGGGGCGTCTGGACGGCTACATCGCCCAAACAGAGCGCATGCGCAAACTCGCGGCTGAGTGGGGCATCGATGTGCCCTTGAGCAACCATCCGGGCTTCGACGGCACGGTGGCTAAGCTCAAGGCCAGAGCTGCGGCCCCGACAGGCGCCAATCCGTTTGTCAGCGGTCAGCCCGTCGTGGATCGCGCCATGCGCGTGCTCAATACCTGCGCTCGCGCCCAGAGGGCACGCTTTTTGATGACGGCTGACAGCGGCGCCTATGAGGCCTACGCTTCAGCCGGTGCGGGCTTTGAGGAGCAAGGTGACGCGGCGCCACCATTGCTGTTCCCCTACAGCGCCGGCGCTGCTGACCCTGGCGAGTTTTGCACCCAGGTTGAAAGACAGACAAGATCGGTGCCTGGGCCTTCGGCGTCACTCATCGCGCGGGCTGATCAGCACTGACGGACAGTGCAGTGCGCGCCGGCGATGTTCTGTTCGGCCATAGGCTGGGCGCTGCTGTCTTGGCAGTGTTCGACGCACTGATCTCCAAGCGGGTTTGCAAGAGCGGCATGCTGCTGGAAAAGCCCCGCTCGATCATCGAACAAGGCAGCGGCAAGCATTTCGACCCGGATGTAACCGCCGCGTTCGTGCGGGCCTTCGAAGACTTCGTCGGGATCGCGGGGCTGCAGTGGGATGCCAGCCGCTGAGCGCAAAGCGCCAAGGAATTGGTGGCCCGGTGGCCCAAACCTGAGCATCGTCGACAGGCAGCCAAGCTGACATCGAGCGGCTCCGCGATCTTGTTGGCACAGGAGAGCGCGACATAGTAACGGGATGCTTCTACCGCAAACTGGGCGCTTGCTGCTGTCGAGCCGGGTTGGAACTTCGATCACCGGCGCCTCAAGCATGGCACCACCCCCACGCTGCAAGGAGCGCGAATGCCGACGGAGCGACGCCGGCCGGCCTGAAACGAACCGCTACAGTCGCCGCCATGGAACCGCACTGGGGCTTGATCGTCGTCGGTGCCGCCTGCGCCGGCTTCGTGCAAGGCCTGTCGGGGTTCGGCTTCAGCCTGGTCGCGCTTAGCTTCTGGGCCTGGGAGCTCGACCCGAAGCTTGCCGCGGTGCTAGCGGTCTTCGGCGGGTTGACGGGCCAGTTGCTCGCCGCCTTCACGGTGCGGCGCGGGTTCGACTGGACGCGCGTCGCGCCCTTCATCGTCGGCGGGCTGCTAGGGCTGCCGCTCGGGCTGTGGCTGCTACCGCGCATCGACGCGATGATGTTCCGCGGCTTCGTCGGCGCACTGCTCGCGCTGTGGTGCCCGCTCATGCTGCTGGCGCCGCGGCTGCCTCAACTCAAGGCGGGCGGGCGTGTCGCCGACGGCTTGGCCGGCGCGGTCGGCGGGCTGATGGGCCCGCTCGGCGGCTTCACCGGTGCGGTGCCGACGCTGTGGTGCACGCTGCGCGGCTACGACCGCGACGCACAGCGCGCGGTGATCCAGAATTTCAACTTGGCGATGCTCGCCACTACGATGACGACTTACCTCGGGACGGGCGTCGTCACCCGCGCGATGCTGCCGGCCATGGCGCTGGTGGCGCCGTCGCTGCTGCTGCCGGCGCTGGTTGGCATGAAGGTTTATGTTGGCATCAGTCAGCCGCTGTTTCGCAGCCTCGTGCTGGTGCTGCTGACGGCGTCGGGCCTCGCGATGCTCGCGAGCACGCTGCTCCGCTGATGCCGTTCAACTTGCGATATGGGGCCAACTTCGGTGGCCTCGGTACTTGCGCGACCGACCGCTTTGTGACGCTCAGTTCGGCGCCGGGTTTGTCGCTGAAGTGTCGAAATGACTGATCAGCGAGTGGCAGCGCACGGGCATCAAACCTGCACGTTCGGTCAGCAGCTTCGGACCCAATGTGGCTTTTTTGCCCTCAGAACTGCGGCTGATCGGTAGCGTGGCCGCCATCCCCGAACCCGGCACCTACGTCCTGACGCTGGCCGGCGGGCTGAGGGTGCTGGCCTGGGCGCGACGGCGGCTGCGTCAGGTGGGCTGAGCGGGGCGGGGCAGGGTCACTTCTTGCCCCACAACTGCTCCAACCGCGCGTCTCGCCCGCAACTGCTGCGGTAGTAGGCGTAGCGCACCGGATTCTTCTTGTAGTAGTCCTGGTGGTACTCCTCGGCCGGGTAGAAGGGCCCGGCGGGCACGAGCTGTGTGACGATGGGTTCCTTGAAAGGCTTGCTCTTTTCCAGCGCTGCCAGCGATGCTTGCGCGGCTGCGGCCTGCGCTGCGTCGTGGGTGAAGATGGCGGTGCGGTAGGGCGAGCCGGCGTCGCAAAACTGTCGGTCCTTGGTGGTGGGGTCGATGCTGCGCCAGAACTTCTCGAGCAACTGCGAGTAGCTCACCTTGGTGGGATCGAAGACGATCTGCACCGCTTCGGCATGCCCCGTGCCCTTGCCCGAGACTTGCTCGTAAGTGGGGTTGGCGACCGTGCCGCCGATGTAGCCCGAGGTGGTAGACAGCACGCCCGGCACCTTGTCGAAATCCGACTCCACACACCAGAAGCAGCCGCCGGCGAAGGTGGCTTTGGCGGTGGGGCCCTGGGCGAAGGACGTGCTGGCGGCCAGGGCCAGCAGCGTGGCGATGAAAAGCTTCTTCATGCCGCTGCCGCCTCGAAGCGCAGTGCGACACCGTTGTTGCAGTAGCGCTTGCCTGTCGGGCGCGGGCCGTCGTTGAAGACGTGGCCCTGGTGACCCTCGCAGCGGGCGCAGTGGTATTCGGTGCGCGGGATGACCATCTTGTAGTCGGTCTTGGTGCCGACCGCACCGGGCAGCGGCGCGAAGAAGCTGGGCCAGCCGGTGCCGCTGTCGTACTTGGCGTCCGACGAGAACAGCGGCAGGTCGCAGCCGGCGCAATGGAACACGCCCTTGCGCTTTTCGGCGTCCAGCGGGCTTGTGTGCGAAGGCTCGGTGCCTTCGCGGCGCAGCACTGCGTACTGTGAGGGCGTGAGCCGACTCTTCCATTCGGCGGCGGTCAGCTCGCGCCAATCGGCAACGGGCGCCGTGGCGGGCTTTGCGTTGGCGGCGGGGGTTTGGGCCTGGCTGGTCAGCGATGCCAGACCTAAGAGGGACGTCAGTCTCATCAGATGTCTGCGGGTCATGGGGTGTCCTTGTTGCATGTCTATGAGTCGGCCGGGGCGGGCGAAACTTTCAACACTTTGCCGAGTTGCCGAGCACAAGCGGCTGCTTGCGCTGCGGTCCTGGGCGCCACACCGTCAGGGTCACGGCGTCGCCGGGCTGGCACCGTTCGAGCAAGGTCGGCATGTCGTCCAGTTCAGCGACCGCTGCGTCCTTGATGGCCATGATGACGTCGCTGGCGAATACCTCGCCGCGGTCGCCACAGCGACACGGGATCAGCCCGGCGCCCCGCGGGGCTGACTCAGCGCTCAAAGCATGGTCACCCACTGCTCTGGGGGTTCGTACTGCCAGGTTGGGAAGCCACATAGCCGCCGCTCACCAGCATCTGCGCCCTGCCGGGACTTCCAGTTCACGGTTGTACCAGCAACTGACGCCAGCACCAGGGGTGGACCGAATGACCGCTCCCTCAGGTCAGCGCCGGCTCGACTCGACCCATAGACGTCCTCAAGGCCACCGAGCCGCAGGTCCGCTGGCGCGAACTGGCCCCTGTGACGCGCAACGCCGCCGGCTTGTCCCGAGCCGGGTTGCGCCTGGCCAAGCCTGTCGTTGGCGCTGGACCCGGAAGGGGTTCACCATCAGGTCGAGGCATGATGCGGGCCACCAGGATCGACACTAAGCGGACACAAGCCCATGACCCCCGACACCCGCCTCAAGCTGCTGGGCGTGAGCACCGCCACCCTGTGCACTGCGCTGTACAAGCGTGGCCTGCGCAACCAGTTCATCCAGGACGTGCGCCCTCTCAACCCGGGCCTGCCCAATATGGTGGGCCCGGCCTTCACGCTGCGCTACATGCCAGCGCGTGAGGACCTGAACCCGATCAGCGTGTTCCAGGACCGCCAGCACCCGCAGCGCCAGGCGGTGGAGCAATGCCCGCCCGGCGCGGTGCTGGTGATGGACAGCCGCAAGGACGCCCGCGCGGCTTCAGCCGGCGGCATTTTGGTCAGCCGCCTGATGGTGCGCGGCGTGGCCGGCGTGGTCACCGACGGGGGCTTTCGCGACAGCCCCGAGATCGCCCGCCTGGCCATCCCCGCCTACCACCAGCGCCCGGCCGCGCCCACCAACATCACGCTGCACCAGGCCATCGACATCAATGTGCCCATCGGCTGCGGCGACGCGCCGGTGTTTCCGGGCGATGTGGTGGTCGGCGATGCCGAAGGCGTGATCGTGATCCCGGCCCACCTGGCCGACGAGGTGGCCACCGAGGCGGTGGAGATGACCGCCTTCGAAGACTTCGTGCAGGAGCGGGTGCTGGCCGGTCAATCCATCCTGGGCCTGTACCCGCCCACCGACGAGCAGAGCCGGCTGGACTATGCGGCGTGGCGGGGGTTGAAGGGGCGCTGAACCCGCAAGCGCCCACCGCCCGGCGCCCGCCTATTCGGGCTTGATGCCGGCGGTCTTGATCACCCGGGTCCACAGGTCCAGTTCCGACTTCACGAACTGGGCGTAGGGCCCCGAGCCCGCGGCCGGCACCACAAAGCCGATGGTCTCCAGGCGCTGTCGGAACTCCGGTGAGGCCAGGATCTTGCGCATCGCCGCGTCGAGCCGGTCGACGACCGGCTGGGGCGTGCCCTTGAGCGCCGACAGGCCCGACCAGCTCAGCGCCTGAAAGCCCGGGAAGCCGCTTTCGGCCAGCGTGGGCACGTCCGGGTAGAGCGGGTTGCGCTGCAGGCTGGTCACAGCCAGCGGGCGCAGCTTGCCGGCGCGCACATGGGGCAACGCGGTGTCCTGGTTGATGAACATCAGCGGGATCTGGCCGCCCAGCAGGTCTTGCATCATCGGCCCGCCGCCGCGGTAGGGGATGCCCACCATGAAAAAGCCATTGCAGCTTTTCACGCCCTGGGGGCACTCGCTGGCACGCTGCTTGAGCAGCTCCATCGCCATATGGCCCGACGCCGCATGGGTGAAGCCGTAGTTCAGCTTGCCCGGGTTCTTGCGGACGTAGTCGATCAGCTCGCCGATGCTCTTGAAGGGCTGACTGGCATTGACCACCAGCACGTTCGGGCCCGAATTCACTTGGCTGATGTGGATGAAATCCTTGATCGAGTCATAGCCCAGCTTGGGGTCCAGGCCATGCGCCACCGCGTTCTGGCCCACGCCGGTCTGGATCAGGGTGTAGCCGTCGGGCGCCAGCTTGCTGGCGCGCAAGGTGCCCACGGTGCCACCGGCGCCGCCGATGTTCTCGACGATGAACTGCTGGCCCAGGTCCTTGCTCAGCGCCTCGGCCACGATGCGGGCCATCACGTCGCTGGTGCCGCCGGCCGGGAAGGGCGAGATCAACTTGACTGGCTTGCTGGGCCAGGCGTCCTGGGCTGCGGCGGGCGGGGCGGCAATCGCCAGTGTGGTCAGCGCGGCTAGCGCGAGGCTCAGGCTCAGCAGGGGGCGGCGTTGCATGGGCGATGTCTCCTCGCGGTCTTGTCGAAGCCAGCATTCTGACCGCTGACGCCGCGCTGGTACGCTTGGGCTCGCACCCCTTCGCCGCCCCGCGGCACCCACCACCCGATCCCATGTTCACCGGCATTGTTCAAGGCCTGGCCCAGGTGGCCAGCATCACCGATCGCCCCGGCCTGCGCAGCTTCGAGCTGGCCTTGCCGCCGGGCTTGGATAGCGGGCTGGAGATCGGCGCCAGCGTGGCCTGCGACGGTGTCTGCCTGACCGTCACCGCGCTGCCCGGCCCGGGCCGCGCCACCTTTGACGTGATGCAGCAGAGCCTGGCGCTGACCACGCTGGGCAGCCTGGCAGTGGGCAGCCCGCTGAACGTGGAGCGGGCGGCCAAGGACGGGGCCGAGATCGGTGGCCACCCGCTGAGCGGCCATGTCGACTGCCTGGCCAGCTTGATCGGCATCCGCCAGCCCGAGAACAACCATCTGCTGCGCATCCAGGTGCCGGCCAGCCACATGCGCTATGTGTTTGCCAAGGGCTATATCGCGGTCAACGGCGCAAGCCTGACGGTGGCCGAGGCCGACCGGCGTGCGCGCTGGTTCGAGGTCTGGCTGATCCCCGAGACCCTGCGCATGACCACCTTTGGCGACAAGCGGGTGGGCGATGCGCTGAACCTCGAGATCGAGCGCGGCACCCAGGTGCTGGTGGACACGGTGCGCGACGCGCTGGATGAGCGCCTGGGCCCGCTGTTGCCGGCGCTGGAGGCATTGCTGGCGCAGCAAGGCTCGTCGGTGGACGAGTTGGGCGCTGCCCTGAAGCTGCCGCGCTGAGCGCCGCCTGCCACCGGCCGGTCAGGCCTGTCAGATGATGGCCTGCTCCACGAAGGCCCGCCCGTCGACCACCCGCTGCGGGCTGAAGGCCGACAGGTCCAGCGTCTGCCAGGCCCCTGTCAGCAGATGCTCGGCCACGCCGCGCCCGGCGGCCGGCGCGTGCTGCAGGCCATGGCCCGAGAAGCCGTTGCACAGCCAGAAATTGGCGCAGTCCGGGTGCGGGCCGATCAGGGCGTTGTGGTCCAGCGGGTGCACCTCGTAGTAGCCGGCCCAGGCCTGCTGCACCCGCATCGCCTCGAAGGCCGGCACCCGGTGCGCCAGCGCCGGCCAGACGCGGTCCTCGAACTGCGCCAGGTCGGGCCGGTCCAGCGGCAGGTCGTCGGGGTCATCGTCGCCCGCGCCCGGTGACCAGCCGCCGATGAAGCCCTCGCCCTCGCTGCGGAACCACACGCCTGAGGGGTCGATCACCAGCGGGGTTTGCGGCAGCCGGGTGGGGCAGCGCATCGCAAAAACGGTGCGGCGCCGGGCATGCACCGGCACCGGCAGGCCGGCCAGCCGGCCCAGCGCACCGGCCCAGGGCCCGGCGGCGTTGACGAAGACATCGGCGCCGATCTGCTGGCCGTTGGCCAGGCGTGCGGCACGCAGGCGCCCGGCCTGCCGGTCCAGGCCCACCACCCGCGCCTGCTGCCAGCGCGCGCCCAGCGCGCGCGCCTTGCGGCCCAGTGCGCGGGCCCAGGCCTCGCCGTCGAACCAGCCCTCGCCAGCGCCGCCCAGGCTGGCCCAGGCCAGGTCATCACTGCGCAGCCAGGGGAAGCGCGTGGCCGCCTGGGCAGGGTTCAGCAGGCTGACGTCTGCCCCCGCAGCCTGCTGCACCGCCTGGTTGGCGTGCAGCACGCCCGCGCCGGCCTCGGTGGCGCAGAACAGGTAGGCGCCGGCCACGAAACCCAGGTGCGCCGGCGCGCCGTCCACGCCCAGCCAGTCGTCGGCCTCGGCCAGCAGCTGGTGGCCGAAGCGCGACATCTGCACATTGACGGCATTGCTGAACTGCTGGCGTATCGATCCGGCCGACAGCGCCGATGACGACTGCCGCAGCGACAGGTCCTGCTCGACCACCTGCACCTCCACGCGCATGCCGCCCAGGCGCTTGAGGAACAGCGCTACCGCCGCGCCGACGGCCCCGCCGCCGATTACCAGCACCCGCATCGCGCTCAAGCCTGCAGCAGCTGGCGCAACACGAAGGGCAGGATGCCGCCGTGCTGGAAGTAGTCCACCTCGATCGGCGTGTCGATGCGCAGCGTGACCGCCACCGTCAGCTGACTGCCGTCGGCGCGGTGGATCACCAGCCTGGCATCGCGTTGCGGCGCCAGCGCGCCGTCCACCCGCAGGTCCAGGCGTTCGTCGCCACACAGCCCCAGGCGCTGCCAGCTGTCGCCCGGCTTGAACTGCAGCGGCAGCACGCCCATGCCCACCAGGTTGCTGCGGTGGATGCGCTCGAAGCTGCGCGCCACCACCGCACGGATACCCAGCAGCCGGGTGCCCTTGGCGGCCCAGTCGCGGCTGGAGCCGGTGCCGTATTCCGCGCCGGCCAGCACCACCGTGGGCACGCCCTCGGCCTGGTAGCGCATGGCCGCGTCGTAGATCGCCAGCCTTTCGCCCGAGGGCTGGTGCAGCGTGTAGCCGCCCTCGGCGCGCGACCCGGCGGCGTCCAGCGGCAACATCTGGTTCTGGATGCGCACATTGGCAAAGGTGCCGCGCACCATCACCTCGTGGTGGCCGCGGCGCGCCCCATAGCTGTTGAAGTCGACCGGCGGCACACCTCGGTCCTGCAGGTAGCGGCCGGCCGGCGAGGTGGCGGCGATGTTGCCCGCCGGCGAGATGTGGTCGGTGGTGATCGAGTCCCCCAGCAGCGCCATCACCCGGGCCCCCAGGATGGCCAGGCCACCGCCCGGCGGCAGGGCCGGCGGCGCCATCGAGAAGCCGGCCAGAAAGGGCGGCTGGGCGATGTAGCTGCTGTCGGGCCAGGCATAGACATCGCCCGTGGCGCCGGCGATGGCCTGCCACAGCTTGCCGGGCTTGCGGGCCACCTGGGCATAGTTGCGGCGGTAGGCCTGGGGGTCGAGGGCCACCGGCAGCAGCGCAGCGATCTCGTCGCTGCTGGGCCAGACATCGCCCAGCCAGACCGGCGCGCCCTGCGGGTCATGTCCCAGCGGCTCGGTCATCAGGTCGCGGGTGACGTTGCCGGCGATCGCATAGGCCACCACCAGCGGCGGGCTGGCCAGGAAGTTGGCCTTCAGCTTGGGGTGGATGCGGGCCTCGAAATTGCGGTTGCCCGACAGCACCGCCGCGCAGACCAGGTCGTTGTCGGTGATGGCCGCGTTGATCTCGGGGGTCAGGTCGCCGGCATTGCCGATGCAGGTGGTGCAGCCATAGGCGGCCAGGTAGAAGCCGAGTTTCTGCAGGTACTTCAACAGGCCGGCCTTGTCCAGGTAGGCGGTGACGATGCGCGAGCCCGGCGCCAGCGAGGTCTTGATGTGCGGCGCCACCGTCAGCCCGCGCTTGACGGCCTTCTTGGCCAGCAGCCCGGCGGCCAGCAGCACGCCGGGGTTGCTGGTGTTGGTGCAGGACGTGATGGCCGCGATCAGCACATCGCCGTGGTGCAGGGTCACGCCCGGGCCGGTCGGCACCCCCTGGGCGATGCGGGCGGTCGGCTGGTTGAAGCCCCGGTCCGCGCGCGGCGCGCCCAGCAGGTGGCTGAACTGGCGGGCCACATCGCCGATCTCGATGCGGTCCTGCGGTCGGCTGGGCCCGGCCAGGGACGGTGCCACCTGGCCCAGGTCGAGCGTGATCACCCGCGTGTAGTCGATCTCGCCGTGCTGCGGCATGCCAAACAGGCCCTGGGCGCGGAAGTAGGCCTCGAAGGCCTGCAGCTCGCCCTTGCGCCGGCCAGTGCCCTTCAGGTAGGCCAGGGTCTTGGCGTCCACCGGGAAGAAGCCCATGGTGGCGCCGTACTCGGGCGCCATGTTGGCGATGGTGGCGCGGTCGGGCAGGCTCAGGGTCTCGCAGCCGGGGCCGAAGAACTCGACGAACTGGCCCACCACCTGCTCGGCGCGCAGGCGCTCGGTCACGGTCAGCACCAGGTCGGTGGCGGTCACACCCTCGCGCAGCCGGCCGGTGAACTGCAGGCCCACCACATCCGGCGTCAGGATGTAGACCGGCTGGCCCAGCATCGCGGCCTCGGCCTCGATGCCGCCCACGCCCCAGCCCACCACGCCGATGCCGTTGATCATCGTGGTGTGGCTGTCGGTGCCCACCAGGGTGTCGGGGTAGTAGAGCCTGCCGCTGCCCTTGGGCGCGCCGTCGACCTTGGCCCTGTGCACGCCCCGGGCCAGGTACTCCAGGTTCACCTGGTGGACGATGCCGAAACCCGGCGGCACCACGCCGAAGGTGTCGAAGGCCTGCATGCCCCATTTGATGAATTCGTAGCGTTCGCGGTTGCGGCTGAACTCCAGCTTCATGTTCAGGTCCAGCGCCTGCGGCTTGCCGTAGTGGTCCACCATCACCGAGTGGTCGACCACCAGGTCCACCGGCACCCGCGGCTCGATG
>JANNZD010000346.1:0-7404 GCA_031410435.1 Betaproteobacteria bacterium | reverse complement strand
CACCCGGTGCAGGTAGTCGAGCCAGCGGCCGGTGGCCTCGCCCTGGCCGGCCGGGCGGCCGTGGGCATCGTCGATGCGGGCCGAGACCTGGCCGATGGCGTTCATCGCGTCCTGGGTCAGGTAGCGCTGGGCGCAGCCGGTCTCCTGGCAGACCAGGCGCACCGCCTCCAGCTTGTTGAGCAGGTCGCCCGCGCTGGTGTTGATGTGGGTCAGCCGGTTCACGCGCTGGCCCGTGGTGTGCTGCACGGCCGTCATGATGGGTGCATAACGCGGTTCATGGGCGTAGTCGTAGGTCAGCGCGATGGCATTGATGCCGGGCTGGAAAGCGCGCTCGTCGGCCACGCTGTCGACCCGCCGGCCGTCCACGAAGACCACCGGCCGGTAGCGCCGCAGGCTCTCGCGGTAGTCGGCGCCGGTCATCATCGGCTGGGCGCCCAGCGCGCTGGCTTCGGGGGGCGAGGTGGGGGCGTTCACGGCCGGGCCTCCAGGGCTTGGCGGACGAAGTCCAGCCTGTCCTGGCCGAAGAACATCGCCTCGCCCACAAAGCAGGTGGGTGCACCGAACACGCCGCGCGCCACCGCCTCTTCGGTGTTGGCCACCAGCGCGGCCTTGACCTCGGGGTCGGCCACCAGCGCGGCAAAGCGCTCGGCGGTCAGGCCCAGCGCGGCCGGCAGGCCGGCCAGCAGCGTGCCGATCTCGGCGCTGTCGCCCAGGTTGCGCGGCGCCACCCACATGGCCTGGAAGACCGCGTCGGCATAGGCCGCAAAGGCCTCGGGCTGGCGCAGTTGCAGGCCCGCCGCGCCGCGCATCAGGGTCAGGGTGTTGATCGGAAAATGCGGATTGAAGGCAAAGGGCACGCGGTAGCGGCGCGCCCACAGCGCGATGTCCTGGCCCATCCAGCGGCCCTTGGCCGGCACGCTGACCGGGCTGGCATTGCCGGTGGCCTTGAACACCCCGCCCAGCAGCATCGGCCGGTAGACCAGCGTGGCCCCGGTCGCGGCGGCGATGCCCGGCAGCTGGGTGTGGGCCAGGTAGGTGGTGGGGCTGCCGAAGTCGAAGAAGAACTCCAGGGTGGGGGTGGTCATGCGGGGCATCCTTTGCGCAAGGGTTGGGGGCGTTCAAAGGCGGGCAGCGCCGCCGGGGGCCTGCTGGTAGCGCTGGTTGAGCTGGGCAAACACGGCCTCGCGCTCGCTGTCGATGAAGCTGCGCAGGCCGGTGGCCTGGAAGGGCCGCAGCGCCGGCTGGTGGGTCAGCACGATCTCGGCGGCCAGGGCCCAGTCCACATCGCCGGTTTGCGCCAGCAGCCACAGCGGCGCCTCATCGGGCACCCCGGCCAGCAGGGCGTCGCTGGCGGCGTCGGGTGCCACCGCCGACAGCCGCACCTGCTGGGGCCAGCGGCCCAGCAACGGCGCGTCCAGGCGCTGCGGCGGCCACAGCAGCAGCAGCCGGTGTGGCGGATAGGTCTCCACCGCCGTGCCGCCCGCCGTGGTGACGAACTCGGTGGCCGTGGCCATCACCTCGCGCACCGCGCCGGTCCAGGCGCCGGGTTGCCAGGTGCCGAGCAGGCGCGGGTTGGCAGCCGGCCGCAGTTGCAGCGCCTGCAGATCGGGCTGCCAGGCCGGCGCCTGGGCCGCCAGCGCGTCGGCCTCGTATTGCTCTGACACCTGGGCCGAGGCCTGCTGCAGGCTGTGGTCCAGCGCCCGGGTGTCCAGCGCCGCAGGCGCAGTGATCGACGGCAGGTCAACCTCGGGGGCCTCGGCGGAGCGGGCCTGCTCGGCCGCCAGGTCCACCGTCGGCAGGGTGATCTCGGGCAGGTCGGTGCGCTCGGGCGGCGGGCGCGGCAGGTCCACCACCGGCACATCGACCACGTCGTCGGCGTCCCAGGTCTGGCCACTGCGCAGCGTGCCGCCCTTGGGCCGCGCGGCAGCCGACGCCCGGCCGGGATGCAGCCGGGCCTGCAGGCCGGCCAGGTCGTCCAGGTCGGGTGGCGGGGGCGCCGCCGCCGGGCGCATGCGGCGCACGAAATCGTCCAGCGCGCGGGTTGGGTCGTCGTCGGGGGCGGGCGGGTTCATGGCGGCATTCTGCGGCCAGCGCCCTCCGCCGGCCAGGCCCGCGCAGCCGTTGCGCTGCTGCCGGCTCAGCCGCCACGCGCCGCCCGCGGCTTCACCCGCGCGCCGTCCGCCCGTTCGGCCAGTAGGTAGATGGCCACCGTCTCGCCCGCGCGGAGGCCCTGCCGCACCCAGGCCGGGCTGCTGTTGCGGCCGCCAGGTCCCCCGGTTTGAGGCGGACTTGGCCATCAGTCCAGGCGCACGCGGCCATCGCGCCAGTGTTTGGCGCCGAAGCATTGGCTTTGGCGCGTGTTCGCCGACAAACACTTGGCAACGCCTGCACCATCGAGCCCTTGCAGGTGATGCACAAGCTGCTGCGCCTGGCCTGCTGCCGAACCAGCGTGGGTGCCCTGACTGCACAAGTGCCACAGCGATCAGATTGCCAGCAGGCTGCCGGTGCTCTGTGCCGGCCAACGGCCATGAAGCGACCTTCGCGCCGGGTAAGACCGGTCGTTCGCGCACAGCCTTTGATGGATCGCGCGCCACCCATCGCACCACCGGCACCCGGCGTATCAACCTGCCGCCGCCCTCGCCGCGCTGGGCGACGAACGGGTGACCGCATGGCCAGCCGCTGTCAGGCCACGCTGCGAATGGCAGCTTGACTTGAGATAAACACAACGATAGAGTTGTGTCGTGATTCCTGCCCATGAGCCGTCGACCGGAAACCTGCCGCCCGGCGAGCATCTGGCCGAGTGGGTCGACGTCGTTGAGCGGTTCGGCACAACACCGTGGCGAAGGCAGTTGCTGGAGGGGCTGGCCTGTGCGTTGCGCGATTTGCGAGCCGCGGGCTGCAGACCCGCCTACATCGACGGCAGCTTCATTTCGACCAAGGAGCATCCTGGCGACTTCGATGCCTGTTGGGACCTGGATGGGGTCGACTTCGACGTGATCGATGAGGTGCTTCTGACCTTCGACGCGGGACGCCGCGCGCAGAAGGCAAAGTACCGAGGCGAGCTGTTTCCCGCCGAAGCAGCCGCGGACCCGCTGGGCACGTTGTTTCGCGATTTCTTTCAGCGCGACCGCGACGGCAACCCCAAAGGAATCGTCGTCATCGACCTGGAGGATTTCCAATGATCACCAACGAACGGCAGTACCAGATCAGCAAGGCACAGGTCGCCAAGTTCCGCGCGGCCATCGAAGCGCCGGACAGTAGCAATCGCACGCTCCACCCGCGTGCGCAGAAGGCGCTGCGTGAGGCGGCCCAGAGTCAGCTCGACGATCTCGCAGCGGAGGTGGCCGACTACGAGCGACTGCGCGACGGGCAACTGACGGCCATCACCGCGGAATCCATCGCCGACCTGGCACCCGCACTGATCAAGGCCCGCATCATGCGCAACTGGACGCAGAAGGAGTTGGCCGACAAGTTGGCGGTGGCCGAGCAGCAAGTCCAACGATATGAAGCCACGCAGTACAAAGGTGTGTCGGTTGAGCGCCTGCAGGCGGTGGCCGATGCGCTGAAGCTGCGCGTGCGCGAGGTGATCACGTTCGAGCCGCTGTAGAAGAGGTGAGCGCAGGCGGCGGGGCGATTCCACCCTGGCGGCCACCCCCATTGTGGCCGCCGATCGCAGCACGGTGGCGCGGGTGGCGGTCAGCGCTGCGCGCTACGGCCGGGTTGGCCAGGACGAGGAAAGTCGGCCGCGCTGGCGCCGGCAATTGGAGTGCTCAACCTAGATGAAAACCCTCGTATTGGGTTTCGCCCTCTAGACCGGTGGCCGCACACTGCGGTCCAGATGCCCCGGTGGCTTCCCTCCATACCCGGTGTTCCTGTTCCCCTCCACTCCTTGCGAAAGACTCTGATGACCACTTCTACCCTGCGCGCCGTCACCCTCAAGACCGTTGCCAACTACACCCAGGCCGCCGAGCGCGCCGTGGTGGCCTACCGCGTGGGCGGCCAGCGCCTGATTGCCGCGATGCAGCGGGGCGTGGACCTGGCCGCCACCCAAGGCCCCGATCGCCTGGCCGCCGCGCTGCGCCGCGCCAGTGGCAATGTGGGTGGCCTGGCCAGCAAGAGCCTGGACCGGGTCAGCACCCGCACCGAGCGTGCCATCGAGTTCGGCAGCACCGGCGTGAGCACCCAGCTGACCCGCGTGGCCGACCTGGCCGAGGGCGTGAACAACGACCTGGTGGCCAATGGCCTGCAGGCCGCCGCCCGCATCAGCCTGCCGGGCGCACAAGTGGCGCTGGCCCTGTCCGAGCGCCTGGTGGCCGGTGCCGACAAGCTGCCGGGTACCCCGGTGACCAAGGCCCAGGCCAAGGTCGGCAGCATCGCCCGCGCCCGCCGCGTCGCAAAGCCCGCAGCCGTGGTTGAAGCCGTGGTCAAGGCCGCCACCCCGCGTGTGCGCAAGGCCAAGCAAGCCGTTGCCGCCGCCGTGGTCGAGGCCGCCCCCAAGGCCGCCCGCAAGCCCGCCCGCAAGCCCGCCGCCGCCCCGGCAACGGTCAAAGCCGCCGCGCCGCGCGCGCGCCGCGCCGCCAAGGCTGGCAGCCCGGCCGCGCAAGCCGCCGCCGCCGCGCAAGACGCCGCCGCCGCGCAAGACGCCGCGTCTGCCGCCTGAGCGGCCGGTTTGTGATGCGCCAGCTCAGCGGGCACGAGGCGGGGTTTCTCTACGCGGACACGCCGCACGCCAACGCCAACGTTAGCCTGCTGCACATCTTCGACCAGGCCACTGCGGCTGGCGGGGTGGTGCGCTTCAAGAGCGTGCTGGCGCACATCGAGCGGCGCCTGTCGGCGTCGCCGCTGTTCCGCCAGCGCCTGCAGCGGGTGCCGCTGGGGCTGGACCACCCGTACTGGGTCGACGACGAGAACTTCGACCTCGAATACCACGTCCGCCATATCGCCCTGCCCAAGCCGGGCGACTGGCGCCAGTTCTGCATCCAGACCTCGCGCATCCATGCGCGCGCCTTCGACCTGGACCGCCCGCTCTGGGAGGCCTATGTGATCGAGGGCCTGGACAGTTTTCTCGACCTGCCGGTGGGCAGCTTTGCGCTGTTGCTCAAGACCCACCTGGCCGCCGTGGGCCTGCAACAGCTGGCGCAGATCAGCGCGCTGCTGCTGGACCGCAGCGCCAACCCGCTGCCCGACGCACCGCCGACGCCCTGGTTCGCCGATTCGGCGCCGGGTCGGATGACGTTGATGGGCCGCGGCCTGGCCCATTCGACGGTGGCGCCGATGCGCCTGGTGCGCCCGCTCGGGCGGGTCTTGACCCGGGTGGCGCCGGCGGCCGCCGCGCTGGCCAGCGAGATGCTGCTGCACCCGCAGAACCTGCCCGTGACCCGCTTCAACTCAGCGGTGTCGCCGCACCGGGTGTTCGAGACCCGGCGTTTCACCGAGGCTGAATTCGACGCGATCCGCCAGCTGGTGCCCGGCGCCAGCGTCGATGACGCGGTGCTGGCGGTGTGCGGCGGTGCCTTGCGCCGCTACCTGGAGGCCCAGGGTGAACTGCCCGAGGGCCACAGCCTGACGGCGATCCGCCCGCTGGCCTGGGACCACCTGGATGCCGAGGATGCCCAGGCCCAGGCCTGGCGCCATGTCAACCTGGGCACCGACCTGGCCGATCCGGTGCGCCGCCTGGCGTCGCTGCAAGCCCAGTCCAGCGCGCCGCCGGACGGCGTGGCCCAGCTGCTGGGCAGCCCCGACCTGGCCAGCGCTGCGGCGCTGGCACCGGCCGCGCTGCTGGCCTGGTCGCGCCGCCTGGCTGGCCGTGCCGCAGCCCGTCTGGGGCCGCTGGCACCCACCGCAAATTGCACCATTGCCGAGATCCCGGCGCCGGCCCAGCCGCTGTTCTTGTGCGGCGCCCGGCTGAGCTACTTCTCGGCCATCCTGCCGATCAGCGACGGCCTGGGCCTGTCGTTTGCCATCACCCGCCACGACGGCCGGCTGGTGATCTCGCCCACCAGTTGCCGCGAGCTGATGCCCGACCCCGAGGCCTTTGCGCTGTGCCTGCGTGACAGCTTCCAGCAGTACCTGGCGCTGGCCGTGGCCAAGCTGGATGCCACCAAGCCGGATGCCACCAAGCCGGTGCCGCCGCGCAAGCGGTCGCCGCGCAAGGCGGCCTGACCCGAGCTGGGCCGGCCGGGCTCAGGCGCCTGCCGGCAGCAGCGTGAAGTCGATGAAACCGCGCTCGACGTCGGTGGCGCTCAGCCGCACCCGCACCTGCTGGCCCACCCGCAGCGCCGGCAGATGGCCGAGCAGCCTGCCCTCGGCCGGCGGCGCGAAGCTGCGCACCCAGGCCCCGGCATCGCCGACGCCGGTGACCAGGCCATCAAAGGCCTTGCCGATCAGCGGCGCCAGGAACAAGGCCGCCTCGGATTTGCGCATGCGCCGCTCGACCTTGCGGGCGGCGTCTTCTTGCTGGGTGCAGTGCAGCGCCAGGGTTTGCAGCTCGGGCGCGGCATAGGGCGGCGGGGCGCCGGCCAGCAGGGCCTTGATCATGCGCAGCGTGATCAGGTCGGGGTAGCGGCGGTTGGGTGCGGTGGAGTGGGTGTAGTCGCGCTCAGCCAGGCCAAAGTGGCCTAAGTGGTCACCTGGCAGGGCCCCCGGCTGCTCCACCACGTACTCGCCCGCGCCCATCAGCTTGATCACCACCAGCGACAAATCGGGGAAGCGCAGCGGGTCGGCCTGGTGGCGGCGCGCCAAAAAACCCTCCAGCGCCAGCGCGTCGGGCAGCTTGGGCAGGGTCTCGCCGTATTGGTGCGCCAGCTGGGCGATGCCGGCCCAGCGTTCGGGCGAGCGCACCACCCGGCGTATCGACGCGCCGCCGTGGCTGGCCAGGAAACGCGCGGTGCAGGTGTTGGTGGCGATCATCAGCTCTTCGATCAACTGGCGCGCGCGGTTCTGCGGCTGTTGGCGCAGGTCGATCGCCCGGTCGCCGTCGAACACCACCCGGGGCTGGAAGGTCTCGAACTGCAGCGAGCCTTGCGCATGGCGGCGTGCGCGTAAGTGCTGGGCCGCCGCGTCCTGGGTGCGCAGCTGGGCATCCAGGCCCGGCACCGCAGCGGCTGCAGCCGGCAACTCGCCCTGGCCCAGCAGCCAGGCCGAGACCGCGTCGTAAGCCAGCTTGGCATGGTTGTGCACCCAGGCCCGGTGCACGCTCGGCTCGCTGACCTGGCCGTCGGCGCCGATCACCATCTCGGTGACCAGGGCCAGCCGGTCCTGGCCAGGGTTGAGCGAGCTGAGATCGGTAGACAAGCGCTCGGGCAGCATCGGAAACACCCGCGCCGAGGTGTAGACCGAGGTGGTGTTGCGCTGAGCGTGGGCGTCGATGGCGCTGCCCTGGGCCACCAGCGCATCGACATCGGC
>JANNZD010000345.1:0-14285 GCA_031410435.1 Betaproteobacteria bacterium | reverse complement strand
CGACCTGATCGAAGGCCTGGGCAAGGGCTTGCGCCTGATCGAGGCCTTTGACGACGAGCATCCGCGCATGACCGCCAGCGAGGCCGCCCGGCGCACCGGCCTGACCCGCACCGCCGCGCGCCGCTATTTGCTGAGCCTGTGCCACTTTGGCTACGCAGCCAGCGACGGCAAGCATTACTGGCTGGCGCCGCGGGTGCTGCGCCTGGGCAACAGTTACCTCGAAGGCTCGCGCACCGCGCGCCTGGTGCAGCCCTATATCCAGCGCATCACCAATGCCACCGGAGAGACGGTGAACATGAGCGTGCTGGACGGCCACGAGGTGGTCTACATCGCCCGCAGCAGCAGCCAGCGCCGCGTGAGCATCGGCTACCAGCCCGGCGCCCGGGTGGCCACCCATCTGGTGACGCCGGGCGTGGTGATGCTGGCCACGCTGGCCGACAGCGCGCTCGACGCCTGGCTGGGCCAGCGTGAGTTCAGCGCCCACACCCCCAGCACCATCACCGACCCGGCCTTGTTCCGCAGCCATGTGCAGGCCGCCCACTCGCTGGGTTATTGGGTGACCGAAGCCCAGCTGGACGCCGGCCTGCGCGGCGTGGCGGTGGTGCTGAAAGACCGCAAGGGTGATTGCAAGGGCGCGGTGAGCACCACGCTGCCGATGCAGCCGCAGACCCGCGAGCAACTGATCGAGCGCTTCGTGCCGCTGCTGCAGGATTGCGCCTTGTCGCTGCGGCCGCTGCTGTAGGCCGCTGAACCGCCGGCGGCTCAGCGGTGCAGGCCGCCCTGGCCAGCCTCGCCCGCAGGGCCATCGGCTCGAGCGCGACCTCGTCGAAGTACGGCTCGACACGCGACCTGCCACGCAGGCCCAACATGGCCTGTTCGGGGGCCAGGCTGAAGCCGGGCAGGCCCTTGTTGAAGGGGACGTGGCCGATGCCGCGCCGGGTTTCAGGTGCCCGGTCGGTCCACCGCCACCGCGCGGCCGCCGCGCACTGACTGGACGATGGCCTCGACCACCCGCAGGTTCTGCAGCCCGTCGCGGGCGCTGACCAGCGGCGCCACCTCGCCGCGCAGCAGCGCGCAGAAATGCGCCTGTTGCCGGTCCAAGGGGTCGTCGCGCTCGACCGCCACGACCGCCGTGGTCATGGGTGTGCACCACGACCGGTCCTCGGGCCGGTCAAAGGTCTTGAGCCGCATCGTCGGTACGGCCAGCGAGCCCAGGGTGCCGGCCAGCAGGTAGCAGTCCTCGTCGTCGGCGCTGGCGTAATCGGGGTTTTCGCGCGAGGTCTGATCCCAGCTGCGCGCCGACGCGGCGCTGTCGCTGACCAGGAAGCTGCCGAGCACCCCGTTGGCAAAGCGCAGCATGATCGCCGCGGTGTCCTCGACCTCGAAGCCGCGCGCGTGAAGGCGAAGCATCGGGTCGACTCAGGGCAGCAGTTGGGGGGGCAGGTGTTGACTGTAGGGCGGCCCTTGTCCGCACACCACCGCAAGTAGGCAGGCCCGGGGGGCGGTCCTGCCGCACGCGGCAGTCTGCCTGCGGGCGGTTTCGACCCGCGCCAGCGCGATGCGGCATTCGAGCGGATCGCCGCCTTCCATCTGCGGGAGCTGTCGCGCTGACGCCGGGCCGGCCGGGGTGGCGGTGGGCATTCGGAAACCTAAGGCCTGGCCCGCAGCCGCTGGTTCATGCGTGCCGGAAAGCGGCGGTTCTTGAACAGGTCGATGACATCCTGCAAAGCCAGGTACCTGCCGCCCGGACCTGGCTTCCCCAAGACCTTCAGCAACACCGGCCACTCGCCGTTCATCAGTGCCCGATCAATCAGCCGCCTGCGGCCTGCGGCGCGCGCGAAATTGGCATCCATGTAGGCGCGCAATTCGGGCAACCCGAGGCCGGGCTCCGACCCGCCCGCTTCGTCCTCTTGTGCTTTGGCAAAGCCGCCAAGCCGGGCCAGCGCTTTGGCATCGACGGACCCGCGGGCGTCCAGGATGCCGGACCCCACGCCCTGCTTATCAAGCGGACCGCCGCGCAGTGCATTCAACTGCAGGCCGTGCCACTGGGTCGCAAGCAGCGATTGCGGGCTCAGGCCATTCGCCACCAAAGCGATCAGGTAGACCGCCTGGCGCGCCAGCACCGGCCTGCCCTCGCCGGCACGGGCAGCCGCCGCCACCACCGCCGCCACCTGGGCCAAAGGCTCGCGCCCGTCAGACAACTGGCCGGTGGCCACGAGCGCGCGCAGGAACGGACAGGGATTGTTGGACGACACAGGGTGCGGACCGACCGACTTCTTGACCATGGCAACTCCAGGAGGTGGCCCAGCCTGGGCGTCGCACCGGCCGAATTGACCGCACGCGCTATTCGTCAGGGAGCGGCAGACAGCAAGCCGCGCGCCTGACGCCAGGCCGATTGCCAACCGATGCTGCCCCCTGTCCAAGGTCGTGTCGGTGCGGTGTCGAACATCGACCTCAGCCAGGCGCCAGGCCCCGCCATCGGTTCGAGAACACACGGACCTGGCCGCCGTATTGCCCTAGGGTGAAGGCATCACGCCGGCTCGTTTCGGGTTGGCGGCCAGCCGGAGCGCGCGCGCTTGACCCGATACATCGAGCACGACACCACCTGCTGCAGCGACGCAGGCGCCGACCCGGACGGGCCGGGCGGGCGGCAGCAGCCTGCACAGCCGGGCCACGACGTGCGCCGGCGCGGCCGCGCGTTGCGGGGCGCCCTCTGGCAGCGCCTGCTGTTGCTGCTGCTTTGGCCGCTCGCGCCGCTGCTCTGGATGCAGGCCCGGCATGTTCGGCGCATCACGCCGCGCCTGCCCGAGCCACCCGGCCGCAGGGCCGGCACAGCCGGTAGCGGCCCACGGGTCCGCCTGCTGGTGGCGGGAGACTCCGGGGCTGCAGGCGTGGGTGCAGCGACCCAGGACGATGCGCTTTGCGGCCAGCTCGTCAGGCGCCTGAGCCAGCACTACCGGGTGGAGTGGTGCGTGCTAGCGGTCAACGGGCTGGACTCGCCCGGGCTGCTCGAATTGCTGCAGCAGGCACCCAGCGCGCGCTTCGATTTCGTGGTGCTGTCGATGGGGGCGAATGACGCCACCGGCCTGTGCCCGCCACAGCATTGGGCGCGATGGCAGCACCGGTTGGCAGAGCTCATCGAATTGCGCTTTGCACCCGCGCTGCTGGTGCACAGCGCGGTGCCGCCGATGCATGCCTGCCAGGCCCTGCCGCAACCGCTGCGCTGGTTCTTGGGCCACTGGGCGATGCAGATGAACCGGAGCCTGGCCACCCAGCTGCTTGACCAGGTGGGGCGCACCATGCACTGGCACCCGGCCTCCACCCCCACGCTGGGCTTGGCGGAGGACGGCATCCATCCCAGCGCCCAAGGCTACGCGGCCTGGGCCGATGGCCTGACCCGGCGCATCCTGGCGGCCCGCCCGCTCAGCGCCGGGACAGCGCATTGATCCAGACACAGCGCGCAGCCCTGTAGGACATCCCTGTTGCAACACCCGTCCCTGTCCGATGGCCCCCTGCCCCTCGGCGATCAACGCTCCAAGCCAGACCAGCAATGCGGCCCGACCGCCCGGTTCCATTTCGCCAAACCCTTGAAAGGCGACGACATGATTGAAAAAACCGCCAGCGTGCACTGGGAGGGCCCGGGCAAGCAAGGCCAGGGCCAGATCAGTACCGAGTCCGGCGCCCTGGCGCATCATCCCTATGGCTTTGCCAGCCGCTTCGAGGACGACCGGCGCGGCAGCAACCCAGAAGAGATCCTCGGCGCGGCCCATGCCGCCTGCTTCACGATGGCCTTCTCCTTCGCCTGCGACAAGGCCGGATTTGCGACCACTTCGGTCGATACCCAGGCCCGCGTGCGCCTGGCGGCACAGGGCGATGGCTTCGTGAGAGACCGGATCGCATTGCGCCTGCAGGCCACCGTGCCCGGCCTGGACGAAGCAAGGTTCCAGGACATTGCCGCGTCTGCCAAGCGCGATTGCCCGCTGTCCAAGGCACTCGCCAGCGTTCCCGAGATCAGCCTGGTGGCCACCCTCGAACCGGGTGCGCGCACCTGAAGCGCCGCAGTCGAACCGGAGCCGACATGCCGCAGAAAACCTGGAGCGCCAAGCGCGGGCGCCAATGTGCCCACATCAGGGACAACCTGCTCGAAGTGGGAAGCTCGCGCTGGACCCGGACGAGATGGCACGCTTACACCGGTGATCGTCTTCGACGCCAAGCCCCTCTCGTGAATCCCGCAAGCAACTGATCAGGCACAAAACATGAACATGCCACTGGCAGCCGCAGCTGAACTCGCCAACCGGGCCAAGACGCCATTTCCGGGTGCTTCGCCCACATACGAGGCCGCCCGCAGGGCCTTGCTGGCTGACGAGATCGAGTTTCGACGCCACATGACCCGGTTGGCCAATCAGCGCCGCGCCTTGCCGCCCGGCCCGGTCATCACCCAGGACTATCGGTTCAAGGACGGGCAGGCGCGCGACCTGGGGCTGGAGGATCTCTTCGGCGACAAGGACACGCTGGTCACCTACTTCTGGATGTACGGACCGCAGCGCGAGCGGCCCTGCCCGATGTGCACGAATTGGCTGGGGTCCGTCAACGGCAATGCCGCCGATATCAAGCAGCGCGTGGCGCTGAAGATTCTGGGCCGGTCCTCGGTGGAGCGGCAGTCGGCTTTCGCGCAGGAGCGTGGCTGGCGCGACCTGAACTTCGTGCAGACAACCGGCGATGACTACGCCAATGACCTGGGCCTGCTGGCACCGGACGGGGCCGAGTCACCGGCACTGGTGGTCTACCAGCGCGAGGGTCATCAGGTGCGCCTGTTCTGGGCCAGCCAGATGCGGCTCGACATGGCCGATCCCGGCCAGGACCCACGCGACGCGCCCGACATCGCATCGCTTTGGTCGGTGCTCGACCTCACGCCTGAAGGGCGCGGGGCCGACTGGTACCCGAAGTTGAAATATTGATCCCTGCCGGGTCAGTGAACCAGGCCCGCCTGGCTATAGCGGGATGGCGCATCCGGTGGCGAGCTGGACGCACAAGAGATCTCAACCCGAGCGCAAGGCTCGACCCTTCGTCCACGCTCAAGGAGTAGCCATGAACCCATCCGTCCAAACGCCGTCCACCCGCCCAGCCCCTGACGATGACCTGGCCGCCCAGGCCCGTCCCGGCCATGGCATACCGTCGCAGGACCCGGAACCGGCGGCACAGCGGCCCTTCGAGCCCGGCGAGGCCGAACGCGAGGCCAACTCGGTGCTGACGGGTGGCGGGGTGATGGTCGGCGCTGCCGCAGGCGCCGCCCTCGGCAGCGTGGTGGCAGGCCCGGTTGGCGCGATGGTGGGGGTCACGGTCGGGGCCGTGGCGGGCGCACTGGGCGGCGCAGCCGCTGGCCCGCTGGTACATCCGGCGGACGCGGGCGCAGACGATTCGGCGTCGGCAAAGCCGCGCCAGCCCGGCCCTTGACGACCGCGGACGACGGCGTCTTGCCCCGGCCAGCGTCCCGGATTGGGCTGCATGTCGGTGGGCGTGCGGACGAACACCGGGTCGCGCAACTGCTGGCGCAAGCGCGCCAATCAGATGCCGACTATTGTCGAGGCACAACGTTGCCGCGCAGAGCTGGCTGATGCGCGGCATACAAGGTAGTTCCGAGAGCCACCACCCTGGCGCCGGGTGCGGCCTGCGCCCTGGGACAAACACCGTCATCGCCGGGCTGACGCTGCCGTTGGGGTGATGCCGGGCGGCCCCGTCCGGTGGCGTCGCAAAATGCGCGCTCACCCCCCCACGCGACGGAGACACCCGTGAAGAGACTGTTCCTCAAGACCCTGATCGCCAGCCTGGCCCTGTCCGCCACCGGCCTGGCCCTGGCCCAGGAGCGCGGCATCCGCTTCGCCACGCAAAACCCCAAAGGCCACCCGATCACGCTGGGCATGGAGCGCTTTGCCGAGATCGTCGCCGCCAAGAGCGGCGGCAAGCTCAAGGTCAACCTGTTCCCGGGCGGCGTGCTGGGCGGAGATGCGCAGAACGTGTCGGCCCTGCAGGGCGGCACCATCGACATGGTGGTGCTCAATGCCGGCATCCTGGCCTCGCAGGTCAAGGACTTCGAGGTCTTCGACTTCCCCTTCCTGTTCGCCAGCCCGCAGGAGGCCGATGCGGTGGTCGACGGCCCCTTCGGCCGCATGATGTTCGACAAGCTCGATGCCAAGGCCATCCACGGCCTGGCCTACTGGGAGCTGGGCTTCCGCCAGATCACCAACAGCCGTCGGCCGATCGCCAAGGTGGACGACATCGCCGGCCTGAAGCTGCGGGTGATCCCCAACGCCATCAATGTCGACTGGGTCAGCGCGCTGGGCGCCAACCCCACGCCGATGGCCTTCACCGAGGTCTATGCCGGCCTGGAGCAGAAGGCCATCGACGGCCAGGAGAACCCGCTGACGGTGATCAATGCCAACAAGTTCTTCGAGGTGCAGAAGCATGTGGCGCTGACCAACCACCAGTACAACCCGCAGGCAGTGATTGCCAGCAAGAAGCTCTGGGACACGCTGAGCGACGCCGAGAAAAAGCTGCTGAGCGACGCAGCGGTCGAGGCCGGCGTTTACGAACGCAAGACCTCGCGCGAGATGATGGGCTCGGCGCTGGACAACATGAAGAAGAACGGCATGCAGGTGACCGAGTTCGCGCCCGCCGAGCAGGCCAAACTGCGCGAGAAACTGAAGCCGGTGATCGACAAGCATGGCGCGGCCATCCCCGACACGCTCAAGGCCCTGCAGGCCGAACTGGCCAAGCTCCGCAAGTAGGCCGCGGCCGGCGGCCCGCCTGGCCGCCGGCCTCACACTGACCCCTGACGAAAGCCGATGATGAAGATCCTCATGCTGCATGGCATCAACCACAATATGTTCGGCAAGCGCGACCCCAAGCAGTACGGCACCATCACGCTGGCCGAGATCGACGGCCGCCTGGCCGATCTGGGCCAGAGCCTGGGCGCGCAGGTCGAGAGCTTCCAGACCAATGACGAAGGCGCGATGTGCGAGCGCATCCACCAGGCCTATGCCGACGGCGTGGACGCGGTGCTGATCAATGCCGGCGCCTGGACCCACTACAGCTACGGCATCCGCGACGCGCTGGCCATCCTGACCTGCCCGGTGGTGGAGCTGCACATGTCCAACATCCATGCGCGCGAGGCCTTCCGCCACCAATCGGTGTTTGCCGAGATCGTCAAGGGCCAGATCTGCGGCTTTGGCGTGGACAGCTACCTGCTGGCGCTGCGCGCGGCGGTGTCGGCGGTGCAGGCCGCCGTCTGAGACCCTGCTGGAGCTACCGCCATGATCGCCTCGACCCCCGATGAACTGACCCAGGCGGTGCTGACCGAACTGGGCCGCATCGAAGATGCGCGCCTGCGCCAGATCATGACCGCCGCGGTGCAGCACCTGCATGCCTTTGCGCGGGAGGTGCAGCTCACCGAGGCCGAATTCCAGCAGGCCTGCGGCCTGGTGGCACAGATCGGCCAGCTCACCACGCCCTCACACAACGAGGTGGTGCTGACCGCCGGCTCACTCGGCTTGTCGGCGCTGGTGTGCCTGATGAACAACGGCGACCAGGGCCGGCAACCGACCACCGCCAACCTGATGGGCCCGTTCTGGCGGGCGGACGCGCCCAGGATGGCCTCGGGCGGGTCGATCGTGCGCTCGCCCACGCCAGGCCCGCCGATCTTCGTCAGCGCCTGGGTCCAGGACCCGCAGGGCCGGCCGGTCGAGGGCGCGTCGGTGGACGTTTGGCACAGCTCGGGCGAAGGCTTCTACGAGAACCAGGACCCGACCCAGGCCGACATGAACCTGCGCGGCCGCTTCGTCACCGATGCCGACGGCCACTTTCACTTCCGCAGCGTCAAGCCGGTGGGCTATCCCGTTCCGGTGAGCGGCCCGGTGGGCGCGCTGCTGCGGGCGGCCGGGCGGCACAACCTGCGGCCGGCGCACATCCACTTCCTGATCGACAAGCCGGGCTACAAGACCCAGTTCTCGCAGCTCTATGCCAGCGACGATCCGAACCTGGATACCGACGTGCAGTTTGCCGTCACCCGCGCGCTGATCGGCCAGATGCAGCGGCATGACGATGGGCCCGCCCCAGCGGCCGATGTGAGCGGCCCCTGGTACACACTGGCCCACCATTTCGTGATCGAGCCCGGTGAACGCCACCTGCCCAAGCCGCCGATCAGCGGCAAGGCCGAAGGCGAGCGGCCGGTGCTGGCGGTGCTGGCGCGGCGGGCCTGAGGCCTGCGCCGCTCAGAAAGAATCCCACGTCCAGCCGGAAGCCGGCCACCAGGCCGTTCAGACGATCGGCCTGGGTCTTGAGCGATTCAGCGGCGGCGGCGCTCTCCTCGACCAGCGCGGCATTCTGCTGGGTCATGCCGTCGAGCTCATTGACCGAGGCATTGACCTGGCCGATGCCGGCGCTCTGCTCGCCGGCGGCCGTGCTGATCTCGCCGATGATGTCGGTGACGCGCTGCACGCTGGCGACGATCTCGTTCATCGTGCTGCCGGCGTCCGCGACCAGCTTGGCGCCGGACTCCACCTTGCCGACGCTGGCACCGATCAGCGCCTTGATCTCCTTGGCCGCCTCGGCGCTGCGCTGTGCCAGGCTGCGCACCTCGCTGGCCACCACCGCGAAACCTCGGCCCTGCTCGCCCGCCCGCGCGGCTTCCACCGCGGCGTTCAAGGCCAGGATGTTGGTCTGGAAGGCGATGCCGTCGATCACCCCGATGATGTCGGCGATCTTTTGCGAGCTGTGGTGGATCTGGTTCATCGTCGAGACCACGTGCGCGACAACCTCGCCACCGCGCTGGGCCACCGCGCTGGCCGAGGTGGCCAATTGCTGGGCGGTGCGGGCCGAGGCGGCGGTCTGGTTGACGGTGACAGCCAGCTGCGTGGTCGCGCCGGCGGTCTTCTGCAGCGCGCTGGCGGTCAGCTCGGTGCGCTGGCTCAAATCCTGGTTGCCGCTGGCGATCTCGTGGCTGGCCGTGCCCACAGCCTGGACCCCATCGCGGACCTGGGACACCACGCCGGCCAGACGGCCCTGCATGTCGACGAGCGCACGCACCAGCACCGCCACTTCGCTGTCGCCCACTGGCGCCGGATGGCGGGTGAGGTCACCGTCGGCCACCCGGCGCGCCAGGCCGGCGGCCTCGACCATCGGCCGGGTGATCGACCGTGTCAGCTGGACCGCGAGCAGGATGCTGACCAGCAGCGCCGCCGCCCCCAGCCCACCCAACACCAACCGAGCCTGGCGGGCGTTGGCCTGCAGCAGGACGCCGGCCTGGTCGATGGACTTGACCTGACCATCCTGAAAGGCCTGGACGCTGGCCAGGTAGGCATTGGCCGAGGTCAGGAACTCGTTGGCGAAGATGCGATCGGCCTCGTCGGCCAGGCCACCCTTCTTCGCATCCAGCACCTTCAGCCGCGCCGCCAGGAAGACCTTGCGCAGTTCGGCCGAGCGTTCGAGCTGGCGCTTCTCGTCGGCATCGGCGTGCCGGGTCAGCTGCTCGAAGACCTCGTTGGTGCGGGCCGTGGTGGCCTTGATTTCGTCGGCGAACACCGGCTCCAGCGTCAGGTCGGTGCTCTTGGCCAGCGCAGTGGTGCGCTTGACGCCGGCGGTGATGTTGCGGAACCACTCGTGCGCCAGCCGCTCCTTGACCAGGGGGTCGGCCATCATCACGCTGGCCTCCTCGGCCACTGTCGACAGGCGCCAGATGCCGGTGAGTGTGGTCAGGGCGGCCAGCGCCAGCACGAGGGCAAATCCCAGGCCCAGTTGGTGGCCGATACGCAGGCGGTTAATGTTCATCGTGAGCTTCTCCTTGGGCTACGGCTGCTGAGTGCCTGCGCCGCAGGCCTGGCGTGCCCACGACGAACTTGCCACGGCCACGCAGCGGGACGCGGGCGAGGGTGTGGCCTGCCCGGATCGGGCTCGCCGCAGGTCATTGGCTTCGATATCGGCAGCGGCCGCGACGTCTTGACCCCGGCGTACCGGCGGCGTCGGGGGCCGGCACTCAGCCGGCCGGCAGTGGCTTGACCAGCGCCCGCCGCGCCGCCAGCGCGGCTTCGCGCACATGGCAACCCGCCAGGTGGTCGTTGACCAGGCCCATCGCCTGCATGAAGGCATAGACGGTGGTGGGGCCGACAAAGCTCCAGCCACGCTTCTTCAGATCCTTGGACATCGCCACCGATTCGGCCGATTGTGTCAACGCCCGCAGCACCGCCAGCGTCAGCTCGCGCGGCCGGCTGGCCGCTGCCGGCTCATGGCGCCAGGCATAGGCCGCGAGCGAGCCGAACTCGCGCCGCAGCTCGATCACCCGGCGCGCATTGTTGATCGTCGATTCGATCTTGCCGCGGTGGCGCACGATGCCGACATCGCCCAGCAGGCAGTCGATCTCGGCCGGGCCGAAGCCGGCCACGCGCTCGGCATCGAAATGTGCGAAGCCGGCCCGGAAGGCCTCGCGCTTGTTCAGGATGGTCAACCAGCTCAGGCCGGCCTGGAAGCCCTCCAGGCACAGCTTCTCGAACAGGCGCCGGTCGTCGGTGACCGGAAAGCCCCATTCATGGTCGTGGTAGTGGCGGTAGGCCGGGCTGGCCTGGCACCAGAAGCAGCGCGGCGCGGCGTCGTCGACTGCGGCGAAGAGCCCCTGGGGCAGTGCGGCGGATGGGACGATGGGGGGCATGAGCAGGGCGACTCAAAGGCAGAAAGCCATGATAGGCGCACGATCCTGCCGCCACGGACATCCGCCCCTTGGCCAGCGGCCGTTGCGCAAGTCCCGTAAAGTGTCCTGAGCCCAACACCAGGTAGCCACCCCATGACCGATACCAACGCCTACACCCCGCCCAAGATCTGGACCTGGAGCAAGGAAAGCGGCGGCCGCTTTGCCAACATCAACCGCCCCATCGCCGGGCCCACGCATGACAAGGACCTGCCGGTGGGCCGCCACCCGATGCAGCTGTACTCGCTGGCCACGCCCAATGGCGTGAAGGTGACCGTGATGCTGGAGGAACTGCTGGCCCTGGGCCACAGCGGCGCCGAGTACGACGCCTGGTTGATCCGCATCAACCAGGGCGACCAGTTCGGCAGCGGCTTCGTGGCGGTGAACCCCAACTCCAAGATCCCGGCCTTGATGGACCGCAGTGGGGCTAAGCCGATCCGCATCTTCGAGTCTGGCGCCATCCTGATCCACCTGGCCGAGAAGTTCGGCGCCTTGCTGCCCACCGAGCCTGCGGCGCGCGCCGAATGCCTGTCCTGGCTGATGTGGCAGATGGGCAGCGCACCCTACCTGGGCGGCGGCTTCGGCCATTTCTATGCCTATGCGCCGACCAAGATCGAGTACGCGATCGACCGCTTCGCGATGGAGGTCAAGCGCCAGCTGGACGTGCTCAACCGCCGTCTGGCGGAGAGCCGCTTTCTGGCTGGCGATGACTACACGATCGCCGACATTGCCGTTTGGCCCTGGTACGGTGCGCTGGCCAAGGGCCTGGTCTACGAGGCCGGCGAGTTCCTGCAGGTGCAGGACTACAGCCATGTGCAGCGCTGGACCGACGAGATCGGCGCCCGGCCGGCGGTCAAGCGCGGCCGCATGGTCAACCGGGTGCTCGGCAACCCGGCCAGCCAACTGCACGAGCGCCACGAGGCCAGCGACTTCGACACCAACACGCAGGACAAGCTAGACAAGCCAGCGTGACGCTGACCGCGCGGGCACCGGTCTGCCTGCCGCGGCTCAAACCCCGGCGGATGCCTTCAGGCGCATGCGGTTGGGCAGCGGCACCGAGCGTCGCAGCACGTCCTCGCCCAGCCAGACGGCCGACGCGCGGGCACGCTGGGCCACCATCGGCAGCGGCATCTGCTGGTAGTCGTCGTTGAAGACCTCGAAGCTGAAGTCGCCGCGGTAGCCCAATGCCGCCAGCCGCGTCACCAGGTCGGCTACCTGCTCGCTGTGCACGCCCTCGCCCGGGAAGACGCGGAAGGTGCGGGCGGTGCTGATGCGCTCCTCCACGGTGCGGATCTCCTGCCACATGAAGTCGGCCAATTGCACCAGGAAGATCTTGTGCGGGTCCAGCAGGTCCAGGTCGTCGAGCGAGGTCTTGGTGGCGAAGGCATGGAAGCTGTCGAATCCCAGACCCAGGTTGGGCGCGTCGGCGCGGCAAATCACGTCCCAGGCCGTCGTGTACTCATTGATGGTGCGGCCCCAGCTCAGGCCCTCGTAGGCCACCTTGATGCCCATGGGCACGGCCAGCATCGCCAGCTTGCGCAGATCGCGGGCGATGGTTTCCAGGTCTTGGCTGGCATGCTGGCTGGTGGACGAGCAGCACAGCAGCAGCGGTGCGCCCAGCGCATGCGCCATCTCCAGCATCGATTTGGCGATGTCGACCTTGTAGCCGTGCAGGTGGCCGCTCAGGCCCTCGAAATCGCGCAGCACCTGGAAGCCGGTGACGCGCAGACCGCTGGCCTTGACCGCCCGCACCGCCGCGTCCACCCCGCCGTCGTGGCCGACGATGTCATTGGCCTTGAGCATCACCTGGCTGAAGCCGGCCTCGCGCATGGCCTTGAGCTTGTTCTCCAGCGACCCCGCCAGCGAGATCGTGTCCATGCCGAAGTCGTCGAAGTTGCCGCTTCTTTGGGTCACGGCATGCTCCGGTCGTCGTGCACCAACTCGAACATCACGCCACCCAGCCAAGTCTTGGTCAAGGCGCCACGGTCCTCGGTGTGTAGGCCCGAGGACTCGACGAACTCAACCCCTCGGGCCCGCAAGGCCACCACCGCAGCCGGCACATCGGGCGCGCCCAGGCCCATGCGCTGCAGCGATTCTTCACCCTCCACCTCGACGATGCCGGGCTCGGGCTCGATCAACTGCAGGTAGAAACTGCGGCAGGGGCTGCGCAGGATGCGGCCCTTGGGCAGGATGCCGAAGCGCTCGCTGTCGGGCAGCTCGTCGAAGCCGAACAGCTCGCGGTAGAACTCGGTCCAGTCGTCGAGCCGGTCGGTGCCGATGTACTGCACGATGCCGAACCAGTGCAGGCCGGCCAGCGCGGCGGGCTGCTTGTCCACCGTGGGGATGGGCACGAAGTCGACATCCCAGATCGAGAACTCGCGGTAGCGGTCGACAAAGTAGATGCGGCTGGCGCCGACGCCGTGGATCGCCGGGATGTTGAGTTCCATCACCTCGACATGCGTGGGCACGGCCCAGGCACCCCGGTCCAGCGCGCGCTGGTAGGCCGCGGCCGAGTCGCGCACGCGCAGCGCCACTGCGGTGATCACCGGGTTCTCGGTGGGGCGCTGGTGGCTGGGCTGGCCGCTGACATGGGCATTGATGACCACGTTCATGCCGCCCTGGCGGTACAGCAGCACCTCGCGCGAGCGGTGCCGGGCCACCGGGCGGAAGCCCATCATCTCCAGCACCTGGCCCAGGGCCTGGGGCCGGCTGGTGGCGTATTCGATGAACTCGATGCCGTTCAGCCCCAGCGGGTTGGGCAGCTCGCCGATGGCTTCACGATCGGGTTGGGTCAAGGGCATGGCTGCATCCTTGGGGGTGGCGGGGCGGGCGGGCTTCATCAAGTCTATGCCGCCGAACGCGCGGCCACCATTTGCAAAAAGTGGCGGCGCACGCGGGCCGCGTCGGCGCTCAAGCCCGTGAACAGCTCAAAGGCCCCGACCGCTTGGCCCACCGCCATGCCGCCGCCGTCTGACACCGGGCAGCCGATGGCGCGCGCGGCTTTGAGCAGGGCGGTTTCGATCGGGAAATAAACGATCTCGGCCACCCACAGATCGGGCCGCAGCAGGCCAGCGTCCAGCGGCAGGCCGGGCAGCTTGGCCATGCCGGTGGGGGTGGCATGGATCAGCCCGGTGGCGCCGGGCAGCACCGCCGCCGCGTCGGTGCCGGCAGTCACACGCCCATCGCCGTAGCGCCCGTTCAGGCTGTCGGCCAGGGCCTGGGCGCGCGCCGCATCGGTATCCACCAGCATCAGCCGGCCGGCGCCCAGGCGCAGCACCGCGTGGCCGATGGCCGAGCCGGCACCGCCGCTGCCCAGCAACACCACGCGCGACACATCAGCCTGCGGCAGGGCCCGGGTGAAGCCCCAGGCCCAGCCTGATCCATCGGTGTTGTGGCCGATGGCTTGGCCGGCCTTGAACACCACGGTGTTGACCGCGCCCATCGCGCTGGCCTCGTCCGACAGGCGGTCCAGCAAGGGGATCACCGCCTGCTTGCAGGGGTAGGTGATGTTCAGGCCGGCAAAGCCCATGGTGCGGGCGGCCGCTATCAGCGC
>JANNZD010000344.1:0-3709 GCA_031410435.1 Betaproteobacteria bacterium | reverse complement strand
TGGCGCTGAAAGACGGCGTGATCTACCGACCCACGCTCGACGCCCACCTCGAGGCCCTGAGCGCCACAGACGGCAAGGTGCTTTGGCGCACCAAGGTCGCCGACTACAAAATGGGCTTTTCGATCACCGGCGCACCGCTGGTGGTCGGCAACGTCGTGATGACCGGGATGTCCGGCGGCGAGTACAACACCCGTGGCTTCATCCGCGGCCATGACCTGAAGACCGGCGCCGTGCTGTGGACGCGTTACACCACCACCGGGCCCGGCGAGAAGGGCTTCGAGACCTGGAACGGCATGCCGAACTGGCAGACGGGTGGCGGTACCACCTGGATCACCGGCTCCTACGACCCTGACCTCGACTTGGTCTACTGGGGCACCGGCAATGGCGCGCCTTGGAATCCACAGACCCGCGCCAAGGGCGGAGACTCGCTCTACATCTGCTCGGTACTGGCGATTCGCCCGAAGACCGGTGAAATGGTCTGGACCTACCAGTTCTCACCAGGCGACCCCTACGATTACGACGCCGTCAATGAAATGGTGCTTGCCGACATGCCCGTCGCTGGCAAGACCGTCAAGACCATCGTCAATGCGAATCGCAACGGCTACTTCTATGTGCTCGACCGCAGCACCGGCAAGCTGCTGGCCGCCAATCAGTATGCGAAGAAGCTGAACTGGGCCAGTGGCGTCGACATGAAGTCCGGCCGCCCGATCGACACCGACTTGACCAAGCGCTTCAAGGCCCAAGAGGCGATGGCCGAAGGCGAAGATGTCTGGCCCAACGTGTTTGGCGCCAAGAACTGGCAGCCCATCGCCTTCGATCCTAAGCGCGGTGTCGCCTTCGTGAACGGCATGAACTTCGGTTGGAAGCTGAAGAACATCAAGGACCAGGTGAAGTTGCCGGCGGCGTTTTGGGGTGTTGACATTCTGGGCTTCGTCGAGCCCGAAGACGGCAACCGTGGCTTCCTGTCGGCCATCGACCCGATGACCGGCAAGCGCTTGTGGGATGTGCCGCTCAAGACGCCGCACTTTGCCGGTGCGATGGCCACCGGGGGCAGCCTGGTTTTCACGGGCAATCTGATGGGCGAGTTCCTCGCCTACGACTCTGACACCGGCAAACAGCTCTGGAAGTTCCAGACCGGCTCGGGCATCTCGGGCATCCCGATCACCTGGGAGCGCGGCGGCAAGCAGTACGTCACCATCACCAGCGGCGCCGCCACAGTCTACGGTGCCCTCGGCGGTGACCCGGCGCTGAAACTGCCCCCGGCCGGTGGTTCGGTCTGGACATTTGCCTTGAATTGAGCGCAAAAAACGGCTTGCCGATGTTCTGCAGGCGGCGCATCCAGCGCTGCGCGATACGCGGCGCCGTTATGAGCGGCGCGGTCATGCTTGCCTTGGCGGTGCATGCTGCGCCGCCCAATGTGCAGTCGGTGACTGCCTCCGCCCAGGCAGCGCCGACTGCGGGCGGAACATCCACCGCCGATCGGGCGCCGGCCCCTGCCGGTGCACCCGCCGATCCGCTGCTGGTGCAGAAAGGGCGCGGTCTGTACAAGGACTACTGCCAGAAATGCCATGGCTTGAACATGGTTTCCCCTGGCGGCGCGTTCTTTGATCTGCGCACCTTTCCGCTGGATGACAAGCCGCGCTTCGCTGCGTCCGTGATGAACGGCAAGCGCGCCATGCCGGCATGGGGCGAGGTATTCAAAGGCGACGACCTCGAGGCGCTGTGGGCCTATGTGCGGAGTGGCCAGCCCGCCAAGTGAGCGGGCGCCCACGCCATCTCACCGCCTGCGGGCAGCGCTACTCGGCCGCGATCTTCAGGAACAGATCGCGGTCGGGCGCGAAATTGGCATACAGCGGCAGCAGTGCACCGCCCAGCGCGCGGGCGTCCGAGCCGATGGTGCCCGACAGCAACACCGGGCGGGTCACGCCCTCCCAGCTGTAGCGGTCCATGGCCAGCGACAACTGGGCCTGCAATGCGGCCTGCAGTTCGCGGCTGTAGCTGCCGTCCAGGATCACGCTTTCGAGGTCGAGCAAACAGGCGGCACTGTTCACCGCCAGGGCCAGCGCCGCGGCGGCATCGGTCAGCCAGGCCTCGGTGTGCGGCAGCCAGGGCGGCTGCAGTGCCCGGGCGTCGGCCACCGCCGACACATCCAGCCCGGCGGATTCGAAGGCCATTTCCAGGTTCAGCAGCGATGCCACACTCAGCAGCTGGGGCGGCGCTGCCAGCCCGACAGCGCCGTTGCGCCCCCCCGGTGCCTGGCCCGGCCGGGGGCTCGATGCCACCGTCAGCGGCAGGGAGCCGATGGCCCCGGCATTGCCATGCAGACCGCCACGCAGGTGGCTGTCCAGCACCAGGCCGCCACCGACGAAAGTGTCAACGAAGATGTAGAGAAAACTCTGGATGCTGCGGCCGCGCCCGGCCACCAACTCGGCCACGCAGGCCGCAGCGGTGTCTTTGACCAGGGCCACCGGCAGATCGGTCAGGGCAGCCACCTCGGCGCGCAGGTCCAGCAGCGGCCATAGCGCGGCCACCTCGGGCGGCATTTCCAGCAGGGTCTGCCAACCACCCAGGTTGAGCGGCACGGCAATGCCCACGCCCTGCACACGTTCGTATTCCAGCGGGCTGAGCAGGCTGCGGATTTCGGCCAGGCGCTCGCCGATCTGTGCCAGCACCGGGCCGGGTGCCGGGTAGCGGTAGTCCAGGGCCCAACGGCGGCGCACATTGCCGGTGAAATCCACCAGCAGCACATCAAAGCTGCGCCGGCCCACCTTGATGCCTACGGCAAAGGCGCCGTCGGGGTTGAGCGACAGCGGCACCGACGGCTGGCCCACCTTGCCACGCTGGGGCGCACCGCGCAGCAGCAGGCCGTCAGCCTCCAGGCGCTTGGTGATGATCGACACGGTCTGGGCGGTCAGGCGCGTGACCCGGGCCAACTCGGCCCCGGGCAGCGCGCCCTGCAGGCGGATAGCCTGCAACACAACCCGTTCGTTGTACTGGCGCAGCCCGCCCTGGCTGGACCCGCGCGGCTTGAGCCGGACACTGGCGGCCTGCTCGCCCGCCGCCGCCCGGGCGCCGGCCGACTCAGGCACGCAAGGCCTCGCCCAACACACCCTTCTTGAACAGGAAATTGGCGTAGGGCTGCAACTCACCAGTGTGCACCACCGCGTAAGCCTGCTTGACCCGCTCGTAAAAGGCGAAACGTTCCATCGCCTCGCATTGTGCCAACGCCACCCAGCCCGCCGCCGCCCATTGGCCGGTGATTTCGCGCTGCAATCCGCTGAGGTAGCCGTCTGCGGTGTGGCATACCTTCATGAAGGCCACCGGCTGCGCCACATGCGTGTCTAGCGGCAGCACCGACAACACGGCCTGGCAGGCCTGCCGGGCACTGACGCCGGCCAGCGTGATCAAGGGCTTGCCCCGGGCCAGGCTGGCGGCGGTGAAGTTGGCATCGGTGATCACGATCTCGTCACCATGCCCCATCTCGGCCAGGACCTTGAGCAGGTCGGGGGTCAGCAGCGGGTCTATGCCTTTGAGCATGGTCGGTTCACCTGTCGTCTCAGATCAAAAGGCCAGGCATTCGGCCGGGATGTCCTCGGGCTTCATGGCCCCGGTCATCACGGCCACGGTGTCGCTCATGCCGATCTGCTTCGGGTTGAGCACCGCTGCGCGGCGGCCCAGGCGGGCCACGTGGATGCGGTCGGCGATCTCG
>JANNZD010000343.1:0-2507 GCA_031410435.1 Betaproteobacteria bacterium | reverse complement strand
CTGGCGCCCACCCCCGCAGCATGGGCCCTGCAGGCCGCGGTGGACGAGGTCTTCGAGGCCCTGGCCCGCGTCGAGACCGAACTCGACGCCCTGCGCCCGCCGCCCGAGTCGCCTGCGCGATTGCCTGCGGCAGCACCCATGCCTTAAGGTCGGGCGATGAGCACCCAGACATTCCAGGTCCGCAAGGACAGCCTGCCCACCACCCGCATCGTGGCGTCAAGCGACCAGCCGCTGGCCGACGGCCAGGTGCGGGTGGTGGTCGACCGCTTTGCGCTGACATCCAACAACATCACCTATGCCGCCTTTGGCGCGGCCATGAACTACTGGCAGTTCTTCCCGGTGGCGGGCGAGGATGCCGACGGCTGGGGCTGCATCCCGGTGTGGGGCTTCGGCCAGGTGGTGCAGTCGCTGCACCCGGGCGTGGCGGTGGGCGAGCGGCTGTACGGCTACTGGCCAATGGCCACGCATGCGGTGCTGCAGCCGGTCAAGCTCACGGCTGCTGGCTTTGCCGATGGCGCGCCGCACCGGGCCGGCCTGCATGCGGTCTACAACCAGTACAACCGCTGCAACACCGACCCCTTCTACAGCGCCGACACCGAAGACCTGCAGGCCCTGCTGCGCCCGCTCTACCTCACCGCCTGGCTGATCGACGACTTTCTGGCCGACAACGATTGGTTCGGTGCCAACGCCGGTGCTGCGGCCAGCCCGCCGCGCCCGGCGGTGATGCTGCTGTCCAGCGCGTCCAGCAAGACCGCCTATGCCACGGCCGAGCGCTTGGCCCAGCGCGACGGCATCCAGGTGGTGGGGCTCACCTCGCCGGCCAACATCGCCTTCTGCCAGAGCCTGGGTGTCTACCATCGGGTGCTGGCCTACGATCAGCTCGATGCCTTGCCGGCCGACACGCCCTGTGTGTATGTCGACTTCGCCGGAAATGCCGCGCTGCGGCTGGCTATCCACACCCGCTTCACCGCACTGGCCCACAGCAGTTCCATCGGCGGCACGCATGTCGAACAATTGGGCGGCGGGCGTGACCTGCCCGGGCCGCGCGCCACGCTGTTCTTCGCGCCAGCCCAGGTCAAGAAGCGCAGCGCCGACTGGGGGCCGGGCGAGTTTGGCAAGCGCCTGGTGCAGGCCTGGCATGGCTTCCGCGCCCAGGTGGCACAGGCCGGCGCACCGTGGCTGGTGGTGCGCCAGCATGCGGGCGCCGAGGCTGTGACCGCGGCCTATGCCGACGTGCTGGGCGGCAAGGGCGACCCACGCCTGGGCCACATGCTGACGCTCAAGGCTTGAGCGCTGCCGCCCGCGCCGCGCGGGCATCGCTGCTGCTGGCGGCCAGCATGATCTGGTCATGGCCCATGTGGCCGCCCAGGTGGTGCAGCGCGGTGGCCACGGCATTGATGGTTTCCTTGCTCATGCGCACCGCCGCCGCCGGCATCGCCAGGGCCTGCGCCGCCACCGCCTCGGCCACCGTCAGGGCCTGGCCGGCGGCGGCGGTGTAGTCCACCAGGCCCATGTCCAGGGCCTGGGCGGCGCCGATGCGCTCGCACAGCACGGTCAGCCGCTTGGCGCGAGCCGGCCCCACCAGGGCCGTCAGGCGCGGGATGGCGCCCCAGGTCAGCGGGATGCCCAGGGCGATCTCGGGCAGGGACACAAAGGCATCGTCGGCCATCACCCGCCAGTCGCAGGCCAGTGCCAGGGCCAGGCCGCCGCCCACTGCGTAGCCCTCGATCACCGCCAGGGTGATCTGCGGCAGGTCCTCCCAGGCCTTGCACATCCGGTAACCCAGCGCTGCGGTTTCGCGCCGCGCCAGCAACGGGCAGTCATCGTCGGCCCAGGCCCGACTGTCCTTGAGATCGGCACCCGCACTGAAGCACACCGCATCGCCGCTGAGCAGCACTGCATCCACATCGGGGCGGTCGGCAAGGTCGCGCGCCACCCGGATCAATTCGCGCATCAGGCCTTGCGACAGCGCATTGCGCGCCGCCGGCCGGTTCAAGCGCACCCGCGCCAGGCGGCCCTCTATCGACAAGTGCAGCAGCGGATCGGACATGGGCAAGTCTCCAGGGCGGGTGTGGGGCCAGCCATTGGACCGGCCACAGCCCTGGCCCGGCCTGTCATACCGGTGACAAGGGCCACCGGATAAACCCGCCGCCGGCCAGGCAGGCTGCGGGCGCAGAATCCAACCAGGCTTGACGCGCGCGTCAGGCGCCCCTCACCTGCCCAGGAGACCCGATGAAAGCAGCCGTGCTGCATGCGCCACGCCAGGCCATGACGATCGAGAACGTGGCGATCGAGAAACCCGGCCGCCGCGAGGTGCTGGTGCGCACCGCCGCCGCCGGCCTGTGCCACAGCGACCTGCACTTCATCGAGGGTGCCTACCCCACGCCGATGCCGGCGGTGCTGGGGCACGAATCCGCAGGCGTGGTAGAGGCCGTGGGCGACGACGTCAGCTACCTCAAGCCCGGCGACCATGTGATCAGCTGCCTGTCGATGTTCTGCGGCCACTG
>JANNZD010000342.1:0-36028 GCA_031410435.1 Betaproteobacteria bacterium | reverse complement strand
GCCGAGGTCTTGAGCCGGCCGGTCATCGCGGTGTAGGCCGGATCGGCCTTGTTCTGCCCGTCCACCACCTTGGCCATGCGCTTGAGCGTGGCCTTGACCTGGGCCTTGTCCACCACCCCGTGGAGCAGCCAGTTGGCCATGTGCTGGCTGCTGATGCGCAGCGTGGCGCGGTCCTCCATCAGGCCGATGCCGTTGATGTCGGGCACCTTGCTGCAGCCCACGCCCTGGTCGATCCAGCGCACCACATAGCCCAGGATGCCCTGGGCGTTGTTGTCCAGCTCCTGCTGCTTTTCAACATCGCTCCACTTGGGCTTCTTGACCACCGGGATGGTGAGCAGGCCCTCGAGCAGGCTGTCGCGCAGCGCGTCGGCGTCGATCTTCTCCAGGTGCTTCTGCACGTCGGCCACCTTGACCTGGTGGTAGTGCAGCGCATGCAGCGTGGCGGCGGTGGGGCTGGGCACCCAGGCGGTGTTGGCGCCGGCCAGCGGATGGGCGATCTTTTGCTGCAGCATCGCCGCCATCAGGTCGGGCATGGCCCACATGCCCTTGCCGATCTGGGCCTTGCCGCGCAGGCCGCATTGCAGGCCCACCAGCACATTGTTGCGCTCATAGGCGGCGATCCAGGCGCTGGTCTTCATGTCGCCCTTGCGCAGCATCGGCCCGGCCTGCATCGCGGTGTGCATCTCGTCGCCGGTGCGGTCGAGGAAGCCGGTGTTGATGAAGGCCACCCGGTCGGCCGCCGCGGCGATGCAGGCCTTGAGGTTGACGCTGGTGCGGCGCTCTTCGTCCATGATGCCCAGCTTGACCGTGGCATTGGGCAGGCCCAGCAGCTTTTCGACGCGGCCGAACAGCTCGCTGGCGAAGGCCACCTCGGCCGGGCCGTGCATCTTGGGTTTGACGATGTAGACCGAGCCGGCGCGCGAGTTGACGATGCGCTGGCCCTCCGGCAAGGCGCCGTGGCGCTGCAGGTCGTGCAGCGCGATGGTGGTGGTGATCACGGCGTCGAGGATGCCTTCGGGGATTTCCTGCGGCGCCTCGGCCGGCCCCCACAGCACCGCCGGGTTGCACATCAGGTGGCCCACATTGCGCACAAACATCAGGCTGCGGCCGTGCAGGGTCACGTCGCGGCCGCCCGGGGCGGTGTAGACCCGGTCGGGGTTCAGGCCCCGGGTGAAGGTGCTGCCGGCCTTGGTCACGGCCTCGGTCAGCGTGCCCTGCAGGATGCCCAGCCAGTTGGCATAGGCCTGCACCTTGTCGTCCGCGTCCACCACCGCGACCGAGTCTTCCAGGTCGAGGATGGTCGAGAGCGCCGATTCCAGCACCAGGTCGCTCACCCCGGCGGCGTCGCTGGCGCCGATGGCGGTGCTGCGGTCGATGCGCAAGTCCAGGTGCAGGCCGTTGTGCTGCAGCAGCACCGCGCTGGGCGCGCTGGGTTCGCCCTGCCAGCCCACCAGCTGCTGGGGCTTCTTCAGGCCGGTGGTCTTGCCGTTCTTCAGGCTGACCTGCAACTCGCCGCCGTCGATGCGGTAGCCGGTGGCATCGCCGTGCGAGGCCTTCTTCAGCGGCGCGGTGCGGTCCAGCACATGGCGGGCGTACTCGATGACCTGGGCCCCGCGCACCGGGTTGTAGCCCGGGCCGCGGCTGGCGCCGTCGGCCTCGCTGACCGCATCGGTGCCATACAACGCGTCATACAGCGAGCCCCAGCGCGCATTGGCAGCGTTCAGCGCATAACGCGCATTGGTGATGGGCACCACCAGCTGCGGCCCGGCCTGCAATGCCAGCTCGGCGTCCACATTGCGGGTGCGCAGCTTTACCTTGCCTGGGGTGGGCACCAGGTAGCCGATCTGCTCGAGCATCGCGCGGTACTTGGCCAGGTTCTTGATCGGCCCGGGCTTGGCCCGGTGCCAGGCATCCAGCGCCGCCTGCAGGCGGTCGCGCTCGGCCAGCAGGGCGGCGTTCTTGGGGGCCAGATCGTGCACGATGGCATCGAACCCGGCCCAGAACGCTGCCGGATCGACGCCGGTGCCGGGCAACACCCGGTCTTCGATGAAACGCGCCAGCGGCGTGGCCACTTGCAGACGGTGGTAGGCGGTGCGGTCGGTCATGGTTCGGGCTGCGGTGGTGGGGGCAAGGGTTGAGCGGGTCGCCGGTCAGGCGGGCGGGAAGAAGGACAACACGTCGCGCAGGCTGCTGCCGGTGCGCGTGGGCGCGGTGTCGAGCTGCTCCAGCGGCAGGCCGGCGCGGTTCACCCAAAGCGTCGTGAAGCCGAACCAGGTGGCGCCGATGGCGTCCCAGCCGTTGCTGGAGACGAACAGGATTTTGCGTGCCGGCAGGCCCAGCGCGTCCGGCCCGAGCTGGTAGACCGCCGGGTCGGTCTTGAAGCGCCGCACCGCATCGGCGCTGAGCACCGGGTCGATCAGGTCGCTCAGGCCGGCGCTGCGGATCGCCACGGCCAGCATCTCGGGGTCGCCATTGCTCAGGATGCCGGCGCGCAGGCCGCGTGCGCGCAAGCCTTCCAGCACCTCGCGGTTCTCCGGGAAGGCCGACAGGTGGCGGTACTGGTTCATCAGCCGGTCTTCGCTGACCGCGTCGGGCGCCAGGCCCAGGCGCAGCACCGCAAAGCGCAGGCCGGCGCGGGTCAGGTCCCAGAACGGCCGGTATTGGCCGCTCATCGACGCCAGCCGGGTGTACTCGATCTGCTTGTCACGCCACAACAGTGCCAGCGCGCCGCCCTGGCCCGGGTAGAGCTGCTCGGCCAGCAAGCCCACGCTGTAGACATCGAACAGCGTGCCATAGGCGTCAAACAGCACGGCGGCAGGCGCAGGATGGGCAATTTTTTCCATGGTGTAGCGAGACTGTATTACGTATTTGGGTGCTGATTAATGACGCCAAAGTGCCAGGATTGATGACAAGAACGCTGCATATGCCGGCCTGTGCCATCGATTGATTGGTGACTGAAAGCGATGTAATCTAGGGTGATGGATCGGTTAAAACAGATTGAATCGTTCGTGGCGGTGGCGGCCAAAGGCAGCCTGACCGCCGCCGCCCAGGCCGAGGGCGTGGCCCCGGCGGTGGTGGGCCGGCGCATCGACGCGCTGGAAGAACGGTTGGGCGTCAAGCTGCTGCTGCGCACCACCCGCCGCATCACCCTGACCCACGAGGGCAGCGCCTTTCTGGAGGATTGCCAGCGCCTGCTGGCCGACATGGCCAATGCCGAAGCCAGCGTCTCGGCCGGTGGGGTCAAGGCCAGTGGCTACCTGCGCATCACCGCGCCGGCCGGCTTCGGCCGCCGCCATGTGGCGCCACTGATGCCGGGCTTCCTGGCCCGCCATCCGGACGTCAAGCTGTCATTGAACCTGTCGGACCGGGTGGTCGACATCGTCAACGAGGGCTTCGACTGCGCGGTGCGGGTGGGCGACATGCCCGACTCCAGCCTGATCTCGATCCGCCTGGCCGACAACCGGCGCCTGTGCGTGGCTGCGCCGGCCTATCTGCAGCGCGCGGGCACGCCGCAGCAACCGGCCGACCTGGTGCGCCACGAATGCCTGACCCTGTCCGACGCCAGCCAGACCCGGGGCTGGGCCTTCCTGGTGAATGGCGAGTTGACCCATCTGCGCCCCAGCGGGCGCATCGACTGCAGCGACGGCCAGGTGCTGCACGCCTGGTGCCTGCAGGGCCTGGGCCTGGCCTGGCGCAGCACCTGGGAGGTGGAGAACGACATCGCCGCCGGCGTGCTGGTGCCGGTGCTGGCGGCTTTTGCCGCGCCGCCCAACGGCATCCACGCGGTGGTGCCGCAGCGCAAGCACCTGCCGCTGCGGGTGCGGCTGTGGATCGACTTTCTCAAGCACCACTATGGTGACGCCAGCTACTGGCGCGCCGCGCCGCGCCGCTGACAGCAAAACGCCGCCAGGGTGTGGCGGCGTCGCAGGCGCGGGGACCCTGGCCAGCAGCCGCTGCGAACCCGGCTGCGCCGGGCCGTAGACGGCCTGCCCCTATGGGGGGACCGCCGAAGCCGCTTCGGGGGGCGCCTTACTTGGCGTCAGCGGTGCACTTCTTGACGAAGCTGTTCTTGGCGGCGCCCGCCAGCTTCTTCTCGGCGGCTTGCTTGTCGCAGGCCTCGGTGGCCGACGGCTTGGCCATCGCGTCGCCGCCCGAGCACTTCTTGACGAAGCTGTTCTTCGCCGCGCCGGCCAGTTTCTTCTCGGCGGCCTGCTTCTCGCAGTCGGCGGCGGCCATCTTGGGGGCTTCCTTGTGGGTATTGGCCTGGGCCACACCGGCACACAGGAGGGCTGCCACCAGGGCGGCGGAGAGTTGCTTGATCATGGGCTTGTCCTTTTGGGTGGAATGGGTAAGACCCGGCGGGCCGGGGCCGATTGGAGCAGAGCGCCCGCCCGTCGGCAATGCTCCAACGCCCCAGCCCGCGCGCCGTTGCCCGCCTGCACCGCAAGGCGGCGCCTGGCGTGACAAGCATCACGCCGCGCATGCGGCGCTGCACCGGCTACAGGATGCGGCGCGGGTGGGCCAGGGCTTCGTGCGCGGCATGCAGGCGCCGCACCAGCACGCCGATGAAGGCGGCGTCAAAGCGATGCCGGGTGGCCGGGCTGAGCAGGGCCAGGGTCTCGGGCGTGAATGTGATGGTGGTGGCCGGCACCGAGACGATCACATCCGCGCTGTGCAGCCGCAGCTCGGGGCTGGGTGCCAAGTAGGCCATCTCGCCCACCGAGGTGCCGGCGCCCAGCTGGGCCACCCGCTGCCCGTCGCGGTAGACCTCCACCCGGCCCTGGGCAATGATGTGGAAGGTGCGCCCGGCTTCGCCCTTGCGGTACAGCGCGGCACCATGCTTGTGGCGCAGCCACTGCGCGCGATGCACCACCTCCCAGAGCTCGACATCGCCGAACTCACGGAAGAAGTCGAGCGCCCGCAGCAGGTTGAAGCGCTCCGAGTCCAGCACATCCTGCAGCCGCCCCACGCTCACCTCGCCGCGCGCCACCAGTTGCGACCAATCCGCCGCAAACGCCTCCCAGCTGGCCGGTCGGTCGTCCGGCCGCTTGGACAAGGCCTGCTGCAGCAGCGCATCCAGGCGCGGCGGCACGCCCTCGCGCAGGCGCATCAAGGGCAGGGGCGTGCCGTTGTAGATCTGGTTCATCAAGGCCATCTGGTTGGCGGCGTCGAAGGGCGGCCGGCCCGCCACCAGGTGGTACAGCACCGCCGCCAGCGAGTACATGTCGGCGCGGGTGTCGAGGCTGGCGCCGTCCAGCTGCTCGGGCGACATATAGGCCAGCGAGCCGACCCGGAAGACCTGGGTACGGTCGCTCTGGTGGTCGAACACGCTGCCGAAGTCGGTGAGCTTGATGTCGGTGACCAGGTCATTGTTCAAGGTGGCCAGGATGTTGGCCGGCTTCACATCGCGGTGGATCAGGCCCTGGCGCGCCACATAGGCCAGGGCCATCGCGCACTTGAAGCCGATCTCCACGATCTGGTCCAGCGGCAGCAGGGTGTCGGCCTGGCAGAAACGCTTCAAGGTGTCGCCGGGCACGTACTCCATCACCAGGTAGGGCTGGCCGGGGTCGTCCACCGCGTCGAAGATCTTGACCACATTCGGATGCTGCAGCTTGCCCACCAGTGCTGCCTCGGCTGCAAAGAAGCGCTGGCGGTAGTGGTTCTCGATGCTGTCGAAGGACGTGGCCTCGCGCACCCGCTTGATCGCCACCCGCCGTTGGTGGAACCCGTCATCGGCCAGGAAGACCTCGCTGGTGGCGCCCTCGCCCAGGCGCCCGATCAGCGCGTACTTGCCGATGCGCAAGGGCAGGCTGGGGTCGCGCGAGCGGGTGGGATCGGGATCGGTGAGGGTCGGGGTGGGCGGATGGCGTGCGGACATGGTGTGCGTTGACTGCTTGCAGGGTTGTCGGCAGGCCGCCGGCGCTACTGAAACCCCGGATGTAAGCAAGGGCAGCAGCTTCGGCGGCGCGCGGCGCTTGCCGGGCCGGCCCGCGCACCCCTGAACCGTAGAATCCTGGCCCATGATCCAAGCCAAAGAGGACTTGCTCGGCGCCCTGGCCCAGGCGGTGCGCCAGCTCGCGCCCGACGCCGCCTGCGCCGCCACCTTCGAGTCGCCCAAGCAGGCCTCGCATGGCGATTTCGCTGTCACCGCTGCGATGCAATTGGCCCGCCCGCTCCAGCGCAACCCGCGTGAGCTGGCCGCCGCGCTGGTCACCGCCCTGCAGGCCCAGCCGGCCGTGCAACGCTGGGTCGACGCGCTGGAAATCGCCGGCCCCGGCTTCATCAACCTGCGCCTGAAACCGGCCGCCAGGCAGGCGGTGGTGGCCGAGGTGCTGGCAGCGGGCAGCCAGTTCGGCCTGCGCCCCGCCCACGGCCGCAAGCTGATGTGCGAGTTCGTCTCGGCCAACCCCACCGGCCCGCTGCACCTGGGCCACGCGCGCCAGGGCGCGCTGGGCGACGCGGTGTGCCGGCTCTACGAGAGCCAGGGCTGGGACGTCACCCGCGAGTTCTACTACAACGATGCCGGCGTGCAGATCGCCACGCTGGCGGCCAGCACCCAGGCCCGCATCCAGGGCCTGAAGCCGGGCGATGCCGGCTGGCCCGAGAACGCCTACAACGGCGATTACATCGCCGACATCGCGGCCGATTTCCTGGCCAGGAAGACCGTGGTGGCCGACGACCGCCAGTTCACCGCCAGCGGCCAGCCAGACGACCTGGATTCGATCCGCCAGTTTGCGGTGGCCTACCTGCGCCATGAGCAAGACCTGGATCTGCAGGCCTTCGGGGTGCGGTTTCAGAACTACTTTCTGGAAAGCAGCCTCTACACCGGCGGCAAGGTCGAGGCCACGGTCGAAAGGCTGGCGGCCTCGGGCAAGACCTATGAACTCGACGGCGCGCTTTGGCTGAAGTCGACCGACTACGGCGACGACAAGGACCGCGTGATGCGCAAGCGCGACGGCAGCTACACCTACTTCCTGCCCGATGTGGCCTACCACATCGACAAATGGCAACGCGGCTTCGACAAGGTCATCAACTTCCAGGGCACCGACCACCACGGCACCATCGCCCGGGTGCGCGCCGGCCTGCAGGCTGCGGGCCTGGGCATCCCCCCCGGCTGGCCCGACTACGTGCTCAACAAGATGGTCATGGTCATGAAGGGCGGCCAGGAGGTGAAGATCAGCAAGCGCTCGGGCGGCTACGTGACGCTGCGCGACCTGATCGACTGGACCAGCCGCGACGCGGTGCGCTTCTTTCTGATCAGCCGCAAGGCCGACACCGAATTCGTGTTCGATGTCGACCTGGCGCTGAAGGCCAATGACGAGAACCCGGTGTTCTATGTGCAGTACGCCCATGCCCGCATCTGCTCGGTGCTGGCCCAGTACAGCGCGCGCACCGGCCTGCAGGTCAACCCGCTGGCCGACCTGGCGCCGCTGGGCGCGCCCAGCGAGACCGCGTTGATGCAGAAGCTCGCCGCCTACCCCGACATGCTCAGCAGCGCGGCCGACAACCTGGCGCCGCATGACCTGGCCTTCTACCTGCGCGACCTGGCCGCCGCCTTCCACAGCTGGTATGCGGCCGAGCGCTTCCTGGTCGATGACGCCGCCCTGGCCGCCGCCCGCATCGCGCTGCTGGCCGCCACCCGCCAGGTGCTGCGCAATGCGCTGGGCCTGCTGGGCGTCAGCGCACCCGAGTCGATGCAGCGCGACCTGCCCGCCGAGCCGCCTGCCGACACCGCAATCGACAAAGCCGAGGCCAGCCGATGACATCCGAGCGAGGACGTTTCGTCACCGGCCTGGTGATCGGCCTGCTGGCCGGCCTGACCGTGGCGCTGGCGGTGGCGCTGTACATCACCAAGGCGCCGGTGCCCTTTGTCAACAAGGTGCCTCAGCGCGGGGCCGACCAGGACGCGGTCGAAGCCGAGCGCAACAAGCACTGGGACCCGAACGCGCCGCTGGCAGGCAAGTCGGCGGTCAAGAACCCGACCGCCCCGGCCGCTCCTGTGCTGCTGCCCGCGCCCAGCCCGGTCACCCCCGACCCGGCCGGTACGGCCGGTACGGCCGTTACGCCCGGTACGGCCGGCGCTGCCGCGCCAGCCAACCCGGCCCAGGCTGCGGCGTCGGCAGTGGCCCATGTGCCCACCCGCCCGCCGGCACCGGCCGGCGACGCCAGTGCAGCGCTGCCCGCCAGCCCCGGCTCGGGCGCTGCGCGCGCGCCGCGCGATCCGGCGGCGATCCTGTCCGGACAGGCCGCGGCGCCGGGCAGTGCCAGGCCGGCTGCCGGCGCGTCGCCCGGCTCGGTGTATTTCGTCCAGGCTGGCGCCTATGCCCGCACCGACGATGCCGAACAGCAGCGCGCCCGCCTGGCCTTGATGGGCCTGGCCGCCCGCATCACCGAGCGCGAACAGAGCGGCCGCACCGTCTACCGCGTGCGCCTGGGGCCGTTTGACGGCCGCGACGAGGCTGAGGACCAGCAAGCCCGGCTGGCGGCCGCCGGCATCGACGCCAACCTGGTGCGGGTGGAGCGCTGAGGCATGCGCCAAGCCAGGCCGCCTTGTCCGCAGAACCGCGCGCCCAGCCCAGGCTATTTGCGTGCCGGGTGCACCGCCAGCCGCCCTGCGGCGTTGTGAAGTCGCACCGTCAAGACCCCCGGACCCGAAGGAACCCCGCATGAACCGTCGTGAATTTGCTGCCGGCACCACCGGCCTGTTGCTGGCCAGCACCGCCTTGCCCCTGTGGGCCCAGGGCGCACCGGTCGAAGGCCGCGACTACCAGCGCGTGGCCACCCCGGTGCCGGTGCCGGCCGGCAAGGTGGAGGTGGTCGAGTTCTTCGGCTACTGGTGTCCGCATTGCCATGCCTTCGAGCCCCTGCTCGACGCCTGGGCCCGCAAGCTGCCGGCGGCACAGGTCAATTTCCACCGGGTGCCGGTGGCCTTCAATGCGGCCCAGGAGCCGCTGCAGAAGCTGTTCTTCGCCTTCGAGGCGCTCGACCTGGTCGACAGCCTGCACCGCAAGGTGTTCAACACCCTGCATGTGGCCAAGCAGCGCCTGGACAAGGACAACGACATCAGCGCCTGGCTGCAGGCCAACGGGGCGGATGTGAACAAGGTGATGGACACCATGAAAAGCTTCTCGGTGGCCACCAAGGCCCGGCAGGCGCGCCAGCTCGCAGAGGGGTACAAGATCGAAGGCGTGCCGACCCTGGGCATCCAGGGCCGCTATATGACCTCGCCGTCGATCGCCGGCACGCCCGACCGGGCGCTGGCGGTGGCCGACCAGCTGATCGCCCAGTCGCGCAAAGCCTGAGCGCCTGGCAGCGCACGCCGCAAGCCCGTGCGCGACGGATTACCGCTATTTCATCGGCAGGCAGCAGGCTTCAGACTAGAATGATCTGCAAGTTTTGTGCCGACTGATGTTTACCCTATTCTCGCTCCCTCCTGCTGCCGCCCTGCTGTTGTGCGCCCTGGCCGGTGCTGCCGTGCCGGCCCTGGCCGAGAAGGCCGACCGGGGCAAGCCAATGACGCTGGAGTCTGACCAGCCCTGCACCGTCAACCTGCAGAAACAGACCAGCGCCTGCAGCGGCAATGTGTCGATCACCCAGGGCACGATGCAGATCCGGGCCGACCGGCTGGAGTTGCGTGAAACCGCCGCCGGCCACCAGTTGGCGCAGGCCCTGGGCGGCGCAGGCAAGCCCGCCGTCTACCGCCAGAAGCGCGACGGCCTGGATGAAATCGTCGAAGGCCAGGCCCAGCGCATCGACTATGACAGCCAGGCCGGCACCCTGCGGTTCGAGGGCCAGGCCCAGGTGCGGCGCCTGCAGGCCGGGGTGCCGGCCGACGAGATCACCGGCGCTGTGATCATCTGGGACAGCCAGAGCGAGACCTTCAGCGTGCGCGGCGGCGCACCCAGCGCCAGCAACCCGAATGGCCGGGTGCGTGCCGTGATCACCCCGCGCAATGTCGGCGCTGCGGCGCCGGCGGACAGCCCGGCCTCGGCCGGCGCCGCGCTCAAGCCTTCGTCCACCCTCGGAGACCGCCGTTGATGTGGGCCCCTGAGGCTGGCGCTGCGGCGGCCGCCGCGCCGCCGCAGCCGGGCGCCGAGGCCCGCAGCCGCCTCGAGGTGACCGGCCTGAAGAAGAGCTACGGCGCACGCCAGGTCATCAAGGATGTGCACCTGGCGGTGGCTGCCGGCGAGGTGGTCGGCCTGCTCGGGCCCAATGGCGCGGGCAAGACCACCTGCTTCTACATGGTGGTGGGCCTGGTGCGGGCCGATGCCGGCGTGATCCTGATCGACGGCGTGGCGGTGCAGAACAAGCCCATCCACCAGCGCGCCCGCATGGGCTTGAGCTACCTGCCGCAAGAGGCCTCGATCTTTCGCAAGCTCACGGTCGAGGAGAACATCCGCGCGGTGCTCGAGCTGCAGGTCGGGGCCAACGGCCGCGGCCTGTCGGCTGGCGCCATCGATGCGCAACTCGAACAGCTGCTGGCCGACCTGTCGATCGAGAAGCTGCGCAGCTCGCCGGCGCCGGCCTTGTCGGGCGGCGAGCGGCGGCGGGTCGAGATCGCCCGGGCCCTGGCCACGCAGCCGCGCTTCATCCTGCTGGACGAGCCCTTTGCCGGGGTCGACCCGATCGCGGTGATCGAGATCCAGCGCATCATCGGCTTCCTCAAGGCGCGCGGCATCGGCGTGCTGATCACCGACCACAATGTGCGCGAGATGCTGGGCATCTGCGACCGCGCCTACATCATCAGCGAGGGCCGGGTGCTGGCCGAAGGCCGGCCCGCCGACATCATCGCCAACGCCGACGTGCGGCGGGTCTACCTGGGAGAGCATTTCCGCATGTAGGCGCGGATCTGCAGTCGACCCGATGAAACCCAGCCTGCAGGTACGCCTGTCGCAGCACCTGGCGCTGACGCCCCAGCTGCAGCAATCGATACGCCTGTTGCAACTGTCCACCCTGGAGTTGCACCAGGAGATCGAGCAGATGCTCGAGCAGAACCCCTTCCTGGACGTGGACGACGACCATGCGCCGATGGAGTTCGGCCTGGAGCGGGTGAGCGCGGCCGCCGACGCCGGCGCCGAGCGCGAGAAGAGCAAGCTGTCCGAGCGCGAGGACAACGGCGACGGCGTGGCCGGTGCCGATGAGCCGGCCGGCCTGGACAGCGCCGAGTTCGGCGCCACCGACCGCGACGATTGGGAGAACGGCACCGAGCGGGATGATTTCGACGGCATCCGCGAACTGCCTTCGGCCGCCGGCGCCGCCAGCAGCGACGACGACAACCGCGAGCCCACCGATGACGGCAATGGCGGGCTGACCCTGCAGGACCACCTGCGCCAGCAGTTGCTGGGCATGCGCCTGTCGGGCGAGGACCTGGCGGCGGTGATGGTGCTGATCGAGTCACTCGACGATGACGGCTACCTGGCCGACAGCCTGGACGAAATCGCCGAGCGGCTGGGCTTCAGCCTGGGCATGGCAGGCGACGGCAGCGGTGGCGCCGACGACCTGCTGAGCGTCGCCGCGCGCGAAGACCTGGCCGACCGCCTGCGCTTCGCGTTGAAGATACTGCAGAGCCTCGACCCGCTGGGCGTGGGCGCCACCGGCCTGGGCGATTGCCTGGTGATCCAGCTGCGCCCGCATCCGCCCGGCCCGGCGCGCACTGCTGCGATGCAGATCTGCGAAAAGCACCTCGAGCTGCTGGCGCGCAAGGACATCAAGAAACTGATGGGGGCCACCGGCGCCAACGAGCAGACCCTGCGCGAGGCCGAGGCCCTGATCAAGGCCTGCGAACCCAAGCCGGGTCGGCCCTTCACCCGCGCCGAGGCCAATATCGTGGTGCCGGATGTCATCGTCATCAAGGCCGGGCGCGGCTGGAAGGCCACCCTCAACCCCGACGTGATGCCCAAGCTGCGCATCAACGACCTGTATGCCCAGGCCATCCGCGGGCGCGGCAATGGCGGCGCGGGCCTGTCGGTGCGTCTGCAGGAGGCGCGCTGGTTCATGAAGAACATCCTGCAGCGCTTCGACACCATCCTGCGGGTCAGCCAGGCCATCGTCGAACGCCAGAAGAGCTTCTTCGCCCACGGCGCCATCGCCATGAAGCCGCTGGTGCTGCGCGAGATCGCCGACGAGCTGGGCCTGCACGAGAGCACCATCTCGCGGGTCACCACCGCCAAGTACATGACCACGCCCTACGGCACCTTCGAGCTGAAGTACTTCTTCGGCTCGTCGCTCAACACCGATGCCGGCGGCAATGCCAGCAGCACGGCGGTGCGCGCCCTGATCAAGCAGCTGGTGGATGCCGAGGCGCCTGCCAAACCGCTGTCGGACAGCCAGCTGTCGGACATGCTGTCCGAGCAGGGCATCACGGTGGCGCGGCGCACCGTGGCCAAATACCGCGAGGCCCTGAAGATAGCGCCCGCCAACCTGCGCAAGGCGATGTGAACCCCGACCAGCCCGACCCCTCCGACCCCCGCGCGCCTGGCACGCTGCGGCACGCCCGCCCGGTGGCCGACACGCCGGTGGCGCTGTTCCTGCCCTGCGCGCCTGGCGCCGAGGCCCTGCTGACAGCCGAGGTGCAGGCCCTGCTGGGGGCGGGCGTGCCGGTGCAGACCGACCGTGGCGGCGTGCAGGTGATGGGCGACGCGCTGGTGGCGATGCGGCTCAACCTCGAATCCCGGCTGGCCCAACGGGTGCTGTGGCCACTGGCCCATGGGCCCTACGGCAACGAGCATGATCTCTACCAGCTGGCCCGCGGCGTGCCCTGGACCGATTGGGTCAACCCGGCGCAGACCTTCCGCATCGACACCACGGCCCAGCGCTCGCCGCTGCAAAGCCTGAACTTTGCCACCCTGCGGGTCAAGGACGCGGTCTGCGACGTGGTGCGCGACGCCACCGGCGAGCGGCCCAGCATCGACACCAAATTCCCCGACCTGCCGCTGACCCTGCACCTGTCGCCCAGCCATGCCACGCTGTATGCCGACACCTCGGGCGAGGCGCTGTTCAAGCGCGGCTGGCGCGACGCCCAGGGCCTGAAGGGCGAGGCCCCGCTGAAGGAGACCCTGGCCGCGGCCATGCTGGCCGCCGCCGGCTGGCAGGGCCGGGCCGAGGACGGGCCGTTGTTCGACCCCTGTTGTGGTGCCGGCACGATCGTGATCGAAGCCGCGCAGATCGCCTGCGGCATTGCGCCGGGCCTGCGCCGGCGCTTTGCCTTCGAACGCATGCTGCCCTTCCGCAGCCACCAGAACGCCTGGGCCCGGCTGAAGGACGCCGCGCGCGCGCGCCAGCATGCGCCGGCGGTGGCTGTCTTTGCCGGTGACGTGTCTTTCCGCATGACCGACTTTGCCCAGCGCAATGCCGAGCGTGCCGGGGTGGCCCAGCACATCGAGTTCAAGACCGCCGACGCGCTGCAGCGCCCCGCACCGGCCGCTGCCGGTCTGCTGTTGATCAACCCGCCCTATGGCGAACGCATCGCCCCCATGGGCTCGCGCGGCGGCGACCGGGGCGGCGACCGGGGCGGCAGCCGCGAGGGCTTCGAAGGCGGCGGCAGCCCGGCCGAGTTCTTCAGCCAGCTGGCCAGCCACTGGAAGCGCCACTACCCGGGCTGGACCGCCTGGCTGCTCAGCCCCGACCCCAAGCTGCCGCAGGCCCTGCGCCTGAAGGAAAGCCGGCGCGTGCCGATGTGGAACGGCGCGATCGAATGCCGGCTGTATCGCTTCGACCTGGTGGCCGGATCGGCCCGGTCCAAGCCGGCGCCGGCCTGAGCGCCGGCGCGCCAGCGCATCAGCGCTTCATCAAGCCGCCCAGCAGACTGCCCAGCACCCCGCCCAGGTCGAGCCCGCCAGCACCGCTGGGCAGCTGGCCGTCGGGGGTGAGCCGGTCCACCACCTGGGGCAGGAGTTGCGACAGCTGGCCCATCAGATCGCCGGTGGACAGGCCGGCCTGCTGCGCCAGCGCGCCAATCTGGTCGCCGCCCAGCACCGACTGCAATTGCTCGGGCGACACCGGCAGGTTCTGCCCGGTGCCAACCCAGGACTGCACCAGCTCACCCAGCCCGCCCTGCTGGAACTGCTGCACCAGCCCGGCCAGGCCCCCGCCGGCCGCGCCGCCGCCCGGGTTGAGCAGGCCGCCTATCACCCGCATCAGCCCATCGGCGCCCGCGCCGCCCTGGCCACCCTGGCCGACGTTGCCCAGCTTGCCCATCGCGCTGCCCAAGACCGAATCCAGCAAACCCATGATTATCTCCATCCCGCAGTGAAAAAAAGCACATTCTGGCCAGGTTTGGCGCCCGGCCCAAGGCACAAGGTCACGCTGGCTGCGGCCTCAGCCGCTGGATGCGCCACAGCCAGACCAGGGCCAGCGCCAGCAGCGTGATCGGCAACAAGGTGCCGCGGTTCATCGCGGTCCAGCCGCCGGTGGTGACCAGGGCGCCAGAGCTGAACGAGGTGAGGGTCATGGTGCTGTAGACGCAGAAATCCAGCGCCGCCTGGGCCCGGGTCTTCTCCTCGGGGCGCCAGGCCCCGGTGGCCAGGGTGCTGCCGCCGATGTAGAGAAAGTTCCAGCCCACTCCCAGCACCAGCAGCGCACCCAGGAAGTGCATCAGGTCCTGCCCCGACAGTGCAAACAGCACGCAGGCGATGTTGAGCAGCAGGCCGATGGCCATGATCGGCAGCGGGCCGAAGCGCTTGACCAGCCTGCCGGTGAAGAAGCTGGGCACGAACATGCCCAGCACATGCCATTCCAGCACCAGCGCGGCGGCCGAAAAGGGAAGCTGGCACTGCTGCATCGCAATCGGCGTGGCCGCCATCAGCAGGTTCATCACGCCATAGCCGATGGCGCAGGCCGCAGCGGCAATGATGAACACCGGCTGGCGCACGATCTCGCCCATCGGCCGGCCCTGGCGGCCGATCTCGCCCTGGCCGACCAGGGGCGGGAAGGGGATGAGCTGCATCAGCAGCAGGCTCAACAGCGCCACCGCCATCAGCGCCACATAGGCGCCGGCAAAGGGCTGGCTCAGCAGGTCACGGCTCCAGCTGGCCAGGTTGGGGCCGACCACCGCACCGATGATGCCGCCCGCCAGCACCCAGGAAATGGCGCGTTCCTTGAAGGCCGGCGTGACCAGTTCGACCGCCGCAAAACGGTAGAGCGAGCCATTCGCGTTGTAGTAGCCGGCCACCAGCGTGGCCGCCGTCAACAGCCAGAAATTGCGCGTCAGCGCGGCATAGGCGCAAACCCCGGCGCTGGCCATGGCCACCAGCAGGCCGAGCTGGAAGCTGCGCTGGCGGCCAAAGCGCCGCTGGTGGCGCGCCACCAGGCCGGTGGCGATCGCACCGCCCGCCACATAGCCGGTGATCGGCAGGGTGGCCATCCAGCCCACCGGCGCCAGCGCCAGCCCGACCAGGCCGTTGATGGCGATGAACACCACGTTGTTGACCATCAGCAGGCCCTGGCACAGGGTCAGCAGCAGCAGGCGCGGGTTCATGGGCAAGGCTCCAGGGCGCACAGGCCCGCCAGCGCCGCCAGCGGCGCGGTGTCGGCACGCAGGACCCGCGTGCCCAGGGTCAGGGGCTGGAATCCCCGCGCCTGGGCCTGGGCGATCTCGGCATCGGTGAGGCCGCCCTCGGGGCCGCTCAGCCAGGTCAGCGGGCCGGGCCCGGCCTGGCCCAGCCAGGCCTGCAGCGGGCGGGCCTGCGGCGCGAAACACAGGACGCCGCGCATGCCCGCCTGCGGCCCGGCCTGTGCGCTGGCCAGCCAATCCTTGAGCAGCATCGGGGCCTGCACCTGGGGCACCCGGTTGCGGCCACTCTGCTCGCAGGCGGCCACTGCAATCGCCTGCCAGTGCGCGGCCTTGCGGTCGGCGCGGTCGCCCGCCACCCGCAGCACCGAGCGCTCGCAGACCAGCGGCACGATGCGGGCCACGCCCAGTTCGGTGGCCTTCTCGACCAGGTTGTCCATGCGTTCATTGGCCGGCATGCCCACGGCCAGCGTCACCGACCGTGCCAGCTCGCATTCCAAAGGCTGGTGGGCCAGCACCCGCGCCTGGACGCGCTTGCGGCCCATGGCCAGCAGCTCGGCCAGCCATTGCCCGCCCCGGCCGTCGAACAAGGTCAGCGCATCACCCGGCTGCAGCCTCAGCACCTGCACATGGCGGGCGGCCCCGTCGGGCAAGGGCAATTCAAGCCCGCGTGACAGCACTTGGTCGACATGGATGCGGGCGGGCATGGGCGGAGTGTGCCCGAGCCTCGGAGCGCTGGCCGGTGCTGCCCGTGCCAGCGGCTCATCCCGGGTCGGCCAGGCGTTGCGCCAGGGCCCGCGCCTGGGTGTCGCCATGCACGCCGCGCACCTGCTCGACGAACTGCAGCGCCAGCGCGCGGATGGCCTCGGGGCCGCTGCAGCGCTCGACCTCCAGGATCAGCTTGTAGCCCTTGAACAGGCCCAGCTGGGGCCGGGCCTCGGCAGTGATGCGTTCGTACAGCAGCTTGTAGCTCTGCGTCAACAGGGCATCGGCCAGGCTCATGCGGCCGGTGGCCAACGCGGCCGCCGGCACAGGCGCGGCCGGAGCCGCCGGCGCTGGCGTGGCTGGCATACCCCAGGGTGCCACCAGGCCGTCGGCCAGCAGCTGTTGCAGGTCGTCAGCGGTGGCGCCGCGCACCATGCCCAGCCAATCGGCGGCGCTGCGCTTGGGGTCGATGATCAGCAGCAAATTGCGCGCCGGCCGTGACAGGTTCAGCTGGCGAGCGCTGATTTCTTGCTGGCCGCGCTCACTGCGCGCCAGGCGCAGGCCGGCCAGGTCGCCCGGGGCACTCATCGAGCCGCCTCGCGCAGTTCACGGCGCAGGATCTTGCCGACGGTGGATTTTGGCAGGGTGTTGCGGAACTCGACCACACGGGGGCGCTTGTAGCCGGTGAGGTTGGCGTCGCACCAGGCGCGCACTTCGGCTTCAGTCAGCGATGGATGTTTTTTGACAATCACGACCTTCACCGCCTCTCCCGCCTTGGCATCGGGAATGCCCACCGCTGCGCATTCCAGCACCCCGGGCAATTGCGACAGCACATCCTCGACTTCATTCGGGTACACATTGAAGCCGGACACCAGGATCATGTCCTTTTTCCGGTCGACGATACGGAAATATCCGCGCTCGTCCACCACCCCGATATCGCCGGTGCGGAAGAAGCCGTCGGCGGTCATCACCTTGGCGGTTTCGTCGGGCCGCTGCCAATAACCGGCCATCACCTGCGGGCCGCGAATGGCGATCTCACCGGCGCTGCCCACCGCCACCTCCTGCCCCTCGTCGTCCAGCAGCTTGAGCTCGGTGTTGGGCATGGGCAGGCCGATGCTGCCGGAATAGGCCCTGGCATCCACCGGATTGCAGGTGGCCGACGGGCTGGTCTCGCTCAGGCCATAGCCTTCGCAGATGGCGCAGCCAGTCTTGTCCAGCCATTGGCGCGCGGTGCCCTGGGTGACGGCCATGCCGCCGCCCACCGAGATCTTCAGGTGGCGCCAGTCCACGGTGTCGACATCGGCATGGTTGACGATGGCATTGAACAAGGTGTTGACTGCCGGAAAGCTGTGAAAGGGCTGGGCCGCCAGGTCCTTGAACAGCGCCGGCAGGTCACGCGGATTGGCCACCAGGAGATTGCAGCCGCCCATGCGCAGGCTCAGCATCATGTTCGTGCTGAAGCCGAAGATGTGGTAGAGCGGCAGCGCGCAGACAGTGACGATCTGCTCGCCGGCCGGGATCTGCTTGAGCGCCGGCTGGTACCAGGCCTCGGCTTGCAGCACATTGGCCACCAGGTTGCGGTGCAGCAGCACCGCGCCCTTGCTCACCCCGGTGGTGCCGCCGGTGTACTGCAGCACGGCGATATCGTCCGGCCCGACCAGGGCCGGCGCCAGGCGCATGCGCCGGCCGGCCGCCAGGGCAGCGTTGAAGCGTTCCAGCTTCAGCCCGGGCACGCCGCTGAAGTGGAATGGCGGCACCAGCTTCCTGACATGGCGCACCATGTGGTTGACCAGCTTGCCCCTGGCCCAGCCCAGCATGTCGCCCAGGGCCGCCAGCAGCACCGTCTTGACCGGCACCTGGGCCAGCACCGCAGCCAGCGTGGCGGCAAAGTTTTCCATCACGATGATGGCCTTGGCGCCCGAATCCTTGAGCTGGTGCTCCAACTCGCGCGGCGTGTAGAGCGGGTTGACATTGACCACCACCAGGCCGGCCCGCAGCAGCGCCACCACCGCCACCGGGTATTGCGGCACATTGGGCATCATCAGGGCCACGCGGTCGCCGCGCACCAGGCCCTGGCCCTGCAGCCATGCCGCCAGGGCCCGTGACGCATCATCGACCTCGCCGTAGCGGATCATCCGGCCCATGAACTTGTAGGCCGCCAGGGCCTGGTAGCGGGCCAGGCTGTCGTCGACCAGCGCCAGCAGCGAGGGGTAGCGATCGACCTTGATTTCGGCTGGCACACCCTGCGGGTACTGCTTGAGCCATGATTTTTCCATGTTGCAATTCTTGCTTAAACCTGACAAGCCCAGGCTCAGGGAAGTCGATAGCGGGAAAAGCCCACAAAGCTGGGGATTTACCGGCCGGGTGCTGTAGGCACCGCCCCGGTGCAGGCACTGGGCGACGCTGTTTCTAGAATGCTGCCTGATGGCCCGCCCGCCCCCGCTGCCCGCCACGCTTGCCGCGCCCCTGTGCCTGCCGGGGCCGGGCTGGCATCTGCGCCTGCTGGGCGACACCGTGTTGACCCGCCCGGGCGGTGCGGCGCAGCGCCTGCCTGGCCCGGTCGCCAGCCAGTTGCTGGCCCTGCTGGCGCTGGCCCCCGACCAGGCGCATGCGCGTGAAACCCTGATCGAGCAGCTGTGGCCGGGGGTGGCCCTGGCGGTGGGCCGCAACCGGCTGCGCCAATTGCTGGCCATCCTGAAGGCGGCCTTCGGCCCCGGTGATGAACTGGCGACGCTGGTGCAGGCCGACCGGCTGACGCTGCGGCTGCACCCGGGTGCCCTGGCCTGCGATGTGGTGGCCTTCGAGGCTGCCCTGGACAGCGGCCAGCGCCACGCCGCCCTGGCCCTCTACCGGGGTGAGCTGATGCCCGGCCACTGGGCGGCCTGGGTGCATGAGTTGCGCCTGCGCCTGGCCGCCCGGGCCGGCGCGCTGGCCCAGGCATCGGCGGCCGATCCGCTGCCGGTCGACCCGCTGCCGGTCGGGCCGCCGCCGGGGGCCGACCCGGCCGCGCAGCAGCTGCCGCGCTACCTGACCCGCCTGCACGGTGCCCAGGCGCAGGTGCAGGTGTTGCAGAACGAGGTGCAGCAGCACCGGCTGGTCACCTTGCTGGGGCCGGGCGGCCACGGCAAGACCCGGCTGGCGGTGGAGGTGGCCCGCATGCACCAGGCGGCGCTGCGCTGGCCGGGGCCTGCCTCGGCGCTGCCACCCGGCAGCGGGCCGGGCGGCCATGCGCCCGACGCTGTGGCGACCCCGGCCCAGCCTGGCTTCGACCTGGTGGCCTTCGTGCCGCTGGTGGGTTGCCGCGATGGCGCGCAGGCCACTGACGATCTGCTGGCGGCCCTGCTGCTGGCGCTGCACCAGACGCCGGGCAAGCTGCCGGCGCTGGCGCATTTGCAGCGCCAGTTCTCTGGCCGCCGCACCCTGCTGGTGCTGGACAACGCCGAGCAGGTGGCCGCGCCCCTGGCGACGCTGGTGGCCGACCTGCTGGCAAGGTGCGGCGGCCTGCACCTGCTGGTCACCTCGCGCCGGGCGCTGGGCCTGGACGGCGAGCAGCGCCGCGTATTGCCCGCCCTGCCCCTGCCCGACACGGCCGACGCCGAATCTGACGCCAGGGCCAACCCGGCGGTGGCCTTGTTCCTGGACCGGGCGCGGGCAGCGGCCGCCGATTTCAAACCCGACCGGCTGCAACTGGGCGCGGTGGTCGCGCTGGTGCGCCATCTGCAGGGCATGCCCTTGGCCATCGAGCTGGCCGCCGCCCATGTCGGCAGCCTGTCGCCCGCCAGCCTGTTGCAGCTGCTGCAGGGTGCCGCCGGCCAGCGCGACGCCGGCGCCCTGCGCTTGCTGGCCCGCAGCGGGCCGCGCAGCGGCGGCGACCCCCGGCATGCCTCGATGCTGGCGGTGGTGGCCTGGAGCTGGCAATTGCTGTCGCCGGCGGCCCGGCAGCTGTTGCCGAGGCTGGCGCTGCTGCCCGGCAGCTTCAGTCTGGCCGCAGCCCTGGCCCTGGCGACCACCACGCCAGTGGACTCCACGCTGGCCTTGCAGGAGCTGGTGGCGCACTCGATGCTGCGGGCCGGGCCGGGCAGTGACCGCTTCGTGATGTACGAGCTGATCCGCGAGTTCGCCGCCAGCGTGCTGCCGGAGGCCGATCAAGCCGGCTTGCGGCAGCGCCACCGGCTTTGGTTGACCGGGTGGTTTCAGGGCCTGCCCTTGTCCGCCCCGCTGCTGCAGGTCAGGCTGGAGCTGCCCAACCTGGTCGGCGCGCTGGCCGGCGCCGAAGCCGATGGCGCCTTCGAGGCCGCCGCCCACCTGGCCGGCGCTGCCCAGGCCGCGTTGAGCGCGATCAGCTTGCCGGCTGCCACCCTGGCGACCCTGCTGCGCTGCGCCGGCCGCCTGGCCGACCCGGTGCAGCAGGCGCTGTTGCGTGCCGGTCTGGCGCGCTCGCTGCTGCTGGGGGGTCAGGCCGACGCGGCCGGGCCGCTGGCCTTGCAGGTGCTGGCGCAACTGCCGCCGGCGCGGGCCGGCATGCCGGCCCCGCCAGGGGCCGGCCTGACGCCCGAGCCCGACCGACCGGGCCTGCCCCGTGCAATGGTGCTGACCCGCCTGGCCCATGTGCTGTGGCGCCTGCAGCGCGATGCCCGAGCCGGGCCCTGGCTGGACGAGGCCCTGGTGCTGGCCGTGCAGGTGGGCGCCACGGCACTGCAGGCCACCATCCTGACCAACCAGGGTGCGCTGCTGCGCCCCACCGACCCGGCCGCCAGCATCGCTTTGCAGCGGCGCGCCGTGGCCCTGTGGGCCGCCGCCGGCGATGCCCATGGCGTGAGCGTGGGCCGCTGCAACCTGGCACTGGCCCTGCTGGCCAGCCGCGCCGGTGCGGCCGAGGCGGTGGCCCTGGCCGGCCAGGCGATGCGCGACACGCGTGACCAGGGCGACGAGCTGCAGCACGCGCTGGCCTGCAATCTGTACGGCGAGGCCTGGGCCCGGCTGGGTCAGTGGCAGGACGCCGCGCGGGCCTACCGGGCTTGCGTGGACACCGCCTATGCCGCCGCCGAGCCCTGGCCCCTGGTCTACGGCCTGTGGAACCTGCCCCGGGCACTGGCCCATCTGGGCCAGGCCGAGGCCGCCGCCCGCCTGATGGGCTTTGCGGCCCGGCACAGCCTGGCGGTGGTGGGGCCGCAATCCGCCGCCGATGGCCATGACCTGCGCCGCGTGCGCCGCCTGTGCCAGGCCCTGGCCGGCGCCGCGGCCGTGCAGGGCTGGTGGCAGGCGGGCGAAGCGTTGAGCCTGGCGCAGGCGCTGCAATGGCTGCGGCTGTCGGTGGCATGACCCGAGCCGGCCCGGCCGAACCCCGTGCCGCGCCGCTACAGCCTGTTGCAAACCGGACCGGCCTTCCCCCGGGTTGAAGGGGGCCCGGCGGCGGCCCCAGGCCACCCGGGGTGCCGCAGGCTAACGCCGGGCTAACGCTGGCTGTGCAAGATCGCCTCCAACCCCACCTGGAGCCCGCCATGCGCCTTCCCGCCGCCCTGTTGCACACCCTGTTCGCCACCACCGTGCTGTTGCCCGCCCAGGCCCAGCAAGGCGTCAACCTCAGCACCGGCCCTGTCGACTACACCAGCTGGACCCGCTTCGGCGACGCCCAGGCGCACAACTTCACGCCGGGCAATGGCTTCACCTACAGCGTGCTCGACCTGACCCTCAGCGGCAGCGGCGGCCAGGCCGGCGCCGGCTTCGCCCCCGCGGCCCTGCTGCTGGACTTCAACCTGGCCTTCCGCTTCGACTTCAACTGGTACATCCCGACGGTGGCCAACCCCGGCCTGCGCGGCGACGGGCTGACCTTCACCTTGAGCAGCGCCATCGGCGTGGGGATCGGCGGTTCGGGGCTGGGCTACCAGGGCCTGCCCGCCAGCAGCCTGGCCTTCGCCATCGACACCTTCAATTTCGACCTCGAACCCGTGTCACCCAGTGTGCAGATCCTCAGCGGCGGCAACATCACGCCGGTGGCGGTCACCGAAACCGGCTTGGGTGACACCATCCGCGACCCGAACTTCCAATGGTTCGGCCACCTGGCCTACACCCCGTCGGGCCTGGGCGACAACACCGGCCAGCTGGTCGGCAGCATCGACCACCTGAACCTGGGCAGTTTCAGCGTGCAGGCCGGGGTTGATTTCGCCGCCCTCGGCCTGGTCGGCACGCCGGTGTTCTACGGCTTTACCGCCAGCAATGGCGCGGCCACCGACGGCCACGCCACCTCCTGGGGTGCGGCGGTGCCGGTGCCCGAGCCGCAGAGCTATGCGCTGCTGCTGGCGGGGCTGGGCGCGCTGGGCCTGCTGGCGCGGCGTCGCCGGGCCTGAACCCGGCCACGCGCCACGGCCGGCCCGGCCGCCATCAGGCCCGCAGCGCGGTCAGCACCTCGTCCAGCATCTTCTTGGCGTCGCCGAAAAGCATGCGGTTGTTGTCCTTGTAGAACAGCGGGTTGTCGACCCCGGCATAGCCCGAGGCCATGCTGCGTTTCATCACGATCGAGGTCTTGGCCTTCCACACCTCCAGCACCGGCATGCCGGCGATCGGGCTGCCCGGGTCGTCCTGCGCGGCCGGGTTGACGATGTCGTTGGCGCCGATGACCATGGTGACGTCGGTCTTGGGGAAGTCCTCGTTGATCTCGTCCATCTCCATCACGATGTCGTAAGGCACCTTGGCTTCGGCCAGCAGCACATTCATGTGGCCGGGCATGCGCCCGGCCACCGGGTGGATGCCGAAGCGTACCGTCACGCCCTGACCGCGCAACAGCTTGGTGATCTCGTAGACCGTGTGCTGGGCCTGCGCCACCGCCATGCCGTAGCCCGGCACGATGATCACGCTCTTGGCCTCGCGCAGCAGCTCGGCGGTCTCGGCGGCCAGGATCGGGCTCACCTCGCCCACCGGCTCGGCCGCGCTGCCGCTGCTGGCCTTGACCGGCGCGCCACCGCCAAAGCCGCCGGCGATCACGCTGAGGAAGTTGCGGTTCATCGCGCGGCACATGATGTAGCTGAGGATCGCGCCCGACGAGCCGACCAGCGCCCCCACCACGATCAGCAGGTCATTGCTGAGCATGAAGCCGGTGGCCGCTGCCGCCCAGCCCGAATAGCTGTTGAGCATCGACACCACCACCGGCATGTCGGCGCCGCCGATGGCCATCACCATGTGCACGCCGAACAGCAGCGCGATCACGGTCATCACCAGCAGCGGCAGCATGCCGGCCTGGATGTCGTGGGCGTTCAAGAAGACCCGGCCGAACCAGACCACCAGCAGCAGGCCTGCCAGGTTCATCAAGTGCCGGCCGGGCAGCAGCAAAGGCTTGCCGCCGATCTTGCCCGACAGCTTGCCGAAGGCGACGATGGACCCCGAGAAGGTGACCGCGCCGATCAGGATGCCGATATAGATCTCCACCTCGTGGATCGCCTTTTCGGCCGGGGTGGGGAAGACCGTGGACGTGTCCACATAGCTGGCATAGCCCACCAGGCAGGCGGCCAGGCCCACCAGGCTGTGCATCAGCGCCACCAGCTCGGGCATCTGGGTCATCTGCACCTTCTTGGCCGCGAACAGGCCGATGGCCCCGCCGACGACCAAGGCGCCGACGATCCACGGGATGCCGGCCGGCGTGACGCGCGGCCCCAGCACCGTGGCCAGCACGGCCAGGGTCATGCCGATCATGCCGAACAGGTTGCCGCGGCGCGCGGTCTCGGGGTTGGCGAGGCCACCCAGGCTCAAGATGAACAGGATGGTGGCGGCGATGTAGGAGACGGTGGCTAGGCTTGCGGTCATGGCGTGTCCTTCTTCTTGTATGCGGAACTCATTTGCGGAACATCGCCAGCATGCGCCGCGTGACCGCGAAGCCGCCGAACATGTTGACGGCCGTCAGCGCCAGCGCAAACACCGCCAGCCCCAGGATCAGCGCGTTGGGCCGGTCGACCCCCCCGCCGGCACCTATGGACGTCAGCGGCGGCGCCACCTGCACCAGCGCGCCGATGGCGATGATCGACGAGATCGCATTGGTCACGCTCATCAGCGGCGTGTGCAGCGACGGCGTCACATTCCACACCACCATGTAGCCGATGAAGCAGGCCAGCACGAACACCGTGAAGTGCGACAGGAAGGTGGCCGGCGCATACAGGCCGACCAGCAGAAAGGCCAGCGCCCCGAAGCCGAACACCTTGGACAGCGCGGCGGCCGACATCGGCGCGCCCGCGCCGTGGCCATGCCCCTTGGGTGCGGCCGGTGGGGCCGCCGCCGGCTTGGGCGGCGGGGCCGGCAGCTTCAGCGGCGGCGGCGGCCAGGTGACGCTGCCCTCCTTGATGACCGTCAGGCCGCGGATCGCGTCGTCCTCCATGTTGACGTTGACCACCCCGTCCTTGGTCTTGCACAGCTCCTCGGTCACGCGCAGCAGATTGGTCGAGTACAGGGTCGACGACTGCTTGGCCAGGCGGCTGACCAGGTCGGTATAGCCGATGATGGTCACGCCGTGGCGTACCACCGCCTGGCCGGGCACGGTAAGCTCGCAGTTGCCGCCTTGCTCGCCGGCCATGTCGACGATCACGCTGCCGGGCTTCATGCTGCGCACCATCTCGGCGGTGATCAACCTGGGCGCCGGCTTGCCCGGGATCAGCGCGGTGGTGATGATGATGTCGCAATCCTGGGCCTGCTTGGCGTACATCGCGCGCTGGGCCTGCAGGAAGCCCTCGCTCATCACCTTGGCATAGCCGCCGCCGCCGCCGCCTTCTTCCTCGTAGTCGACCTTGACGAACTCGCCGCCCAGCGACACCACCTGGTCGGCCACTTCGGCACGGGTGTCGTTGGCACGCACGATCGCGCCCAGGTTGGCCGCAGTGCCGATGGCGGCCAGCCCGGCCACACCGGCCCCGGCGATGAAGACCTTGGCTGGCGGGATCTTGCCGGCGGCGGTGATCTGGCCATTGAAGAAACGGCCAAAGGCATTCGCCGCCTCGATCACCGCACGGTAGCCGCTGATGCCGGCCATCGAGGTCAGCGCGTCCATCTTCTGGGCCCGGCTCAGCTGGCGCGGCAGCGCGTCGATGGCCAGCACGGTGGCGCGCCGGGCCGCCAGCAATTGCATCAGCTCGGGGTTCTGCGCCGGCCAGATGAAGCTGATCAGGGTGCCGCCCTCGCGCATCAGCGCCACCTCGGCCGGGCTGGGCGCGCGCACCTTGAAGATGATGTCGGCCTGGGCCCATACCTGGGCCGCGCTGGGCAGCACCTGGGCGCCGGCGGCCGTGTAAGTCTCGTCGGCAAAGTGGGCCGCATCGCCGGCGCCGCTTTCCACGGCCACCGCAAAGCCCAGTTTGATGAGCTTTTCAACCACGTCGGGCACGGTGGCGACGCGTTTTTCTTCGGGCGCCGTCTCCTTTGGGACGCCGATCAGCAAGGCCATGGTTTCCGCTCCTCAAAAATTGTTGGCATTCGGCACCGACGCCGGCATGCGTCGGGCCCGGTGCCGCGCGAGCTTACCGGATAACCATGCCGGGGCCGGGCACCCTCTAAGATGCGGCGATGGGTACAGAGCGCTGGAAACCGAGTGTCACCGTGGCGGCCATCGTCGAGCGCGCCGGCCGCTACCTGCTGGTGGAAGAGCACACGCCCGAGGGCCTGCGGCTGAACCAGCCCGCCGGCCACCTGGACCCCGGCGAGTCACCCGAACAGGCCGTGGTGCGCGAGTGCCTGGAAGAAACGGCCTGTAGCTTCGTGCCACAGGCCCTGCTGGGGGTGTATTTGGCACGCTTTGAGCGGCCGGCCGGCGCGGGGCAGGCCGCCGAGGACATCACCTACCTGCGCTTTGCCTACAGCGGCACGGCGGGCGAGCCCGAGCCCGGCCGGGCGCTGGACAACCCGATCGTGCGCACCCTGTGGCTGACCCCCGACGAGCTGCGCGCCCAGGCCCACCGCCTGCGCAGCCCGCTGGTGCTGCGCTGCATCGCCGACCACCAGGCCGGTGTGCGCCATGCGCTGGATGCGGTGCAGGCCGACCCCTCGCTGCAACAACCCTGGCGGCTGGCTTGAACATGGATGCCGTGTTGCGATTCGGCCGCGTGGCGGTGCACCTGGGCGAGAAATCGGGCAAGTACCCCGACGGCAACCAGGTGCTGGTGCATGGCGCCGACACCCGGGTGGCCTTCGACACGCCGCAAGTGGCCAAGCGCATCGGGCCCGACTTCGACGGCGTGGACCTGGTGATCCTGGGCCATGTGCACGAGGACCACATGGCGGGCCTGCACCGCGTGCCGCAGGCCCGGGTGATGGTGCATCACGCCGACCTGGCCGCCGCCCAGAGCTGGGCCGGGTTGTCGGCCCACTACGGCTACCCCGACGCCGTGCTGGCGCCGCTGAAAACCAAGATCGAGACCGAGTTCAACTATGGCCCCCGGCCCGACGCCACCGGTTATGCCGACGGCGCCAGCTGGCAGCTGGGTGGCGGTGTGTCGGTGCGGGCCCAGCACCTGCCCGGCCACACCGCCGGCCACTGCGCGCTGGTCGTCGAGAACGAGGGCCTGGCCTTCATCGGTGACATCGACCTGTCGGGCTTCGGCCCCTACTACGGCGACGCCACCTCCAACCTGGCCGATTTCCGGCGCTCGCTGGCGGCGGTGGCGCGGCTGGACGCGCGGCTCTGGGTCACATCCCACCACCGTGCGGTGATCACCGCCCGGGCCGACTTCCTGGCCCAACTGGCCGCCTTCACCCGCAAGATCGACGAGCGCCGCGACCGCCTGTTGGCCATGCTGGCGCCGCGGCCCCAGAGCCTGGCCGACCTGGTGCGCCAGCGTCTGCTCTACCCGCCCGAACATGATGCGCTGTGGGTGGATTGCGCCGAGCGCCGCAGTATCGGCCTGCACCTGGACGAGCTGCTGGCCGACGGCCGGGTGCGTCTGCAGGACGACGGACGTTTCCTGCGGGTTTGAGCCGCCGGGGACAATCGGCCCCCATGAAACCCGCCCGTGTGGTCGTCGGCCTGTCCGGCGGCGTCGATTCGGCCGTCACCGCCTGGCTGCTCAAGCAGCAAGGCCATGAGGTGGTCGGCATCTTCATGAAGAATTGGGAAGATGACGACGACAGCGAATATTGCGCGTCGAACATCGACTTCGTGGACGCCGCAGCGGTGGCCGACGTGATCGGCATCGAGATCGAGCATGTCAACTTTGCTGCCGATTACAAGGACCGGGTGTTTGCCGAGTTCCTGCGCGAATACCAGGCCGGCCGCACCCCCAACCCGGACGTGCTGTGCAATGCCGAGATCAAGTTCAAGGCCTTTCTCGACCATGCACTGCGCCTGGGCGCCGACAAGATCGCCACCGGGCACTATGCGCGGGTGCGCGAGCGCTCTGGTCGGTTCGAGCTGCTCAAGGGCCTGGACCCGCTCAAGGACCAGAGCTACTTCCTGCACCGGCTGACCCAGGCGCAACTGCGCAAGACCTGGTTTCCGGTGGGTGAGCTGCCCAAGACCGAGGTGCGCCGCATCGCCCTGGACGCCGGCCTGCCGAATGCGAAGAAGAAGGACTCGACCGGCATCTGCTTCATCGGCGAGCGGCCGTTTCGCGAGTTCCTCAACCGCTACCTCAGCCACCAGCCCGGGCCGATCATTGACGACCGCGGCCGCACGCTGGGCCGGCATGTCGGCCTGAGCTTCTACACCCTGGGCCAGCGCCAGGGCCTGGGCATCGGCGGGGTCAAGGAGAAGGGCGCGGCGCGCGGTGCCGGCGACCATGCGCCCTGGTTCGTGGCCCGCAAGGACCTGGCCCGCAATGCGCTGATCGTGGTGCAGGGCCATGCGCACCCATGGCTGCAGTCGGCCGCGCTGGTTTTCGATGATGCCAGCTGGGTGGCCGGCAGCGCGCCGGCGGAGGGCGATCTGGCGGCCAAGACCCGCTACCGCCAGGCCGACGCGGCCTGCCGGCTGCAGGCCGCAGACGCGGGCTTTGCGCTGCGCTTCAGCGCGCCGCAATGGGCGGTGACGCCGGGCCAATCGGCCGTGCTCTACGACGGCGAGGTCTGCCTGGGCGGCGGGGTGATCAGCGCGGCCCAGGCAGCAGCCTGAGGCCCGGCGCCTGCGCTGCGGCGGCCGCCGCACGGTGGGCCGGCTCAAGTCGGGGCCGACTGGCGCCGATAGGCATGGCAAGGCGGCCCCTTGCCCGTGGCGCCCAAACCACCCTGCCACCGCCATGCGCCTGAATCTGCCCCTTGTTTCGACCTTTGCCCCTGCACCCAGGCACCGCGCCGGGGCACGCCGGACAGCGCGCCTGGCCTGGCTGCTGGCCGGCCTGCTGCCGGCGACAGCCAGCCAGGCCGCAGCGCTGGACCTGCTGGTCACCGACGGCGCGGGCAAGCCGTTGCCCGGCGCGGCCGTGTTCCTGGAATCGCGCGAGGCCCGGGCGGCGGTGCGGCCGCTCAACGGCCTCGAGATCGTGCAGAGTGCGCGCCAGTTCTCGCAGGCCGTCACCCTGGTGCCGGTGGGCAGCGCGGTGAGTTTTCCCAACCGCGACAGCGTGCGCCATCACCTGTATTCGTTTTCGCCGGTCAAGAAGTTCGAGATCAAGCTGTATGTCGGCACGCCCGCCGCGCCGGTGGTGTTCGACCAGGCCGGCATCGCCGCGCTGGGCTGCAACATCCACGACAACATGGCCGCCTGGGTGGTGGTAGTGGACACGCCCTACCACGGCCTGACCGGGGCCGACGGCAAGCTCAACCTGGCCCAGGTGCCGCCCGGCAGCTACCGCCTGCGCACCTGGCATCCCAGCCTGCCCCCCGGCGCGCCAGCGCAGGACCAGGCCTTGCAACTCGGTGGCACCGGCGGCCTGGCGATCCAGGTCAAGCTCGCGGGGCCGGCGCTGTGAATCTGCTGGCCCGGCTGCGCCAAGGCCGGCTCGGGCTGTCGGGGCGCATCGTCTTGTTGTCGCTGGCGCTGTTGCTGCTGGTGCAAGGCGCCGGCCTGGTGGTCATACGCGAGCGCATCGACCGCAATGCCCACCGCCAGCTGGCCGACCGCCTGAGCCTGGGCGAGCGGCTCTGGCAACGCCTGCTCGACCAACGCGCCGGCAAGCTGTCGCAGGGCGCGGCGGTGCTGGCTGCCGACTACGGCATGCGCGAGGCTCTGGGCACGCATGACCTGGCCACCTTGCAGTCGGCGCTGACCAACCACAGCCAGCGCATCGGCGCCACGCTGGGCGCGGTGCTCGACACCGGCTTGGCGGTGCAGGCGCTGGCCGAGGGCGCGGACGCCGGCCTGGCCCCGGCCCTGGCCCGGCTGGCGCCGGCATTGGCCCAGCGCCCGGGCCGGGGTACGGTGGCGCTGGTGGCCGGCGCGCCCTATCAATTCGTGATGGCACCGATGCGCGCACCGGCCCTGATCGGCTGGGTGGTGATGGGCTTCCCGCTCGACCAGGCCCTGGTGGCAGACATGTTGGCCATCTCGGGCCTGCAGGCCACGCTGGTGGCGCTGCCCACCGGGGCCTCGCCGGTACTGCTGGCCAGCAGTTTCAGGGCCGGCGCCGATGCCCTGCCTCTGGTCGGCAGCCTGGCCGATGGCGATCTGCAACTGGCCGGCACGCCCCATCTCACCGCCACCTGGCCGGTGGCCAGCGGCGCCGAGGGCCGCATCGTGCTGCGCGCGGCCGGGTCCATCGAAGACGCCGTGGCGCCCTACCGCAGCCTGCAATGGGTGCTGGCCGTCATCACCGGGCTGGGCCTGGTGCTGTTCGGCGCCGGCAGCCTGCTCACCGCCCGGCATGTGACCGAGCCGCTGCGCAGCCTGGTGCGCGCCAGCCAGGCCATCGGCCGGGGTGAGCGCGACCAACCTTTGCAACACACCGGGCGTGATGACGAGATCGGCGAGCTGGCCTGCGCCTTCGACCAGATGCGTGCCGACATCCACGGCCAGCAGCAGGAGATCCTGGCGCTGGCCTTCCGCGACCGGCTCACCGGGCTGCCCAACCGGGTGTGCTTCCATGACAGCGTGGTGCAGGCCATCACCGCCGGGCGCATCAGCGGCCAGCCGCTGACCGTGATCATGCTGGACCTGGACCGTTTCAAGAACGTCAACGATGTGCTGGGTTATGCCTTCGGCGACCGCCTGCTGGACTGCGTGGCGATGCGCCTGCGCCAGGTGGTGCGCGACGGCGACACCGTGGCACGCCTGGGCGGCGACGAGTTCGCGCTGCTGCTGCCCGATGCCGACCTGGCCCTGGCGCAGGGCCTGGCCCAGCGCATCACGGCGGCGTTCGAGCAGCCGCTGGTGATCGACGACCACACCGTCGACCTGAGCGCCGGCCTCGGCCTGGCCGGCTGGCCCCTGCATGCCGACGATGCCGACACCCTGCTCAACCGGGCCGAGATCGCGATGTATGCGGCCAAGCGGCGCACCGCCGGGGCCCAGGTCTACGACCCGGCGGCCGACACCGCCAGCGCCCAGACCCTGTCGATGCTGGGCGATCTGCGGCGCGCGATCGACGGCAACGAGCTGCGCATGTACCTGCAGCCCAAGATCGCCATCGACAGCGGCGCGGTCTGCGGCGCCGAGGCCCTGGTGCGCTGGCAACACCCGAGCCGCGGCCTGGTGCCACCGATGGAGTTCATCCCCTTTGCCGAGCAGACCGGCTTCGTGCGCCAGCTCACCCTGTGGATCTTCGACCAGGCCGCCAACCAGCAGGTGGCGATGGCGATGCTGGGCGTGCGGCGCATATCGGTGAATCTGTCCACCCGCGACCTGATGGACCCCGAGCTGCCCGACAAGCTCGACGCCATCCTGCGCCGTCACCATGCAGTGGCCGACGGCTTCTGCCTGGAGATCACCGAGAGCGCGATCATGGACGACCCGCAGCGCGCCGAAGCCACCTTGAACCGCCTGGCCGAACGCGGCTTCAAGCTGTCGATCGATGACTTCGGCACCGGCTACTCCTCCTTGGCCTACCTGCGCCGCCTGCCGGTGCATGAGCTCAAGATCGACAAGAGCTTCGTGATGGCCATGGAGCGGGCGCCGGGCGACGCGATGATCGTGCGCTCCACCATCGACCTGGCCCATACCCTGGGCCTGACCGTGGTGGCTGAAGGCATCGAGAACGAGGCCATCCTGGTCAAGCTGCACGAACTGCACTGCGACGAGGGGCAGGGCTTCCACATGAGCAAGCCCTTGCCGGTGGCGGCCTTCCAGGACTGGGTGGCGCGCTGGCAGGCACGCGCGCCTGTCCCGGCCGGCGTGGCGGCGCACCTGCAAGCCGGCGCCAACCTGCTGCACTGAGCCGGCCCGCGCCGGCCCAGGCGGGCCGGGGTCAGGCCACGCCGCTGGGCTGCCGCACCGGCACCAAGGGGCGCGCAGCCGGCAGCGCAGCACCACAGAAGCCGAACTGCAGGGCCGGGCGCTGGCCGCTCATCAGCTCGGCCAGGGCCTGGCCCGAGCCGGCGCCATGGGTCCAGCCCAGCGTGCCATGCCCGGTGTTGAGCCACAGATTGGGCAGGCGGCTGCGGCCGATATAGGGCAGGTTGTCGGGCGTGCTGGGCCGCAGGCCGGCCCAGAAATGCGGCTCGGTGGTGTCGGCCACGCCCGGGAACAAGGTCTCGTAGCGCTGCACCAGCGCGGCGCAGCGGGTGCGCGCGGTGGCGCCGTCCAGCGAGGTGTCATAACCTGCCAGCTCGGCGGTACCGGCAATGCGGACATGCCCGCCCAGCCGGCTGATGGCGATCTTGCGGGTGTCGTCGAGCAGGCTGACCACGCTGGCGTCCTGCGGGCGCTTGAGCCGCAGCGTGGCCGAGTAGCCCTTGGCCGGGTAGATGTTGAGCCAGATGCCCAGCGGCCGCAGTAGCGGCGCAGTGAACGAACCCATGGCCGCCACGTAGTGGTCGGCCACCAGGGTACGCGCCGGGCCGCCTTGCACCGGCCGCACCCGCACACCGCTGATCTGGCCGCCGGCCTTGAGCAGCCCGACCACGGCGGTGTCCTGCAGGAAGGTGGCGCCGCGGGCCTGGCACAGCGCGGCCAGCTTCTGGGTGAAGACCCGCGCGTCGCCCGACTCGTCGCTGGGCGTGAAGGTGCCGCCGTGGATCTGCGCGCCGAAGCCCGCCAGCGCCGGCTCCACTTGCAGCACCTCGTCCCGACCCAGCACGCGCCGGTCGACGCCGTAGCGGCGCATCAGCTCGGCGCCCGCCGCGCCGGCCCGAAAATCGGCCTGCGACGAGAAGAAATGCAGGATGCCGCGCTCCAGCCTTTGGTACTCGATGCCGGTGGTGGCCACCATCTGCTTGAGCGACTCATGGCTGTAGCGGCCCAGCGCCACCAGCTGGCGCACATTGCGCTCGAAGGCGGCGTCGGTGCACTGGCCCAGAAAGGACAGGCCCCAGCGCCACTGGTGCGGGTCCAGGCGGGGGCGGAACAACAAGGGCGAGTCATCGCGCAGCAGCCACTTGGCCACCTTGAGCGGCGCACCGGCCTGGGCCCAGGGCTCGCAAAAGCTCACCGAGATCTGCGCGCCATTCGCAAAGCTGGTCTCCAGCGCGGCCCCGGCCTGCCGGTCCACCAGCGTGACCTCATGGCCCTGTTGCAGCAGATGCCAGGCAGTGGACACGCCGATGATGCCGGCGCCCAAAACAATGACCTTCATGCCTATCCCCTGCGTGTGACCCGAAGGCCGGCCGCGGACGACCGGGTGCTGAACGATTGTCGGCAGCGCACCCGCAAACCTGAAGCTGCATTGCTTGAATTACAAATTCATTAATTCTTCTAATATATTGAGACGCCGTACCGCGTCTCCAGTTCCACGTACGCGCAGCCTGCCGAGCAGCAGCGAAGGCGCTCAGGCCTTCATCCGGGTCTGCAGCAGACGCCCACGCACATAGCCCAGGCGCTGGGCCAGCAGGGCTGCGGCTTCGGCGGCGCGAAACTCGCCGCGCGAGACCAGGCGCAGCAAGGTGCGCAGCTCGGGCGCCAGACCGGCCAGGTCAGATTCCTGCAGCCCGCCCTGCAGCAGGCGTCTCTCGGCCGTCTGCAGCGCCGCGCCAAACAGCCAGGCGATGAATTCCGGCGCGCCGCGCAAGCGCTGGATAGCCACCGCCATCTCGGCCAGCTCACGGCGCGCGTCGGCATCGGCGCCGTGCTGCATGGTCCAGCGGAACAGGGTTTCACGGTGGCCCGCCAGCCAGTCCCTGAACAAGGGTTCGGTGCAGCCGGGCATGGGCCGAAACGCTGCCAGACGGCGCACCACCGGCGCCAGGTTTTCCAGATCGTGGGCGGTTGCCAGCATGGGATAAGGGTACGTCCGCCTAAGGAATGAGGGCTGTGACTTTCGTCACAAGGCGTATCCGCTGGCACCTGAGGGGACCCCACCGGTTCCAGGGGGAGCGGTCGGAAAACGTGAATATTGCGCAGCGCAATGCGGCCTGGCAGGCGTTCAATCGGGCGTCGGCTTGTAGATGTCGAAGCGTCGCTCAGCCCAGCCGCCGATCCGGCCCCGCCAGCACCCCCTGAACTGCCCGAAAGCCCGCCATGCTGCCCTTCACCCTGTCCTCGCTGCTGGCGCGCCGGCGCGCCAAGTCAGGCCGCAACCCGCGCGCCCAGGAGCCGGCCGATATGGGCACTGCCTTCGGCATGGAGCAATGGCTGGACGAGCGGGACCACGGCGCCCCACCGGCAGCAGCGCCCGCCGGTCCCACCCGCGAAGCCGCCGCTGCCCGTTGGATACCGCGCTGGCTGCAAGCGACGCGCCTGCCCCGCACCTGAGGCTGCCGCTGCGCCTTGGCGCCGGTCCAATTGCAACTCACCAGTCTGAGATTGGCCCGTCAGTTCAGGTCTTGCACTTGCCGTCTAGAATCGGGTGTGACCCGCCTCAGCTTCCGCCAGAAAACCCATCTCGCCCGTGAGGACGCCATCGTCGGCACGGTGATGCGGCTGTTGGCCGAAAAAGGCTTCGACCAGATGACGGTCGACGAGGTGGCGGCCGACGTCGGCATTGCCAAGGCCAGCCTGTACAAGCATTTCGCGTCGAAAGAGGCCTTGGCCGCGTCGGCGATGGAGCAGGCCCTGGGCCTGGCCTTGCAGCAGGTGCAACTCATCGAGCAAGACCCGCAGCATGCGGGCCAGGCCCTGTCGCGCCTGCGCGCGCTCACCCGCTGGACCCTGCAGACCCAGCTGGCCGGCAAGATGCCCACCTTGCCGGCCGAAAACTCGGCCTTGCGCAATGCCTTGATCAACCACCGCGGCTATATGGACCGCTTGATGGCCTTGAGCGATCTGCTCGGCGCCTGGATCGTGCAGGCCCAGGCCGACGGCAGCGTCAACGCCAGGCTGCCGCCCGAGGCCGTGCTGTACACGGTGTATGCCCGTGCCTGCGATCCGGTGCTGGGTTTCCTCAAGGCAGGCGGCAGTTACAGCGACGATCAGATCATCGACATGGTGATGCTCACCTGCTTTGAAGGCTTGGCTTCACGCGCCTGACACGCACTCTGCGGGCCTCTTGGCCCTTGCGCGACGCGTCAGCGCACGATCAGCAGCGGGGTCTGGCAATGCGCCATCACCCGGGCCGTGACCGATCCCATCACCAGGCTGCCCAGCGCACCGTGGCCGTGCGAACCCATCACCAGCAGGTCGTACTTGCCCTGGGTGGCGACGGCCGCGATGTGGTCGGCGGCATGGCCGACCTTGGCAATGAACTCGGCGCTCAGCTTCTGCTTTGCGAAGAAGCTGCGCAGCGGCTTGAAGACCTTCGCGCTCTCGTCGCTGTAGTAGGCCGCCACCACCGCCTTGTCGAGCATGGACGCCGCGCGCGCCGGCACGGCCGGGGCCACGTGCAGCAGGGTGTAGGCATGGGCGCCGCCCAGCCATTCGTCATGGGCCGCCAGGTAGGCCAGCATGCGTTTGGTGAACGGGCTGCCGTCCACGGCCAGCAGGATCTTCATCAGGCGCTCTCCTTCGGTTTGTGTCGCAGTGTGACACCGGGGCGGCGGCCTCAGGCTTGACCAAGGTCAATCGGGGGCCGGGATATCGATGAGCTTGAGCCCATCGAAGCCCTCGCTCTCGCCCTTGCGCGGCAGGCCGCGGGCCTGGGACACCACCCGCGTGGCCGCTTTGCCGGGCCGCGCCACCCGGTAGTCCAGCCGGCAATGCAGATGGCCATGCAGCCACAGGTCGGCCAGCCCGAGCAGGTCATCGTCGGCATTGCAGAAGCTGGCGGTGCCCGGCTGCTTGCCGAAGCGCGGGTCGGCGCTGCGCAGGCTGGGGCCGAAATGGGTGATGACCACGGTCTGGTCCCAGCCCAGGGGCTGATGTGGCCCAGGGTTGGGGCGCTGCAATTCGGCCGCCAGCCAGCTGCGGCAGGCCAGCGATTCGTCTCGCATGCAGACCGAATCCATCACCTGACCGCCCCGCTGGGCGGCCATCAGCTTGAGGAAATAGCCTGCCGCGCGCATCGCCCGATCGCGGCCCTCGGGCCCGAACAGGTCGAAGTCGGACCAGCGCACGCTGCCGACAAAACGCACCCGACGCCCGGCCCGGCTGGTCAGCACCAGGCTTTCGCGCTCGATCAGTCGGATACCCAGGCCCTGGCAGTGCAGGCGCAGTGCGGGCCAGGCCTGCTGCAGGTCGCGGCCATCGAACTCATGGTTGCCGGCCACCATCAGCACCGGCACCGGCCAACCGGCAAAGCGCTGCAGGGCGGTCCAGTTGGCATCGATGTCGCCGGCCAGCACCAGCAACTCGGCACCGGGCGCCGGCGCGGGGTCGAAAATCTCGGTTTCGAGGTGGAGGTCTGAAAACAGTTGCAGCCGCATGAGCGGCTGCAGTGTAGGCGGGCG
>JANNZD010000341.1:0-2247 GCA_031410435.1 Betaproteobacteria bacterium | reverse complement strand
CCGCCATGGATGCGCGGGTGCAGGGTCTTGACCCGGCCGTCCAGCATCTCGGGGAAGCCGGTGACCTCGGCCACTTCGGTGACCGGCAGGCCGGCATCGGCCAGCAGCCGGGCAGTGCCACCGGTCGACAGCAGCCGGATGCCGCGCAGCTGCAGCTGGCGGGCGAATTCGACGATGCCGGTCTTGTCGGACACGGACAGCAGGGCGGTGGTCATGGCGGGGGCACTCTTGAAGGATCGGGAATCGTCGGGGCCGGCGTTGCCGCCGGACGCGGCCTGTGGCGCCAGGCGAGGTCGGCCTAGGGGATCAGCTTGTGTTCCAGCAGCTTGCGGCGCAGGGTGTTGCGGTTGATGCCCAGCCAGTCGGCGGCCCTGCTCTGGTTGCCGTCGGCATGCTTCATCACCACCTCCAGCATCGGCCGCTCCACTGCGCCCAGCACCATCGCGTGCACCGCATGCGGCTCGGTGCCGTGCAGGTCCTTGAAATACTGCTCCAGGCTGTCGCGGATGCTGGTTTCGATGTCCTTCTTGCTCACAGGATTGCCCTCGCGGCGGCCGTGGTTGGCATCATGCTTCTTGCCGCAGGAGGGGGTCATTGGCGGCGCTGGCCGGCGGCAGCCAGGGGTGCAGATCGGCCAGGGCCTCAAAGTAGCCGGCCACGCCCAGCACCTGGGATTGGGCGTCTTCCTGCAGGTTCATGCGGTCGCGCAGGGCCGGCCCGCCGGGCAGGCCGTGCACCGCCCAGCCGATGTGCTTGCGGGCGCTGCGCACGCCAGTGAACTCACCGTAGAGCGCGTAATGCTCGTGCAGGTGCGCCACCAGCCATTGGCCCACCTCGCGGGTGGCCGGCGGGGCCAGCAGGCCGCCGGTGGCCAGGTGGTGGTCGATCTCGCGAAAGATCCAGGGCCGGCCCTGGGCCGCGCGGCCGACCATCAGGGCATCGGCGCCGGTGCGGGCCAGTACCCAGGCCGCCTTGGCCGGTGAATCGATGTCGCCATTGGCCACCACCGGCACCCGCACCGCGGCCTTGACCGCACTGACCGTGTCGTACTCGGCCAGGCCGCGGTAGCCCTGCTCGCGGGTGCGGCCATGCACGGTGAGCAGCGCCACGCCAGCGGATTCAGCCGCACGCGCCAGCGCCACCGCATTGCGCTCGGCCTCGCACCAGCCGGTGCGCATCTTCAGGGTCACCGGCACGCCGCGCGGGGCGCACACCGCCACCACCGCCTCGACGATGGCCAGGGCCAGCGGCTGGTCGCGCATCAGCGCCGAGCCGGCCCATTTGTTGCACACCTTCTTGGCCGGGCAGCCCATGTTGATGTCGATGATCTGGGCGCCGCGGTCGATGTTGTAGGCGGCGGCCTCGGCCAGCATGGCGGCGTCGGTGCCAGCGATCTGCACCGCGATCGGCCCGGGCTCGCCGCTGTGGTCGATGCGGCGCGAGGTCTTGAGCGAATGCCACAGGTCCTTGCGCGAGGTGACCATCTCGCTGACCGCATAGCCCGCGCCCAGACGCCGGCAAAGCTGGCGGAAGGGCCGGTCTGTCACCCCCGCCATGGGGGCGACGAACAACCGGTTCGGCAGCGTGAAGGGGCCGATTTGCATGGGCGGGCGAGGGGGGTGACAGTCAGCGGGCGCTGCTGAAAATTGAGGCAGCAGTATAGCCGCCGGCCTGGCCCTGGCCCGCATCGGCAGCCCACCGGGCGGCGGCGCTGGCGCCCACTATGATCGGCCGATGGAAGCCTGGGTTGAGATGCATCTGGCGGGTTTGATGGCCGCGCTGGCCATGCCCAAGTTCGGGCTCAGCACGGTCTTCGTGGTGGCGCTGGTGTCGGCCACCCTGCTGCCGCTGGGCTCGGAGCCGGCGGTGTTCGGCCTGGTCAAGCTCAACCCCGCGCTGTTCTGGCCGGCGATTGTGGTGGCCACCTTGGGCAACACCGTGGGTGGGGCCATCACCTGGTGGATGGGCCGGGGTGCCGAGCAGGCCTATGAACGCATCACCCACCATGCGCCGCAACGCCGGGCCCTGGCCTGGGTCGAGCGCTTCGGCCCCAAGGCCTGCCTGATGTCCTGGCTGCCGCTGGTGGGCGACCCGCTGTGCGCGGTGGCCGGTTGGCTGCAGTTGCCGTTCTGGCCCTGCGTGCTGTACATGGCGGTGGGCAAGTTTGCCCGCTACCTGATGATGACGGCGGCCCTTTTGTGGATCTTCCCGCAGTCGGTGCCACGCTGGCTGGGCTGATGCCCCCCC
>JANNZD010000340.1:0-4033 GCA_031410435.1 Betaproteobacteria bacterium | reverse complement strand
CTGGTGCCGCAGGCCAGGATCAGCACCCGGTCGATGGCGCTGAACACCGCGTGCGCGCCGTCGCCGAACAGCTCGGGCGTGATGCTGCCCACCGCTTCCAGCGTGTCGCTGATGGCGCGCGGCTGCTCGAAGATCTCCTTCTGCATGTAGTGCTGGTAAGGGCCCAGCTCGGCCGCGCCGGTGTGGGCGTAGACCGTGCGCACCTCGCGCTGCACGCGCTGGTAGCTGCCGTCGGCCTGGCGGTTGCTGATCCAGTGCTTGCCCAGCTGCAGGTCGACCACGTCGCCCTCTTCCAGGTAGACGATCTGGTCGGTGACGCCGGCCAGGGCCATCGCGTCGCTGGCCAGAAAGGTCTCGCCCTGCCCTTCAAACAGGCCCACGCCCAGCACCAAGGGGCTGCCCTCGCGCGCGCCCACCACCCGGTGCGGCTCGTCGCGGCAGAACACCGCAATCGCATAGGCGCCCTTCAGGCGCAGCGTGGCGCGCTGAACGGTGTCGAACAGGTCGCCGTCGTAGAGCAGGTGCACCAGGTGGGCGATCACCTCGGTGTCGGTCTGGCTTTCGAAGACATAGCCCTTGTTCTGCAGCTCGGCGCGCAGTTCGTCATGGTTTTCGATGATGCCGTTGTGCACCAGCGCGATGCGATCACCCGAAAAATGCGGGTGGGCGTTGTGCACCGCCGGCACGCCATGGGTGGCCCAGCGGGTGTGGGCAATGCCGGTGCCACCTTGCACTGCATCCTGGGCGATCTGGGTGCCCAACTCGGCCACCCGGCTGGTGCTGCGGGTGCGGCGCAGGCCGCCACCCTGGTGCACCGCCACGCCGCAGCTGTCATAGCCGCGGTATTCCAGCCGCTTCAGGCCCTCGACGAGGACCGGGACGATGTTGCGGTTGCTGACCGCGCCGACGATGCCACACATGGTGTTGTCTCCTTTGCTGCAATGCAGGGGCGCATCGTAGTCAGACATGCAAGAAATAAGTGTGCAAAATTCTTACTAAATTGAAATCATTAGTCGATCTTCGAGTCATGTGAAAGATAATTTCACATACACACAAACTGCGGTTGATCATGCCGGACGTTGATGATTTGGATGCAATAGACCTGCGGCTGCTGCAGCTGCTGCAGGCCGACGCCGCGCGCTCCAACCAGGCCCTGGCCGAAGCGGCCCATGTCTCGCCGGCCACGGCGCTGCGCCGGGTGCGGCGCCTGGTGGAGTCAGGCGTGATCGAGCGCCAGGTGGCAATCGTCTCGCCGCGCCGGGCGGGTGGGCTGAACGCGGTGGTCGAGCTCAGCCTGGACCGCCAGGGCGCCGAGCACCTGGACGCCTTCGAGCAGCGCGCGGTGGCCGAGCCCGCGGTGCAGCAGTGCTACCGGGTGTCGCCCGGGCCGGATTTCGTGCTGCTGCTGTGGCTGGCCGACATGCCCGCCTACCACGCCCTGGTGCAGCGCCTGTTCACCCAGGACGCCAATGTGCGCAACGTCAAGAGCTTCTTCGCCACCCACCGTGCCAAGTTCGAGCCAGCGGTGCAACTGGGCGCGCCGCCGCTCAGGTCTTGAGCAGGGCCAGGCCCTTCAGGTACTCACCCTCGGGGAACTCGATGGTTGTCGGGTGGTCGCACGCGCCCTCCAGCCGGCCCAGGATCACCGCGTTGACGCCGGCATCGATGCCGGCCCCGGCCACGATCTTGTGGAACAGGTCGGCGCTGATGCCGCCCGAGCAGCTGAAGGTCAGCAGCAGCCCGCCCGGCGCCAGCAGCATCAGCGCCAGCCGGTTGATGTCCTTGTAGGCGCGCGCGGCGCGCTCGGCATGGGCCGCGGTGGGCGCGAACTTGGGCGGGTCGAGCACGATGGCATCGAAGCGTCGGCCGGCCTGCAGGGCCTGGCGCAGCCAGGCGTTGACATCGGCATCGGCCAGCTCGCAGGCGCCGCTGTCGAGCAGCCCGCCGTAGCCGTTGCGGCGCAGGTTGTCGCGGGCCAGTGCCAATGCCGGGCCGGATGAGTCAACGCTGGTTACCTGCTGCGCACCGCCGGCCAGCGCCGCCACGCTGAAGCCGCCGGTGTAGCAGTAGGTGTTGAGCACGCTGCGGCAACCGAGCTGGCGTACCCACCCGGCAAAGCGGCGGCGGTTCTCGCGCTGGTCCAGGTAGAAGCCGGTCTTGTGGCCGGTGGCCACGTCCAGGCCCAGCTGCAGCGCAAAGCCGTCGCCGCGCTCGGTGATCACCCGCTCGGTGGGCCCGCTACCGCGCAGCCAGCCGCTGCGCTCGGCCAGGCCCTCCAGCGCGCGCCCGCTGGCGTCCGAGCGCTCGTACAGCAGGGCGCAGCCCGTGGCGGCCAGCAGGGCGTCGGTGATCACCTCGCGCCAGCGCTCGGCCCCGGCCGACAGGAACTGCGCGCTCAACAGGTCGCCATAGCGGTCGACGATCAGCCCGGGCAGGCCGTCGGCCTCGCCATGCACCAGGCGCACGCCGTCGCTGGCGATGCCCAGCCGCGCCCGCAGCGCCACCGCCCGCTGCACCCGGGCCTGGAAGAAGCCGGCATCGATGCGCTCGGCCTCGTCGAAGCTCCAGGTGCGCACCCGAAAGGTGGACGCCGGGCTGAACGCGCCCCAGGCCAGAAAGCGCCCGTCATGCGCCTCCACCCGCACGGTCTCGCCGGGGTCGGCGCCGCCGCGCTGGATGCTGCCAGCAAACACCCAGGGGTGGCGACGCAGCAGCGAGCGCTCCTTGCCGTCGCGCAAGCGGATCGTCTTCATCGGCGGGATTGTCGCAGCGCCTTGGGCGCGCCTTCGCTGCAGGTCCGGCCGCTGCGGCTACTTGCGCCGGGCCCGCGGATGGGCGGCGTCGTAGACCTTGGCCAGGTGCTGAAAGTCCAGCTTGGTATAGATCTGGGTGCTGGTGATGCTGGCATGGCCCAGCAGCTCTTGCACGCCGCGCAGGTCGCCACTGGACTGCAGCAGGTGCGACGCATAGCTGTGGCGCAGCATGTGCGGGTGCACGCCGGTGGGCAGGCCGGCATCGCGGGCCAGGGCCTGCAGGCGGGTGCGCACCTGGCTGCTGCTCAACCGGGTGCCGTGGCGGGTGACGAACAGCGCGGCCTCGGCGGGGCCGGCCAGCGCGCCCCGTTCGGCGCGCCAGGCCGCCAGCGCGGCCAGCGCGGGCCCGCCCACCGGCACGCTGCGCCGCTTGCTGCCCTTGCCCAGCACATGGGCGGTGGCGTCGGCCTCGTCGATCCAGCCGGCAGCCTGGGGGCCCGGCTCGGCGTCCAGCCCGGTCAGCTCGCCCACCCGCAGGCCGCAGCCGTAGAGCAACTCGACGATGCAATGGTCGCGGGCGCGCAGCGCCGGGTTGGCGCTGCTGGACGGCTGCTGGGCCAGCGCCACCGCCTGGTCCACCGACAGGGCCTTGGGCAGGGGCTTGGGCGCCTTGGGCGGGCGCAGGCCCTGCACGGGATTGTGGCTGACCAGGCGCTCGCGGCCCCAGTGCCGGTACAGGCCGCGCCAGGCGGCCAGCGCGATGGCGATGCTGCGCGGGCCCAGGCCGCGCTCGCGCAGCTGCACCATCCAGCCGCGCATATGGTGGGCCTGGGCCTGCAGCAGCGGCTGCTCGTCGTCAGCTGCCATCTGCTGCAGCCAACCCAGCGCGTCGGTGTACATCGCCAGCGTGCGGGCGGCCAAGCGGCGCTCCACCCGCAGGTGCTGCAGAAAATGCTCGATGCCTGGCGCCAGCGGCATGCCGGCCATGGCCGTCAGTCCCGCGCCAGCAGGCGGCTGAGCGCAGCGCCCGCCACCTCGCCGACGCGCACCAGGAAATCGGTGCCCATCTCGGCGCTGTAGCGGGTGGGGTCGGGCGAGCCCAGCACCAGCAGGCCGATGGGCAACTCGCCGGCGCTGGCGCGCAGCGGGATCAAGGCGATCGAGCTGACGCTGGCCGACTCATTGAGCCAGGCCGAGGCCTCGAAGCCGGCATTCAGGCCGCAGTAGGGCTGGCCCAGGCTGGCGCTGAAGGTCTTGACATCGTCACTGACCCCGGCGGC
>JANNZD010000339.1:0-3195 GCA_031410435.1 Betaproteobacteria bacterium | reverse complement strand
CCGCCTTCGAGGAAGACCGGCTGATCCTGGAGGCGGTGCACCAGGGCATGAAGCACAGGACTACGCCGACCACCGGGCTGCTGCTGGATGCGGCCGCCAGTCGTTTTCGACAGGGGTTGGCGCGGTTGATTGCGCTGGAGGCGGGCACCCCAGCGGATTCGCCGTCCATCGAAGAAGAAGAGCGGCCGGTTTCGGACCCTGCGCTGCTGCAGGAACCGAAACTGCTGTAGGTCGGCAGCATGCTGGAGGCTGGCCTTGGGGCTGGTTGGCTGGCACTGGCCCACAACCCTGAAGAGAATCGCCCACACCGAGTCCAGCACCGGCGCCGAACTGCCCCGATTCATCAAGGACGAGTTCGACGCTTTCTTGGAGTTTGGCCGCCTGGCGCACGGCATCCTGAGACTGCGCTGCGGCAAGTGGGGCCACGACATTGGCTGGCCTTCAGCTGCAAGCGCCGCGGGTTCTGCCAGCCGTGGGCGCCCGCCGGATGCCGCAGACCGCGGCGCAGCCGGTCGACCCTGTCATTGCGCGCCTACCGGTGCGGCGGTGGGTGTTGTCGCTGCCGATCACGCTGCGCTTGTTGCTGGCCGCGCAGCCCGAGCCACGACTTCGACGACCACTTGATCCCGCTGATCGCGACGGCTTGGGTGCGGCCAGCCGAGCCGTGGTTGAACAACCTGAAATGCAGCGCTACCGGAGCTGGCCGCTGTCGCCCGTGGCCTTACCGCAACTTGTAGGTGCGTGGTTGTAACGAAAAGCGCAGGTGCGTAGGCTCAGCAGAACCGCTGGCCGTGGGCACATAGTGAATCACCACCCACGAGGTCGTGGCCGGGGTGGGCATCCAGTCGAGCCTGGCCTTGATCCCCGTTACCAGCGCTTCAGCCACCAAGGTGTGGGTTCCTGGCAGCAGTTCGAAGGGGCCGACGGCTGAGGTCAGCAAGGGGATGTTGCTCACCGTGGAACTCACGGGTAGCCCCTCGAAGATCACGGCGCCGTCCAGCGTCACGCGAATCGAAGTGCGTTGGTCGGGGTTGTCGATCTGCACCGAAACGCTGGCCGTAGACCGCGTCTTGGCGCCGTCTATCGCAGCGCCGCCTGCGCAAACCAGCGTGCTGATACTGGCAGCAGTGACAAACGCGGCAGCCTGCACGGCACGCGCCACAGCGCGCACCGTTGGCGGCTCGGTCAAGCGGCGGCCAGGCGGCGCTTGCGCAGGGCCGGAATCAGCACGGCACCACCCAGGGCCATCAGCAGCCAGCTTTCGGGCTCAGGCACCGCGGAGATGGAAGGGTTCAGCGTGAAATCGCTGGGTGACGTGCAGCCGTTGATCAGGCACAGGGCGTGAATTTCGACGTCGGACAACAGCGCTCGATCACCTTCACCAAAGCCCGGCTCTGATGTCACTGCTTCAAGAAAAGTGCCACCCGCAGCGGCACTGGACACGTGGCCCGATGCCGCGCGGAACGGCAGGACGTAGGTCGCCGCGTAGCCGGTCAGGGCGGTCGGCATCGTCATCAGGCGCGCGTTGGTGTCACCGGGAGCGTTGGGGCTGTCGGCGCCGACCAGGGCTACAAAGCGCGGGCTGCCATCGGCCACGCCGAGCGAGTGGGCAATCTCGTGGATCATCAAGGTCACGATGTCGGTCCGGCCATCGGCAGGACCGCCGGACACTGCGCCGCCTTTGCGGCCCACGTTGACCGTTGCACCACCCAACGTGGATGTCTTGGGGAGCATCGTCCACTCGGAATTGCTGGCCGGCGTCGGGTCGAGATAGAAGTGGGAAATGGCGCTGGTATCGAGCGCGATTCTGGACGTCGCGGTCCGGTTGTTCGCATCCAAGCTCAGGACTTGCGAGATGCCGTCAGCGCCAAAGGGGGTTAGGTCCTCCAGCTGAAAGGTGACGTCGTGGGACCAGTTGATGTGGATCGCGTTCTGGAAGTAGCTGAACGCCGCGTTGGCGTTCAGCTTGAACAGCCCGGTCACGTCGCTGAAGCCGGCGCCGCCGGTGCTGGCGAACTGGCCCGCAGCGTTCTGGAACACACCACCGCTGATCGATGCGTCGCCATAGTTGGCGGTCAGGGTCACAGCAAACGCAGGGGCGGTAGTGGCCAGCACCATGGCGGCCAGCAGGGGTTTCATTCGAATGTTCATTTCGAAGCTTTCGAGTGTTGGAGTCGATGACAAAAAAGCGGCTGTCCGCATCTGTTCGCCACTCTGGCAAGCGATACCAAACGACGCCGTTGGAAGCCCACAGATAGTACCGTGCCACCCAGGCGTTAGCCGCTCGCCGGCACGGACTTGCCCCCCCCCCCGACTTGGGGGGATGCAAAGCCCGCGTGGTCCCCGTGCCGGCATCACTTCACATAGGGCCGAGCCGCCAGGCGCTTTACGAACGGCCGCTGCCCGGGTCAGGCGGTGACAGCTGCTGTCGGGGGCCTCACGCGCGCCCGCCACCCGATAGGCATTCGCGGCCCCGCTGCTGGCCCGGCCCGCGCCCACGAACACCGGCCCAAACGCCGTTTCGCCGCCCAGGAACAGGGCCACGCTGCGCAGACCCAGCAACGTGCGGCCCACGATGCGTTCGGCGCGCACGTGGGTGTTGGCCGCTTCGTCGGCCACGAGATGCCCGCTTGCGTCGCCGGTGAGGTTAAGAAAACCGCCCAGCTTGGTCGCGTCTTACAGCTGCAAGTTGCCGCGCGGTGATCCGGTTCAGCAGACCCGCCTGCCCAGAACCCAGTGCGCCAGCGGCCAGCGGTCAGGCTGCGCGGCCTGCCAGGTTGACGCTTGACCAGCCGCTACGGTCCGAACTGCAGTGGGCGGCCTGCGCGGACGCTGTCGGTCGCCGCGGTCAGCTCGTGGCCACCTGCAGTAAGCGGCGGGAGCGGCGGGAAGCATCCCAAAGTCCACTGAACAACACATTGCGGACATCGGCGACGCTCGGCTCGAACACTGTTCACAGGCCGTTCGACAGCCGTCGCCCGCATGCCATTGATCGCAGCGCGATCTCAATCGGCGCCGGGTTCCTTGTAGTAGCCAATCGTGTCGCCCTCGGTCGTGACACCCAGCCCGTTGAGCAGGCGGTTCGAGTAATTGAAGTAGGCGCAGACCTGGTTGACCTCCAGGATCTCGCCGTCATCGCAGCCGGCCTCGCGGCAGGCGTCGAAATCGGCCTTGACCATCTCACCCACCTGCAGG
>JANNZD010000338.1:0-11414 GCA_031410435.1 Betaproteobacteria bacterium | reverse complement strand
GCCAATCGCAGACGGGATCAGGGCGCCCAAATGCTGATGCTGGCAAGCAGCCGAAGGCCCTCAGCGCGCATCTTGGTCGCGCGGTTGAACGTCAGCCATCTGGCGGTCAGCCGACATCGGACTTGCACTTTTGTGAACCCGACTTCGGCCATTATGGAGAGCTCTCCATAATGGCCGTTGCGGCCATTCACGCTGCAGCGACTAAGCGGTCATTGTCAGCTTGACTGCACCAAGTCAGCTGCAGCGTGCACGACGTCGAGGGGCCTGTGACTTAACGGTAGAGGGACGTCTTCCAGACTCATGGGCCTGCCCTTTGGCGAGCGTAGATACAACGGTCTGAGTGATGACCAGGAGGCCTACCAATCCCACAAGGCAAAACAGGCGCCAGAATCCGTCCGCGTAGCGATCAACAGCCTCCAGTATCGCAGGCACGGCGAATACTGCTGTCGCGAAGGCCCCTCCAGCTCCGATTGCAACGAACTTGCCGACACCGGTCATGACTCTTGCCTCGCTTGAACATGATCCGGATTTCATCGTGCCCAGGTAAGACTGAATAGGGCGAAGGTTCCGCCGAACCTCCAGGAGGTTTCCGTATCAGCTATGCCTTTGGTCGTCCACCGGTGCGTTGCCAGTTCGCGACCTGAGCGATCAGTTCTCGTGTGGTTGGCCGCAGAGCCGGATATCGCTCTTGCAGGAATCGTTCTATTCGCTGCTTCGGTGTGCCCTCGCCATGCATTCTTGTCTCCTCCCAAGCGCGCAGCGCAATATGAAGAAGCTCCGGATAGTCCTCGGCATCTGGATCGAAGTATGGTGCCCTATAGACCGTTTCGTGCTCATCCACGAGTCGTTTTGAACGCGCCCACTCGTACCACTCAGGTCGAAAGCCGCGGGCATCGGCCCAAGCGATAAAGTACTCTGGCGTACTACGCTTTTCTGGGTCGTGGTCGCCCGAGAACCACTGATCCGACAGTGCAGCGAGAATATTGCTGCGATGGCGAAGTTCGGTTGCTCTACGCACTACCGAAGGATCATCACGCAACTTTTCAAGCGACTTCAACTCGCGTTCGAGCTCGTTACGTTGTTCTTCTGTCAACGTTTTCGCCTCGACGCGAAGGCGCTTCTTAATGCTTAGTATGTCTTCGGACCAGTCGCTTGGACTCGGTATGTCGTAGTGATCGTATATAGCGTCGAGATCAGATGCTGCCCGAATCGTTGGCCGGTCAATTTGCGCGCCCATGAAGTTCTCGTAAGTCCAGTCGACCAATGCGGCAGAAGGAGATACTCCGGCAAGAAGGAGCAGCGCATCTCGTGGTCTCCATGTTTCGAATCCGAGCCATCGCGATAGATCGGAGTGCCCGTAAGGATCACGCGCAACTTCCAACGTACCCAAAAGCGACAGGTGCAGCTTCAGTTCAACTGGCAATTCCTTGAAGTTCTCCTTTGCTACTTCTAGTGGCAGCGAATGAAACTCATCGAGTTTTTGCTGTTGCTCGGTTGACAAGTCCGGCAGAGGGCTCTCCTCCACGCGACGCCTTTCGTCTTCAGCGAACCTGCGCAGTGCCGCCAAATCCGCGTCCAAGTCGAATTGCCTCCTCGCAGCCATATGTCCAGTTCTCCCTGCGCTTGCCCATTGGGGAGGATACAAGCTTCCCTCGCCATGGTCCCAGTGGCTGCTTGCAGCTGTGTTCTACGGCTGCATTGGGTCGTATCCGGGTGCTCAACTTTGATTCTTCAGCGCCCGGTCTACGACAGCTTGCTGACTTTCACCGGGCCTCGAAGGCTGTTCCTACATGCCGAGTGCCAGCACTAGCGAAGATCGGCTTGGCGCCAATGCGCAGCCCAGCCCGGATGCAGCTTCATGTCACGACGCTTTCATGCTGGACATGCATGTCAATGTGCACGTCGGCAAACGGACACAGCACGCCACCCGCAGCATCGCGTTCGACCAAGCCCAGTTCGGCCAGTATCTGAACATCTTCGTGTACGCGCTTGACATCGCGCCCGGACCGCCGCGCCAGCTCGCGCACCGCCATCGCGCCCTGCCCTAGCAAGGCGGTTACCAGCGCCCAGCGACGCTGAGTCAGCTTGCCGAAGAACGCGCCTGGGCTTTCGAAGTTCAACGTCTCGCCCTGGAAGCTGTCGTCCTGCGCTGCCTTGCCCGCTTGCCGCAGGGCTGCGCGCCAGTCGGGCAACATGGAGATGGTGAGCGTGCGTCGTGTCGTCATGGCGTTCTCCTTGCCGCATCCACCGCGGCGATGAAATCCGCTACCTAGGCTTCGACCGTGGTGAACGAATATGGCAGCTCCCGCCCACGCAGATGGCACTGGTCGCCCCTGCCACGTTCGTTGTCGAATCCGACCACACGCATGCCGTACACGGCGTAGACCGCGCGGCACTTGTAACCATGATCAGCGGGTGGCACCGGTCGCGGCTCGCGCCAGACCACCAGTTCCATCACGCCGCCATCCTCGGTAACGCTCTTGAAGCGGGTGATCAACTCGGTCTTCATGTTGGCAATCATGCCAACAGACACGACTGTTGGCATGTTCGCCAACATGCGCCGGGTGCTGTGCTCCCGGAGCCGCCTACGGTGCAGGTTGCCTCGACACTAAGCGGCCCGAGCAGCACGTTTGAACGCTGGGGGACTTGCCAAGGATCCTATGGACGACCTTCGCCCATGGTCCCCATCCAGTCCCCTCGCGAAAGCCAAGTCGGCGCAACCTGACAAGCCAATCAGACAATCAGAGCGCCGCAGGAATTCCTAAGTAACTGTCATCAAAAGACTTTTTCAAACGCCACGGCGTCCGAAGTCGCCCCACGATAATTCCCCGGTACCAGACGGGCGACTTCTTTCAGAACGCCACGACATGCAGCCAAGCCATTGATGCACAAAGACATTCCACCAACAGCCGTGAAAGCCCTTGACCTCTCCGGCCACACACCCATGATGCAGCAGTACCTGCGCATCAAGGCCGACTTCCCCGACACGCTGGTGTTCTACCGCATGGGGGATTTCTACGAGCTGTTCTTCGACGATGCGCGCAAGGCCAACCGCCTGCTCGACATCACGCTGACCACGCGCGGCCAGAGTGCCGGCGAGCCGGTGGTGATGGCCGGCGTGCCGGTGCATTCGGTCGAGGGCTATCTGGCGCGGCTGATCAGGCTGGGCGAGGCGGTGGCGATTGCCGAGCAGGTGGGCGACGTGGCCACGTCCAAGGGCCCGGTCGACCGCAAGGTGCTGCGGGTGGTCACGCCCGGCACCATCACCGACAGCGAGCTGCTCGACGAGCGTGCCGACGCCCTGTTGTGCGCCGCCTGGCGCCCGCGCGGCGCGGCGGCGCGCGGCAACCCCGGCTGGGGCCTGGCCTGGCTGGGCCTGTCTAGCGGCCGGCTGGGCCTGACCGAGTGCAGCGAGGCCGAACTGGCCGGCTGGCTGGCCCGGCTGGATCCGGCCGAGATCCTGCTGGCCCAAGCCGAAGAGGCCGCCGGCCTGCCCGCCGCGCTGCGCCAGCACCGCGCCGCCCGCACCCATCGGCCCGATTGGCAGTTCGACACCGCACTCGGCCAGCGCAAGCTGTGCGCCTTGCTCAAAGTGGCGTCCCTGCAGGGCTTCAATGCGCAAGACCTGGCGCTGGCCCAGGCCGCTGCCGCCGCGCTGCTGAGCTTTGCCGAGCACACCCAGGGCCAGGCCCTGGCCCATGTGACGGCACTCGACGCCGAGCGCGCCAGCGACCTGATCGACCTGCCGCCGGCCACCCACCGCAACCTGGAGCTGACGCAAACTTTGCGCGGCGAGCCCGCGCCCACGCTGCTGTCGCTGCTGGACAGCTGCCGCACCGGCATGGGCAGCCGCCTGCTGCGCCATTGGCTGGGCCATCCGCCGCGCGACCGGCGCATTGCCAGTGCCCGCCACGATGCGATCGACGCACTCGGCCGCCATGGGCCTGCAGCCCTGCGTGAGGCGCTGCGCGGCATCAGCGACGTCGAGCGCATCACCGCCCGGCTGGCGCTGCGCCAAGTGCGCCCGCGTGAGCTGAGCGGCCTGCGCGCCACGCTGCAGGCCCTGCCGGCGCTGCGCGCGGCCTTGCCGCCGGACGATCCTGCCGCAGCCGACCTGCTGGCCCAGCTGGCCAGTGCGCTGCAACCCGATGCGGCGCTGCTGGCGCTGCTGGCCGCGGCCATCGCCGACGAGCCCGCCACCCTGCTGCGCGACGGTGGCGTGATCGCCCCCGGCTTCGATGCCGACCTGGACGAGCTGCGCAGCATCACCCAGAACTGCGACGCCTTCCTGCTCGACCTGGAAGTGCGCGAGCGCGCCAGCAGCGGCATCGCCAACCTGCGGGTGCAGTACAACCGGGTGCACGGCTTCTACATCGAGGTCAGCGCCGGCCAGGCGGGCAAGGTGCCGGCCCACTACCAGCGCCGCCAGACGCTGAAGAATGCCGAGCGCTACATCACGCCCGAGCTGAAGGCCTTCGAGGACAAGGCCCTGTCGGCGCAGGAGCGATCGCTGACGCGCGAGAAATGGCTGTTCGAGCAGCTGCTCGACCACCTGGCCGCGCACCTGCCCACGCTGGGCGCGCTGGCCCGCGCGCTGGCCGGCATCGACGCGCTGGCCGCGCTCACCGAGCGCGCCGCCACGCTGGGTTGGTGCCGGCCGCGCTTCGTGTCCCAGCCCTGCATCGACATCCAGCAGGGCCGCCACCCGGTGGTGCAGGCAAGGCTGATGGAGACCGGTGGGCCTGACTTCATCGCCAACGACTGCCGGCTGGACGCGCGCAGCCGCATGCTGGTGATCACCGGCCCCAATATGGGCGGCAAGAGCACCTTCATGCGCCAGGTGGCGCTGATCGTGCTGCTGGCCTCGATCGGCAGCTGCGTGCCGGCGGCGGCCTGCACGCTGGGGCCGATCGACGCCATCCACACCCGCATCGGCGCGGCCGATGACCTGGTCAATGCCCAGTCGACCTTCATGCTGGAGATGACCGAGGCCGCCGCCATCGTGCATGCAGCCACCGAGGCTTCACTGGTGCTGATGGACGAGATCGGTCGTGGCACCAGCACCTTCGACGGCCTGGCGCTGGCCGGCGCGATCGCCAGCCAACTGCACGACAAGAACCGCGCCTTCACGCTGTTTGCCACCCACTACTTCGAGCTGACCGAGTTCCCGGCCCGGCATGAGCGGGCGCTCAACGTGCATGTCTCGGCGGTGGAGGCCGGCCACGACATCATCTTCCTGCATGCCATCGAGCCCGGCCCGGCCAGCCGCAGCTACGGCGTGCAGGTGGCGCGCCTGGCCGGCATGCCCGCCGCGCTGGTGCGCCAGGCCCGTGCCACGCTGGAGGCGCTGGAGGCCAAGGCCCGTGCCGGTGATGCGCAGGTGGACCTGTTCGCCGCGGCGCCCGCCGAGGCCGCAGCGCCCGAGCCGTCGTCCGTCGAGGCCGCGTTGGCGACAATCGACCCCGATGCCCTGACCCCGCGCGAAGCGCTGGACGCGCTGTACCGCCTCAAGTCCCTGACTTCTCCCGCCTGACCGGCCCGAACCCCCGACACCCATGACCTATTGCATCGGCATCCGCCTGAACGCCGGCCTCGTCTTCCTGTCCGACAGCCGCACCAATGCCGGCATCGACCAGATCAGCACCTTCCGCAAGATGATCGTCTACGAGAAGCCCGACGACCGCTTCATGGTGCTGCTATCGGCCGGCAACCTGAGCATCAGCCAAAGCGTGCGCGAGATCCTGCAACTGGAGAAGATCGACCGCGGCCCCGACCAGCCCGCGCTGACGATCTGGAACGCCCAGAGCATGTTCGACGCGGTGCGGGTGCTGGGCGCGGCCGTGCGCCGGGTCTACCAGCAGGACGGCCCGAGCCTGAAGGCCGCCGGCATCGACTTCAATGCCAGCATGATCTTCGGCGGCCAGATCAAGGGCGAGGCGATGCGCATGTTCCTGGTCTATTCGGCCGGCAACTTCATAGAGGCCACCCGCGAGACCTGCTTTTTCCAGGTGGGCGAGAGCAAGTACGGCAAGCCCATCCTCGACCGGGTCTTGACACCCACCACGCCGCTGGACGAGGCCGCCAAATGCGCGCTGGTGTCGATGGACTCGACGCTGAAATCCAACCTGAGCGTGGGCCTGCCGCTCGACCTGCTGGTCTACCGCGAGGGCAGCTTCCAGAGCGATCAGATCGTCTGTATCGACGAGCACAACCCCTACTTCCAGATGATCCACAGCACCTGGGGGCAAAGGCTGCGCGAGGTTTTCGAGGGCATCACCGACCCGGTCTGGGACGGCGGCGCGGCCGAGCACCCGCTGCTGGCCCCAGCGGCGTCGCGTTATGAACCGATGCGCAAGATCAGCAAGCCGGAAGAGCGCGTGGTTTGAGGCGACGGGCGCCCGCTGGCCCGGCCGGCGCGACGCTCATGCCGCCGGGCTGCCGGGGCCCATAGCGGCCGCCGGCGGCGCCTCGGCCCGCCACAGCAACCAGCCACCCGCCAGCGCCGCCGCTGCGGCCAGCGCCAGCCAGGGCCGGCCATGCAGCGGCGACACCGCCACCATCAGCACCCCGGCCAGCAGCCGGCCGGCCTCCAGCGCGCGCCCCGCCGGGCCCCGCTCGCACAGCCGCGACAGCAGCGCCAACTGGGCCACCAGCAGCGCCGCGTAAATCAGGCCCGGCAGCCAGGCCAGCTGCGGCGCCATGGCCAGAAAGTGCAGCCCGAAAGCCATCAGCACCGCCAGTTGCAGCAAGGCGTGCCAAGCCAAGGCCGCCGGCAGCGGCGGCGCATAGCGCTGAAAGTCGGCTAGCACATAGGGCCGCCTGGGCGCCGCCGCCGCCGCATCGGCCGGCCGCCAGCCAGGGCGCTTGACCAGCACCCGCAGCTTGTCGGACCAGCGGCGGGTGAGGAGCATGTCCTGCCACAGCGCGGCGTAGACATGGCCGTTGGCGCGCAGCGGGTTCCAGCTGCGCAGTTGGCCGCGGATGCCGTAGACGATGGGCTCGCCCTCGCGCTCTTCGACAAAGGTGCCGAACAGCCGGTCCCAGACGATCAGCAGGCCGCCGTAGTTGCGGTCCAGGCAGTAATCGTTCTGGCCATGGTGCACCCGGTGGTTGCTGGGCGAGCAGAACACGCGGTCGAACCAGCCCAGCTTGCCCACCAGCCGGCTGTGCACCCAGAACTGGTAGAGCAGGTCGACCAGCCCGACGATCACGAACACCAGCGGCGGCACGCCCAGCAGCGCCATCGGCAGGTAGAAGATCCAGCCCAGCAGGAAGCCGGTGCCGCTCTGGCGCAGCGCCGTCGACAGGTTGTATTCCTCGCTGCTGTGGTGCACCACATGGGCGGCCCAGAGAATATTCACCTCGTGGCCCAAGCGGTGCACCCAGTAGTAGCAAAGGTCATAGGCCAGCAGAGCGCCCACCCACACCGCAGGCGAATCGGCCGGCAGCTGCCACAGCGCGGCATGCTGGTAGACCAGGGTGTAGATGCCCAGCGTGGCCAGCTTGGTGAACACCCCCACCAGCTGGCTGACGATGCCCAGCGACAGGCTCGACACCGTATCGGCCGCCCGGTACAGCGGCAGGCCGCGGCGGCGGGCGATGGCGAATTCGGCCGCCATCATCAGCAGGAACACCGGCACCGCAAAGATGATGGGGTTGAGCATGGAATGCGCCAAGGTGAAGCCCAGGCCGGGCCGACCCCGCGCCGGCCCAGCGCGGGCTGGAGCCCGCAGTCTAAACACCACTGCCCGCATGCGGTCGACCGGCCCGGACAATGCTGCACCGGCCGACCTTCGGCCCCGCCCGACGGCCCATGCCCAAACCCACCCTCGTCTTCTCGCATGCCAACGGCTACCCGGCCGGCACTTATCGGCAACTGTTCAAGCTCTGGCGCGATGCCAGCTGGCGCGTGCTGGCAGTGGACAAGTTCGGCCACGACCCGCGCTACCCCGTCACCAGCAACTGGCCGCGGCTGCGCGACCAGCTGATCGACTTCATCGACGCCCAGGCACCGCAGGGTGCCCATCTGGTGGGCCATTCGCTGGGCGGCCTGCTCAGCCTGCTGGCCGCCAGCAAGCGGCCCGACCTGGCGCGCGGCCTGGTGATGCTGGATTCACCGGTGATCACCGGCTGGCGCTCGCACACGGTGCAGGTGCTCAAGCGCAGCCGGCTGATCCAGCGGGTCGGGCCGGGCAAGGTGTCGATCACCCGCCGCCACGAGTGGCCGTCGCGCCAGGCGGTGTTGGACCATTACGGCGCCAAGCCAATGTTCGCGCGCTGGGCACCCGGCATGCTGGCCGACTACGTGGCCGCCGGCACCGAGCCGCGCGGCGGCCAGCGCGTGCTGGCCTTCGACCGGGCGGTCGAGACACGCATCTACGACACCCTGCCCCACCACCTGGGCACCGTGCTGCGCCGCCATCCGCTGCGCTGCCCGGTGGGCTTCATCGCCGGCACCCGCTCGCGCGAGGTGCGCCAGGGCGGGCTGGGCCCTGCCCATGCGCTGGCCGGCGAGCGCTTCATGTGGATGGAGGGCACCCATCTCTACCCGATGGAAAAGCCGCAGGAGACCGCTGCCGCGGTGCTGGCACTGCTGGCCACGATGCCGGCCGGTTGAAGGCCTGGCCGGCCAGGGCCGCACCGGCAGGCGACGGGGGCACTGCGGTTACTACGGATCGGGAACTACGGATTTCAGAGCGATTGCTGCGGCGCATCATGACGCACCCTGGAGGAAACCCTGATGGCCATCAAACCTGACTCTCCCGCCGCCGGCGCGCCTGAACGCCGCCCCTTCTACCGCTCGCTCTATGTGCAGGTGATCACCGCCATCGTGATCGGCGTGCTGCTGGGCCATTTCTGGCCCGAGACCGGCGCGGCGATGAAGCCGCTGGGCGACGGCTTCATCAAGCTGATCAAGATGATCATCGCGCCGATCATCTTCTGCACCGTCGTCGTCGGCATCGCCGGCATGGAGGACATGAAGAAAGTGGGCAAGACCGGTGGCCTGGCGCTGCTGTACTTCGAGGTCGTCAGCACCCTGGCACTGATCGTCGGTCTGCTGATCATCAACCTGGTGCAGCCCGGCGCGGGCATGAACATCGACGTCAAGTCGCTCGATACCAAGGGCATTTCGGCCTACACCGGCCCGGGCAAGATGGCCAGCACCACTGACTTCCTGCTCAATGTCATCCCCAGCACCGTGGTGGATGCTTTTGCCAAGGGCGAGATCCTGCAGGTGCTGCTGTTCGCGGTGATGTTCGGCTTTGCGCTGCACAAGTTCGGCGGCCGCGGCACGCTGGTGTTCGACTTCATCGAGAAGTTCAGCCATGTGCTGTTTGTGATCGTCGGCTACATCATGAAGGTGGCCCCAATCGGCGCCTTCGGCGCGATGGCCTTCACCATCGGCAAATACGGCGTGGCCTCACTGCTGCAGCTGGGCCAGCTGATGGCCACCTTCTACGCCACCTGCCTGTTCTTCATCTTCGTGGTGCTGGGCAGCATTGCCAGGCTGCACGGCTTTTCGATCTGGAAGTTCATCAAGTACATCAAGGAAGAGCTGCTGATCGTGCTGGGCACCTCGTCGAGCGAGTCAGTGCTGCCGCGCATGATGGCCAAGCTGGAGAACCTGGGCGCCAAGAAGTCGGTGGTCGGCCTGGTCGTGCCCACCGGCTACAGCTTCAACCTGGACGGCACCTCGATCTACCTGACGATGGCTGCGGTGTTCATTGCCCAGGCCACCAACACGCCGATGTCGCTGATGCAGCAGATCACCCTGCTGCTGGTGTTGCTGCTGACCAGCAAGGGCGCGGCCGGTGTCACCGGCTCGGGCTTCATCGTGCTGGCGGCCACCTTGTCGGCGGTGGGCAATGTGCCGGTGGCCGGGCTGGCACTGATCCTGGGCATCGACCGCTTCATGTCCGAGGCCCGCGCGCTGACCAACTTGATCGGCAACGGCGTGGCCACCGTGGTGGTGGCCAAGTGGACCGGCGACCTGGACAGCGGGCGCATGCAACGCCTGCTCGACAACGAGACGCCCGACGACGCCGACGCCCCCGAGGGCGTGCTGGACGCCCGCACCGAGCACCTGGCGGCATGAGCCGGCGGGTGCGGAGCCCGAGCCGGCCAGCCCCCGCCCCCCGCCTATAATCGCGCTTTACCACCAGAGCATTCCTGTGGCCGCCCAGCGGCCGCTCCCAGGGTGCGCATGACATGACCAAGTACGTCTTCGTCACCGGCGGTGTGGTGTCCTCCCTCGGCAAGGGCATCGCATCGGCCTCGCTGGCGGCGATCCTCGAATCGCGCGGCTTGAAGGTCACCCTCATCAAGCTGGACCCCTACCTCAACGTCGATCCGGGCACGATGAGCCCGTTCCAGCATGGTGAGGTCTTCGTCACCGACGATGGCGCCGAGACTGACCTCGACCTGGGCCATTACGAGCGCTTCATCACCACCCGGATGAAGCGCAGCAACAACTTCACCAGCGGGCAGATCTACAAGAGCGTGCTCGAGAAAGAGCGCCGCGGCGACTACCTGGGCAAGACGGTGCAGGTGATCCCGCATGTCACCAACGAGATTCAGGAGTTCATCAAGCGCGGCGCGGTGGATGTGGACGTGGCCATCGTCGAGATCGGCGGCACGGTAGGCGACATCGAATCGCTGCCCTTCCTGGAGGCGGTGCGCCAGCTCAGCCTCAAACTCGGCCCCACCAACACCGCCTTCGTCCACCTGACCTATGTGCCCTGGATCGCGGCGGCCGGAGAGCTCAAGACCAAGCCGACCCAGCATACGGTGCAGAAGCTGCGCGAGATCGGCATCCAGCCCGACGTGCTGCTGTGCCGGGCCGACCGCGAGGTGCCTTTCGAGGAGCGCGAGAAGATCTCGCTGTTCACCAATGTGGTGCAGCATGGCGTGATCAGCATGTGGGATGTGGACACCATCTACAAGGTGCCGCGCCTGCTGCACGAGCAGGGCCTGGACGAGCAGATCTGCATGAAACTGCAGCTGCTGACCAAGGCCGCCAACCTGGCGCGCTGGGACCGGCTGGTCGACGAGGTGCAGCACCCCCGGCATGAAGTCACCATCGCGATGTGCGGCAAGTACACCGACCTGTCGGATTCCTACAAGTCGCTGAACGAGGCCCTGCGCCATGCCGGCATCCACGAACATGCACGGGTCAAGATCGAGTATGTGGATGCCGAGACCCTGACCCCGGCCAATGCCGGCCAGCTGAGCCAATTCAACGCCATCCTGGTGCCCGGCGGCTTCGGCAAGCGCGGTATCGAGGGCAAGATCGTCGCGGTGCAGTACGCCCGCGAGCACCAGCTGCCCTACCTGGGCATCTGCCTGGGCATGCAGGTGGCCACCATCGAATTTGCCCGCCATGTGGCCGGCCTGGGCGGCGCCAATTCCACCGA
>JANNZD010000337.1:0-2977 GCA_031410435.1 Betaproteobacteria bacterium | reverse complement strand
CGAGCAACGCCCAAAAAGGCGCGCGATCTAGGCGCAAAGCGCAGTCATAGCCCGGGCTATGACGAGCATTTGCAACGACGAGCGGGCGTCTTTTGGGGTGGTGAGCGGGCATGTCGGAATAAATCACAGGCTCTCAGCCCGCGCCGCTGCGGTCGGCCCGTGCCCGCCCGGCAGGCGCAGCAGGCCTGGCTTTTGACCGGTTGACATCCGCGGCGGCTAGCGCCAGCCACTGGCTCATCGCGCGGCGCCCGGCGGCTCATCGGTCGGCTGCGGGCGCCGCCGTGGCCGCATGGTTGCGCGCAATCAGCGCCGGCGTCTGGCCGGTCGGGCGCACCGGCGCGTGGCGCGCCGACGGGGTCTCCACCAGCACTTCATCGGCACCCAGGTAGGCCACCACCGCGGTGCCGATGGCCGCCACCACCACCACGGCCGGCCCGCCCAGCACCAGCCAGACCATGCCCACCCGCCACCAGGCGGGCGAGGACTCGGGCGCCGGTGCGGCTGCGGCGGCTGCCAGCGCTGCCGGGGGGGTGGCCGGCGCCAGGCCGGTTGTCAGCACGGGGTCTTGCATGATGCTTGTCTCCTGCCGCTCAACGCGGCACCACAAAGGTTGATTGCTCACTCAGGGTCACCGGGGCGGCCTCGCGGCCTGCGGTATCTTGGGCCACCAGGCTGATCTCGAATTGCATGGCATGGGCGCCCGGGCCCAGCTGCTGGGCCGATGCGGGCAGCAGGCGCGCCACCACCGTCACCCAGCGCGCCTCGGCCGGCGCCAGTTGAAGCGCTGGCGCCTGCGCCAGCGTCAAGCCGGGCAGGCCCGAAACCGCCAGCCGGTACTGCTGGGGCGCCTCGGTGGCATTCATCAGCTGCAGGCGGTAGAGGTTCTCGATCTGGCCATCGTCCACCAGACGGGCCAGCGCTGCCCGGTCGCGCACCACATCCACCTTGAAGGGGTGGCGCATCACCAGGCTGGCCAGCAAGGCCGCCACCGCCACCACCAGCAGGCCGCTGTAGACCAGCACCCGGGGCCGCAAGACGCGGCGCAGGCGCTGCGCACGGGTCAGGTGCTGGGCCAGGCCGTTCTGGGTGTCGTAGCGGATCAGGCCTCGGGCGTACTGCATCTTGTCCATCACCCCGTCGCAGACGTCGATGCAGGCGGCGCAGCCTATGCATTCGTACTGCAGGCCCTTGCGGATGTCGATGCCGGTGGGGCAGACCTGCACGCACAGGCTGCAGTCGATGCAGGCGCCCAGGCCGAGCCGGGCCGGGTCGGCCTTGCGCGAGCGCGAGCCGCGTGGCTCGCCGCGCTCGCTGTCGTAGCTGATGATCAGCGTGTCCTTGTCGAACATCGCGCTCTGGAAGCGCGCATAGGGGCACATGTATTTGCACACCTGCTCGCGCAGGAAGCCGGCATTGCCGTAAGTGGCCAGGCCGTAGAACAAGACCCAGAACCACTCCCAGGGGCCCAGCCCGGCCTGGCCTGCGGCGCCAGCCAGGCTCTTGATCGGCGTGAAGTAGCCGACGAAGGTGAAGCCGGTCCACAGCCCGATCGCCACCCAGACCGCCTGCTTGGCGGCCTTGCGCCACAGCTTGTCCAAGGTCCAGGCGCCGGCGTCGCGCTTGATGCGGACGACGCGGTCGCCTTCGATCCTGCGCTCGACCCACATGAAGATCTCGGTGTAGACCGTCTGCGGGCAGGCAAATCCGCACCACAGCCGGCCCGCCACTGCAGTGAACAGGAACAGCGCCCAGGCCGAGATGATCAGCAAGGCGGTGAGGTAGATGAAATCCTGCAGATACAGCACCAGCGGGCCGATGTAGAAGCGGCGCGCGCCCAGGTCGAACAGCACCGCCTGGCGCTGGTTCCAGACCAGCCAAGGGGTGCCGTAGAACAGCAGCTGGGTCAGCCAGACCAGCGACCAGCGCCAGGTGGCGAACAGGCCGCTCACCGATCGGGCATAGATCTTCTTCTGCTGCTGGTAGAGCGACACCACTGCCGCAGCGGCGTCGTCACCGACCAGGCCGCGCGCATCGGCCAATGCCGCAGCCCCGGGCGCAGCGCCCCCCGGGGCGGCCAGCTCGGCTTCGGTCATGGGCAAGGCCAGGCCAGCGCGGGTTGGCTAGCGCGCGGCCAAGGCGCCGGTCTGCGACAGGCTCCAGACATAGGCGGCCAGCACCTGGATCTGCTCGGCCGACAGGCGCTGGTCGAAGGCCGGCATCACATTGGTCTTGCCGCCGTTGATGATGCTGATCACCGCTTCTTCGCCCCAGCCATGCAGCCACACCTTGTCACTCAGATTGGGTGCACCCAGGGCCTGGTTGCCCTTGCCGTCGGCGCCGTGGCAGGCGGCGCACACGCCGAACTTGGCCTTGCCCAACTGGGCCGCCACGTTGTTGTGCGGGCTGCCCGACAGACTGAGCACGTAGTTGGCCACGTTCTTCACGTCATCGCCACTGCCCACCGCCGCAGCCATCGGCGGCATCATGACCACGCGTCCACCGGTGACGGTCTTCTGGATGTATTCCGGCCCGGTGCCGCCCAGCCAGTCGCCGTCGGTCAGGTTGGGAAAGCCCTTGCTGCCACGCGCGTCCGAGCCATGGCACTGGGCGCAGTTGTTGACGAACAGCCGCTCGCCGATGCCCATGGCCTGCGGGTCCTTGGCCAGTGCATCCGCCGGCATGGCGGTGAACTTGGCGTAGACCGGTGCCATGGTGGCGTAGGCCTTCTGCTGCTCGGTCTCCCACTGGCCGCTGCTGCTCCACTTCAGCGCACCGGGGTTGGTGCCCAGGCCGGGGTACAGCGCCAGGTAGATGCCGGCGAACACCACGGTGATGATGAACAGCCACATCCACCAGCGTGGCAGCGGGTTGTTCATCTCGCGCAGGTCTTCGTCCCAGATGTGGCCGGTGGTGTTGTCGTCGACGCCGGCCGCGGGCGCCCTGCGCCGCGCCGCAATGAAGAGCAGCACCAGGCAGG
>JANNZD010000336.1:0-4347 GCA_031410435.1 Betaproteobacteria bacterium | reverse complement strand
AGAGCCCTACGGCAATCCATGTATCTAGGCATCTGGTGCTGCTTGAGCCCTCTCGACCTCGTCAAATCAATGACTTACACAACCCAGACACGCCAGAACCGAGGCTATGTGCCCTGGAACTGTCAAAGTCAGGTCTGAGCCCTGCGGCCCGAAGGCCGGGGCTCACATCAGCGCCACCCCTTTGATCTGGGCGAACAGCCTGTCGCCGGGCACCAGTGCCAAGGTGTCGCAACTGCGCCGGGTGATGCGTGCCAGCAGCTGCACCGCGGCCGGGCCGGCCGGGTCGGCGCCCGGGCCGGCCAGGGCCAGGCGCAGCAGCACGGTGTGCAGCTCCACCTGCAGCGCATCCAGCCTCACCGGCAGCACATTGAGCAGGCTGCTCTGCAGCGGCGCCAGGCGCGCCACGCTCACATCGCGGGCCAGCACACGTGCCCGCACCCGCGCCCCGGTGCCGGCCGCGTTGGCGCCCAGCCACAGGCTGCCGCCGGCAAACCCGATCTGGGTCAGGCCATAGGCGGCGTCCTGGGCCAGCACCCGGGCGTCGATCACCACGCCGGCGTCGTCCTGGCGCGCCAGCGGCAGGTCGGTGCGCGCCAGCAGGCGGGCCAGCGCGCCTTCGGCCAGCACCTGGCCGGCGCGCAGCAAGACCAGGTGGTCAGCCAGCCGCATCACCTCGTCCAGCGCATGGCTGACATACAGCACCGGCAGGGCCAGGGCCCGGTGCAGGCCCTCCAGGTAGGGCAGCAATTCGGCCTTGCGCTCGGCGTCCAGTGCGGCCAGGGGTTCGTCCATCAGCAGGCAGCGCGGCCCGCTGGCCAGCGCCCGGGCGATGGCCACGCGCTGGCGCTCACCGCCCGACAGGGTGGCGGGCGCACGTTGCAGCAACGCGGCCAGGCCCAGCAGGTCGATCAAGCCATCCAGGTCGAGCGTCGGGGCCGGGGCCGGGCCAGCGGCCGGCTGGCCACGCCGCCTGCGCCGCAGTGCAAAGTCGAGATTGCCGCGCACGCTGAGGTGGGGGAAGAGCGCCGCCTCCTGGATCACATAGCCCACCGCGCGCTGGTGCGGCGCCCGCCACTGCCCGCGGGCATCGTCCTGCCAGACCTCGCCATCGATGCTGAACCGGCCCTGGGCCCGCACCAGGCCCGCCACCGCCCGCAGCAAGGTGGTCTTGCCGCAACCCGAGGGCCCGTACAGCGCGGTCACGCCGCGCGCTGGCAGTTGCAGGTCTACCGCCAGGCGGAAGCCCGCGCCATGCTGCACGGCCAGGCGGGCATCGATCATGCGCGCTGCGGAGCCGCCAGGGCACTCGACCGGCGCTGGGCCCGGTACATCAGCAGCAGCACTGCCATCGAGAACAGCACCAGGCCGCCCGCCAGGCGGTGGGCCTGGACCAGTTCGCCGGCCTCCACATGCTCGAACAGCGCCACCGACAGCACCCGGGTCTGGCCCGGGATGTTGCCGCCAATCATCAGCACCACGCCGAACTCACCCACGGTATGGGCGAAGCCCAGCACGCTGGCGGTGAGCAGGCCGGGCCGGGCCAGCGGCAGGGCGATGTGGAAGAAGCGGTCCCAGGGGCCGGCGCGCAGCGTGGCGGCGGCCTCCAGCGTGGCCTCGCCGATGGCCTCGAAGGCCTGCTGCACCGGCTGCACCACGAAGGGCAGCGAATAGGCAACCGACGCCACCAGCAGCCCGCCAAAGGTGAAGGGCAGGCGGCCCAGGCCCAGCGCCTCGGTCAGCTGCCCTATCGGCCCCTGGGGCCCCATCAGCAGCAGCAGATAGAAGCCCAGCACCGTGGGCGGCAACACCAGCGGCATGGCCACGGCGGCGGCGATCAGCGGCTTGAGCGCCGAGCGGGTGCGGGCCAGCCACCAGGCCAGCGGCGTGCCCAGCAGCAGCAGCAAGGCGGTGCTCAGCCCGGCCAGGGCCAGGGTCAGCTGCACCGTGGCCCAGTCGGCGGCGGTCAAGGCCGGGGCCCCGCATAGCCCTGGGCCCGGATCAGGGCCTGGGCGGCCGGCGTCTTGAGGTAGGCCAGCAAGGCCTGCGGCGCGGCCTGGCCCCGGCCGGGCGCGAGCAGCACGGCGTCTTGCCGGATCGGGGGATGCAGGGCCGCCGGCACCCGCCAATACGAGCCTGTCAGCACCTGACCCGGCGCGACCAGTTGCGACCAGGCGACGAAGCCCAGCTCGGCATTGCCGCTGCGCACAAAGGCATGGGCCTGGGCAATGCTTTCGGCGGTGACCAGGCGGGGCGCGAGCCGGTCGGCCAGGCCGCGCGCCTGCAACACCGCCATCGCCGCAGCGCCATAGGGCGCCAACTTGGGGTTGGCAATGGCCAGGTGGCTGAAGCGGCCATGGGCCAGCACCGCGCCCTGGGGGTCGACCAGGCCGGGCTGGCGGCTCCACAGCACCAGTTGCCCCACCGCATAGGTGAAACGGGTGCCGGGCACGGCGTGGCCGGCGGCCTCCAGCCGGGCCGGGGTGGCCTGGTCGGCGGCCAGCAAGACCTGGAAGGGCGCCCCGGCGGCAATCTGGGTGCCCAGCCGGCCGGTTGGCCCGGCCGAGACCTGCAGGCGGTGGCCGGTGGCAGCCTCGAAGCCGGGGGCCAGCGCTGCCAGCGTGCCGGCAAAGTTGGACGCCACCGCCACCTGGGCGGTGCCGGCCTGCGCCGGCAGGGCCGCGCCGCACAGCAATAGCCACAGGCCGACCAGCGCGGCCCGCCAGACCCCCGGCGGGCGCGCGCCAGGGGCCGTGGTGCCCGACCTGGCAGCCGGGGACAGGCCGGCGGGCGGCACCTCAGCGGGGGCGCTGGAAGCCACCTTCGATCCAGGCAGTGGCGCTGGCGCGGTCCAGCCGGAAGGCCGGTGAGGCGCCGACCCGGGCCAGCAAAGCGCCGTCGGCATCCCGGGCGCTGAGGGTGGCGCTGGGCGACTCGTCATCGGGCGCGATGTCCAGCTGCACCTGGTAACGCCGGCCCGCCACATCCACCGTGAGCTGCTTGTGCAGGGTGGCCTGCAGGTGCTGCTCATGGCGCCGGATCACCTCGCTGGCGGTCTTGACCAGGGTGTTGAAGGCGTTGGTGTCCAGCGGCTTGGGGTTCTTCTTGTCGCGGCCCATGGTCCAGGGGCCGACCAGTGCAGGTTCGCTCTGGCCGGCCAGGTACATGGCCACGGCCCAGCCCTCGTCGTCCTCGTTCTTGATCACGCGGGCGGTCCAGCCCTTGTCACGCCACAGGCGGGGCTGGTGCAGGCTGTCTTCGCTGTCTTGCAGGTTGGCTGGGTCGGGCATGGCGGCAGTCTAGTCTGCCGGCGTGCGAGAGGCTGCCGTGGCCGACGCTGTCAACACCGTTGCCGACCCCAATGACCCGGCCCGGCTTCGACGATGTCGACACCCGCATCGACAAATGCCGCCGCCACTGTGCAGTGGTGGGAATGGGCGAGGGCTACGTGGTCCCGTTCATCCGCTCACCGGCCCCTGCGGCCGGGGCGGGGTGGCTCAAACGTGGGCCACGGCCAAGCCGCCCAGCACCACCCCCACGGACGCCACGCCGAACATGCCGTACTGCAGCCACTTGCGACGGGTCAGCAGGGCCATCGCGGCCAGCGCGATCGACACCTGCAGCGCGGTGGTGGCCTGGGCCCAGCGGTGGTGCAGGTGCATCTGGTCGTCGGATTGCTTGTCCCACCGGGTGGCATCGGCCTCCAGCTTCTCGGCAGCCAGCTTGATCTCGGCCTTTTCCTTCTTGTAGCGCTCCACTTCCTGCTGGTACTGGGGCTTCCTGTCGTCTGGCAGCAGCACGATGGACAGCTCGGCCAGGTTCTGCTTGCCACTCTTGGCCTGGTAGTAGTTCCACTGGTTGCTGGCCTCGGTCTTCTTGATCGCGGCATTGTTCTTGTACAGGCCGGCATTGGCCTGGGTCGCGCCGCCCATGTAGGAGAACAGGGCGCCGATGGTGGCCAGGATGGCCGTGGCCACCGCGATATTGCCGGCAAAGCTGTCTTTGCTGCCGTGTTCGGCCACATGCTCAAGCTCATGGTCGTGCGGGCCGTGGACGTGGAAGCCGTGTCCTGACATGGGGTGATCTCCTGGAGGTTTCAGCGCAGGCGCTGGTAGGTGACAAAGGCAAACGCAGGCCGACCCGGGCCGCCGGCGGGGCGGGCATCGCGGGCAGACTCGCTGAAATCCTGGCGGTCCCAGGCCGGGAAACGGGTGTCGCCCGGCAGGTCGGCATCGATCTCGGTGAGCAGCAATTCGTCCGCCACAGGCAGAGCCTGGGCAAACAGCGCGGCGCCACCGATCACGAAGATGCGCCGGGCCGCAGTGCCGGCGGCTGCGGCCCGGGCCAGCG
>JANNZD010000335.1:0-6514 GCA_031410435.1 Betaproteobacteria bacterium | reverse complement strand
CGTCAAGCCCGGTGGCGTGGTGATGCACATCGGCCTGCAGGACTGGGCCAGCGAGATCGACATGCGCAAGCTGACGCTGGCCGAGATCACCCTGCTGGGCACCTACACCTACAGCATGGCCGACCTGAAGGCCACCGTGGCCGCGCTGGACCGCGGCGTGTTCGGTGATCTGTGCTGGGTGGCGCGGCGGCCGCTGGCCGACGGGCCCCAGGCCTTCCAGGATCTGCACCACGGCCGCCAGCCGGCGGCCAAGGTGGTGCTGGAGCCCACCGGCGCCTGAGCCGGGGTCGACACGCACGCTGCCCGATGCAAGCCATCGCCTTCGACGGTGACCGGCGCATCGCGCTGCGCGAAGCCGCCTGGCCCGAGCCGGCCGCCGGCGAGGTGCTGCTGCGGGTGGGCCGCACTGCGCTGTGCGGCAGCGACACCAAGCTGTGGCAGCGCGGGGCCGAGCACACCCCCGGCCATGAGATCTTCGGCAGCGTCGACCAGCCCGGCCACGCGCTGCACGGCCGGCGCTGCTGCGTCTTCATGCCGGTGCATTGCGGCCATTGCGCCAGCTGCGCGCGCGGCGACACCCACCTGTGCCTGAGCGAATCCACCCTGCTGGGCTGGAACCGGCCGGGCGGCTATGCCCAGGCCCTGGCCGTGCCCGAGCAATGCCTGATGCCGGTGCCCGACGACATCGACGACGACCTGGCCCCGCTGCTGCTCGACACCATCGGCACGGCGGCCCATGGCCTGCGCACTGTGCAGCCGCTGCTGCCCGGCGCGCAAGCCGACCTGCTGATTACCGGCGCCGGCCCGGTCGGCCTGGGCGCGCTGGTGGCCGCACAAGAGCTGGGCTGGCGCCAGATCTGGGTCAGTGACCCGCGGCCCGGCCGCCTGGCCCTGGCCGAGACACTGGGCGCCCGGCCTCACCCGGTGGGCGATCTGTCGCGCCGCTTCCATGCCGTGATTGAATCCAGCGGCGCGCATGCGGCGCGCAACCAGGGCCTGACGGTGGTCTGGCCGCGCGGCGTGCTGCTGCTGCTGGGCGAGAACGACCAGCCCTGGACGATCGAAGAGACCAAGCCGGTCCGCCGCAAGGATTTCTACATGGTGCGCTCCTTCTATTTCCCCAAGGCCGACTTCGCTGCCAACCTGGGGCTGCTGCGCGCGCGTCGTGCCGACTACCGCCGCCTGGTCGACCAGACCTTCGGCCTGGACCGCTTTGCCGAGGTCTTTCCGCGCTTCGCCGCCGGCGAGCTGGTCAAACCCCTGCTGGCGCCCGGTGGCTGAGGCCGGCCACGCCAGCCGACCCGGGCCCTGCCAGCTGGTGGGCGTGGGCCATGTGGCGATCGACCACCTGTTCAGCACCCGGGCGGCACCGGCCGCCGGCCTGAAGACCGCCGCCCAGCGCTACCACCAGGGCGTGGGCGGCATGACCTGCAATGCCCTGGTGGCCGCCGCCCGCCTGGGCGCCCGCGCCCGCCTGCTGGCCCCGGTGGGCGACGACGCGGCGGCCGCACTGTTTGCCGACCACCTGGCGCGCGAGGGCGTGGATGCCAGCGGCCTGCGGCGGGTGGCCGGTGCGTCCAGCTCGGTGTCGGCGGTGATCGTCGACGCCAGCGGCGACCGCACCATCGTCAACCACCGGGGCGATGCGCTGGCCAAGGCCCCGCCCTTCGAGGCGGCCGCGCTGGCCGGCGCCGACGCGCTGCTGGCCGACCCGCGCTGCGTGCACTGGGCCGAGGCGGCGCTGGCCGAGGCCCGCCGCCTGGGCATCGTCGCGCTGCTGGACGCCGACACCGCGCCGCGCGACGACCTGCAGCGCCTGGTGGGCCTGGCCGGCTGGGCGGTGTTCTCCACCCCCGGCCTGCAGGCCTGGCATGGCGCGGCCGATGCCGGTGGCCTGGCCGCCGCGCTGGCCGCCGGCGCCGAGGTAGCCGTGCTCACCCAGGGTGCGCAGGGCCTGCTGTGGCAGCGCCGCGGCCAGGCGGTACAAGCGCTGCCGGCCTTTGCGGTGGCGGTGGTGGACACGCTGGGCGCGGGCGATGTCTTCCACGGCGCCCTGGCCCTGGCCCTGGCCGAGGGCCAGGGCGATGCCGACGCCCTGCGCTTTGCCGCGGCCGCCGCAGCCTTGAAATGCAGCCGCCCTGACGGCGTGCTGGGTGCGCCGCGCCGGGCCGAGCTCGACCGCTTCCTGCAGGCACCGACATGAACCCCGCCGACACCGCCCCTCCGCCCACCGCCTGGCCGTTGCAACGCTGGGGCAAGCACTGGGGCCTGCGCCGGCTGGCCGACGCCAACGGCCTGTTCTCGATGGTGGCCATCGACCAGCGCCCGCCCATCGTGCAGCGCATCGCCAGCGCGCGCGGCATCGCGCCCGATGCGGTGGGCTTTGCCGACATCGTGCAGGTCAAGGCCCTGCTGGCCGAGGCGCTGGCGCCGCAGGCCAGCGCCCTGCTGGTCGACCCCGACTTCGGCCTGCCGGCGGCCACGCCCCATCTGCGGCCCGACCGCGGCCTGCTGATCACGCTGGAGGAGCACCGCTATGACGACGCCCCCGACGGCCGGCGCTCGCGCCTGATCCCGCACTGGTCTGTGGCGCAGATCCGCCGGCTGGGTGCCGATGCGGTGAAGCTGCTGGCCTGGTACCGGCCGGACGCGTCGGACGCGGTCAAGGCCCATCAGCAGGCCCTGGTGCGGGCCGTCGGCCAGGCTTGCGCCGAGCACGACATCGCCTTCGTGTTCGAGCTGCTGGTGCACCCCTTCGCCGCCGCGCCGGGAGCCGACCCCAACTACGACGAGGACGCTGCCAAGCAGCCGCAGCGGGTGATTGACAGCGTGCGCGACTTCGCCAAGCCCGAGTTCGGCATCGACCTGTTCAAGCTGGAAAGCCCGCTGCCCATGGCCGGGCTGCCGGCGCCCGACGCGCCCGGCGCGGCCGCGGTGCAAGACCTCTATCACGCGATGGGTGCGGCCTGCGCGGGCACGCCTTGGGTGATGCTGTCGGCCGGCGGCGCGCCCGCCAGCTTTGCGCATGCGGTCAGCTATGCCTGCCGCGCCGGTGCATCCGGCTTTCTGGCGGGCCGCGCGGTGTGGTGGGACGCGCTGGCGGCCTACCCCGATGCGGCGCAGGTGCGCCAGGCCTTGCAGGCGACGGCCCTGCCCTACCTGCAGCAGTTGCGTGAGATCGTCGCCCGCGAGGGCCGGCCCTGGCGCACCCCGGTGGCCTTCGACGGCATCCGGGCCGAAGGCCAGGTCTGTGCGGTGCGCAGCGGCCTCGCCATTGCCCTGCAACCGGGCCAAGGCCCGCATCGCTGACCGCGATCGGGATCGGCCCAATGCGCCTGGCGCCAGCAGTCGGCGCAAAATGGACGGCCCCGGTACGTCGCACGCCTCTGCGGCAAACCCCAACCCAAACCAGGAGACACCCATGGCATTTGATGGCTCTGCGATCCAGGCGCTGCTCGACGGCGCAGTGGCAAAGGGCGCGGTGCACGGCATCGCGGCGCTGGTGGTCAGCCGCGACGGCCCGCTGTTCCATGGCACGGCAGGCGAGGCCCGGGCAGACACGGTGTTCCGCAACGCGTCGATGACCAAGGCCGTGGCCACCACCGGCGCCTTGCAGCTGGTGGAGCAGGGGCGGCTGGACCTGGATGCCACGGTGGCGTCGATCCTGCCCGAGTTTGGCGAACTGCAGGTGCTGGACGGCTTCGACGGTGACCGGCCGCGCCTGCGCCCGCCGGCCAGCGCGGCCACGGTGCACCAGCTGATGACGCACACTGCCGGCCTGGGCTACTTCTTCACGAACGAGCAGCTCTTGCGCTACCTGGCAGTGACTGGCACCCCCAGCCCGCTGTCGGGCGAGAAGCGCAGCCTGTCGGCACCCCTGGTCAACGACCCCGGCACGGCCTGGGCCTACGGCGTCAACACCGATTGGCTGGGCCTGGTGGTCGAGCAGGTCAGCGGGCAGCGCCTGGGCAGCTACCTGCAGCAGCAGGTCTATGCCCCGCTGGGCATGGTCGATTCCACCTTTTCGCCCAGCGACGCCCAGCGCGCGCGGCTGCTGAGGGTGATGCAGCGGCAAGTCGATGGCACGCTGGCCCCGTCGGTGCACGATCTGCCGGCCAGCTCGGAATGGGACGCGGCCGGCCATGGCTCCTACGGCACGGTCCAGGACTACGGCCGCTTCGTGCAGGCCTGGCTGGCCGATGGCGGCAAGGTGTTGAAGCCGCAGACAGTGCGGATGGCGCTGCAAAGCCATACCGGCCAGATCCAGCTGCCCGCGCTGATGAAGTCGGCCGTGCCCGAGCTGTCCAACGACGTGCCGTCCCTGCCGGTGCCGCAAAGCTGGGGCCTGGGCTTCCACCTGACCCAGGCCAACCTGCCCGGCATGCGCAGCGCTGGCACGGCCGATTGGGCCGGCGTGTTCAATTCCTACTACTGGCTCGACCGCACCCGGGGCGTGGGCGGCGTGCTGATGACCCAGCTGCTGCCCTTCTTCGACATGGGCGTGATCGAGACGCTGATGGGCTTCGAGATGGCGGTCTACCAGCAGGTGGGCGCGGTGCTGCCGGCGGCCTGAGCGGCCGGGCCTCGGTAACTCCGCACCTCGGCCCGCACCCCGGCATCCTGACTCAAGCGCCACGGCAAGACCCCTTGCCGGCAGGCGGCATGCCGGGTCTGCCACCATCAGCTCCCCTTCATCCAGCAGCCTGCCCATGCCTGCCCTTCATCCCCGCCTGGCCCCTCTGCTGCTGGCCCTGGCCTGGCCTTGGCTGCCCAGCCTGGCCCGGGCCCAGGCCCCCGCTGCAGCGGCCTGCCCAGCGCTGCTGCAGCAGTCTGTCAACCGCCTGCAGGACGACAAGCCGCAGGCCCTGTGCCAGTACGCCGGCAAGGTGCTGCTGATCGTCAACACCGCCAGCTACTGCGGTTTCACCGCGCAGTACCAGGGGCTGGAGGCCTTGCACGCCCAGTACGCGGCCAAGGGCCTGGTGGTGATGGGCTTCCCGTCCAACGACTTCGGCCAGCAGGAGCCCGGTGACAGCCAGCAGATCGCCAGCTTCTGCTTCAATACCTACGGCGTTCGCTTTCCGATGTTTACCAAGACCACGGTGGTCGGCAAGCAATCCCATCCCCTGTTCGTGGCCCTGTCCCAGGCCACCGGGCAGGCGCCGGGCTGGAACTTCCACAAATATCTGGTCGACCGACAAGGCCGGCCGGTGGCCGGCTTCGCCAGCGAGGTGAAGCCCGGCGACGCCCGCCTGGTGGCCAGTATCGAGAAGGCGCTGGCGCAGCGCTGAACCGCAGCGGGCGCTGCGGCGCTCAGCCGCCCGCGATCCGCGCCACCGCGCCCGCCACGCCGATCGCCCCCAGCGCCACCAGCAAGCCCCAGATCAGCCGCCGCAGGCGCGCATCGTCCAGGCGCTGAAAGCCACGCTGACCCAGCCAGATGCCCAGCAAGGAGAACGGCAGCGCCAGAACGATCAGCGGCCAGGCCGCCGTGGACAGCAGGCCGGTGCCGCCGGCCCAGGCCAGCGCATACACGTCGGTGAACAGGAAGAAGGCGATCAGCGTGGCCCGGCTCACCGCCGTGCCGGTGGTGGCGAAGTAAAAGACGATGGCCGGCGGCCCGCCGATGCCGGCCGCGCCGTTGAGCACCCCGCTGGCCGCGCCCGCCAGCAGCGCGCCCAGCGGCCCGGGAGTGCGCTTCGGCGCCAGGCGCTGGGCCAGGCCGCTGAGCATCAACAGCGCGATCACCAGCAGGCAGGCCGAGACGAACAAGCGCATCGGGTTGGGGTCCAGCCCGGCCAGCAGCAGCAGGCCCGCCGGCGTGGCCAGCGCGCAGCCGGCGATCACCCAGCGCAGCGAGCGCCAGTCGATCTGCTGCCAGACGCCGGGCAGCAGGTTGACCGTGGTCAGCAGCTCGATGGCCAGGAAGGCCGGCACCACCTGGGCCGGCGGCAGCAGCAGGCTGAGCGAACCGATGCCGATCATCGACGAGCCGAAGCCCGACAGGCCGCGCACCACGAAGGCCACCAGCGTGGCAATGGCGATGCCGGCCAGCGCCGGGGTCTCGAAGCCGAGCAGGGTCACGGCGTCAAGGGATCAACCGTAGCGCACGGCACCATCGTCGCCCACCCGGTGGCATGCCACGGTATGGCCCGGCTGCACCTCGCGCAGCGCTGGCTCACTGCTGCGGCAGGCGTCCAGCGCATAGGGGCAACGGCCGGCAAAACGGCAACCGGGCGGGATGTTGATCGGGCTGGGCGGGTCGCCCTGCAGGCGGATGCGCTGGCCACGGCCGCGCGCGCCCGGGTCGAAGGACGGCGCGGCCGACCACAGCGCCCGGGTGTAGGGGTGCAGCGGCTGGGCGAACAGCGCATCGCGCCCGGCCTGCTCGACGATGCGGCCCAGGTACATCACCGCCACCGTGTCGCACATATGGCGCACCACGCCCAGGTCGTGCGAGATGAACAGGTAAGTCAGGCCGAAGTCGCGCTGCAGCCGCAGCATCAGGTTCAGC
>JANNZD010000334.1:0-1971 GCA_031410435.1 Betaproteobacteria bacterium | reverse complement strand
CTGCTCCACCAGGCCGGTGCACGAGCCGCAGGACGCGCTGGCCTTGGTCTGCTTGCGCACCTCCTCCAGCGTGAACAGGCCCTTGTCCTTGATGGCCTTGCAGATGCTGCCCTTGGTGATGCCGTTGCAGCCGCAGACCTCGTCGCTGTCGGCCATGGCCGCGGCCTTGCTGTGGCCCTGGTGGCCGACATCGCCGATATTGCTTTCGCCGAACATCAGCTTGTCGCGGATGTCGGCGATCTTGCGGCCCTCGCGCAGCAGCTTGAAGTACCAGCTGCCGTCCACCGTGTCGCCGTAGAGGCAGGCGCCCACCAGCTTGTCGTCCTGGATCACCAGCTTCTTGTAGACCCCGCCGAAGGGGTCGCTCATCACGATTTCCTCGAAGCCCTGGGCCGGGTCGCCGCCCATGAAGTTGCCGGCCGAGAACAGGTCGATGCCGGTGACCTTCAGCTTGGTGCTGGTCTGGCTGCCGGTGTAGCGGCCGATGCCGAACTGCGCCAGGTGGGTGGCGCAGACCTTGCCCTGCTCGAACAGCGGTGCCACCAGGCCGTAGGCGATGCCGCGGTGGGCCGCGCATTCGCCCACCGCGTAGATGCGGGCGTCGGTGGTGGTCTGCAGGGTGTCGCTGACGACGATGCCGCCGCGCCCGTCATTGGCGCAGTGCAGGCCCATGCTCAGCGCCAACGGGTTGTTGGGGCGGATGCCGGCGGCCATCACCACCAGGTCGGCCGGCACCTCGGTGCCGTCCTTGAACTGCACCGCCATCACGCGTCCCCCCTTGCCGCCGTCGGCATCGCCGATCAGGGCCTGGGTCTGGGCGCCGATCATGAACTTCAGGCCCCGGTCCTCCAGGGACTTGCGCAGCAGGCCGCCAGCCACGTCGTCGAGCTGGCGCTCCATCAGCCAGGGCATGAGGTGCACCACCGTGACCTGCATGCCGCGCAGCATCAGCCCGTTGGCGGCCTCCAGGCCGAGCAGGCCGCCGCCGATCACCACCGCATGACGGTGGGTCTTGGCGGTGGCGATCATGGTCTCGGTGTCGGCGATATCGCGGTAGGCGATCACGCCGGCCAGGTCCTTGCCCGGCACCGGCAGGATGAACGGCAGGCTGCCGGTGGCGATCAGCAAGCGGTCGTAGTCGGCCACCGTGGTGCCGCCCTGGCCGTCTTCGGCGATCACCTGGCGCCGGGTGCGGTCCACCTTCACCACCTTGTGGTTCAGGTGCAGGGTGATGCCCTGCTCGGCATACCAGCTCAGCGGGTTGAGGATGATCTCGTCGATGGTCTGCTCGCCGGCCAGCACCGGGCTGAGCAGGATGCGGTTGTAGTTGGGGTGCGGCTCGGCCCCGAAGACCGTGATGTTGTAGAGATCGGGCGCGATCTTGAGCAGCTCTTCGAGTGTTCGCACGCCGGCCATGCCATTGCCGATCAGCACCAGGTTCATCTTTTTCATGGGCAACGCTCCAGGGGTCTAGGGTTCGGATGACGGCCGCCGGGCGCCGGCGGGGCTGGGCGGCGACGTGGGGCTTGTCAAGGGGGCTGGGGTGGCGGCGGTCGGGCAGCCGGGGCCGCGGGGCGGGCCCGCGCTGGCACGGGCTGGCACGGGCTGGCACTGTCTGGGAGGAGGGGCCGGCGTGGCCTGGACAGGTGCGGGCACAGGCCTGATGGCCGAGTGCGGCGTTACACCCGGTGCCTGGTGCAATGCAGCAATCGTGCCAGGCCGACGTCCGGCACCGGGCAGGGCCGCGCGCCGCAGGTTATGGTTCACCCTATGCCCGCTGCCCTGCCCGACGCCGAGCCCGCGCTGCCGCTGCCGCCCGCCTTGCTGCTGGTGGCGGCACCGGGTGCCCAGGCCCAGGCCTGGGCTGCCGGCCTGGGCCGCGCCTTGTTGCGGGCAGGATGGCCGGCGGCAGACCCGGTGCCATGCCACCTTTTGGTGCGCGAAACGGTTCGGCTTGCACCGCAAGTGGTC
>JANNZD010000333.1:0-5481 GCA_031410435.1 Betaproteobacteria bacterium | reverse complement strand
CTGCCGGCCAGCGCCTTCATCCCGCTGCTGATCCTGTGGGCCGGCATCGGTGAGGCGCAGAAGCTGGCGGTGATCTTCATCGGCAGCTTCTTCCAGCTGGTGCTGATGATCGCGGTGGTGGTGGGCAACACCCGGCGCGATCTGGTGGAGGCCGCCTACACCCTGGGCAGCAGCGATGCCAGCCTGGTGCGGCGGGTGCTGATCCCCGGCGCCGCGCCCGAGATTGCCGAGATCCTGCGCATGGTGCTGGGCTGGGCCTGGACCTATGTGATCGTGGCCGAGCTGATCGGCGCGTCCAGCGGCATCGGCCACATGATCACCGACAGCCAGGCCCTGCTGGCCACCGACCAGATCATCTTCGGCATCATCGTGATCGGCCTGATCGGTCTGGTCAGCGACCTGGCTTTCAAGCGGGGCAACCGGCGGCTGTTCCCGTGGGCCCAACTCGGACGTTGAGCGGCATACCATGAGCGATCCCTTTCTGTCCATCCGCGGCGTGGCGCGCAGCTTCCCCTCGTCGTCGGGCGGCGTGCCCACCGTGGCCCTGCAGGCCACCGACCTGCAGGTGATGGAGAACGACTTCGTCACCATCCTCGGCCCTTCGGGCTGCGGCAAGAGCACGCTGCTGCGCATCGTCGCCGGGCTGGACCTGCAGACCGCCGGCGAGGTGACGCTGGAAGGCCGGCGCATCAGCGGCCCGGGCGCCGACCGCGGCATGGTGTTCCAGAGCTACACGCTGTTCCCCTGGCTGACGGTGCGTGACAACGTCTGCTTTGGCCTGCGCGAGCGCGGCCTGCCGCGCGCCCAGCAGTTGGAGGTTGCCGACGGCTTCCTGAACAAGGTCGGCCTGCGCGGCTTCGAGCACCATTTCCCCAAGCAGCTCTCCGGCGGCATGCAGCAGCGCGTGGCGATCGCACGCGCGCTGGCCAATGGCCCGCGCATGCTGCTGATGGACGAGCCCTTCGGCGCGCTCGACCACCAGACCCGCGAGCTGATGCAGGAGCTGCTGCTGGGCATCTGGGAGGCCGAGAAGAAGACTGTGCTCTTCGTCACCCATGACATCGACGAGGCGGTGTTCATGGGCAGCCGGGTGGTAGTGATGAGCGCCCGGCCCGGCCGCATCAAGCTGGACCGGGCGGTGGCGCTGCCGCATCCGCGCCATTACTCGGTCAAGACCACGCTCGAGTTCAGCGCACTGAAGGCCGAGCTGACCGAGCAGGTGCGGGTGGAGGTCAGGGCGGCCCAGGCCGCTCAGGCCGCTCAGGCGACACAGGTGGCGCGTTTGCCGATGGCGGCGGGGGCCGGCGGCGCCTGATCCGGCCCGCCTCAGTAGCCCAGCCGCAGCGTCAGGCGCAAGGTGCGCGGCTCGGCCGGGTGCACATGGCGGTCGGCCACCGGCGCTGCTTCGCCGGGCAATTGCGATGGGTAAAAATACTGGATGTCATTGACCCGGCGGTCGGCCAGGTTGAAGACATCCAGGCTGATCGCGCTGTCTTTGCCCCAGGCCGGCGCCAGGCTGCGGCTGATGCGCAAATTGGTGGTCAGCGTGGGCGTGCTGCGCTGGCTGTTGTCCGCTGTCAACGCACCCGCACCCAGGTAGCGCCATTGCAGACTGGCGCTCCAGGGGCCGAGGTCGCGCAGGCTGGCGGCCAGCGAGGCCACCTTGTCAACCGCGTTGGGGATGCGGTCCCCATTGACGAAGCGGCCGTGGGTCCAGGCCAGGTCGGCATCGACCAGCAACCAGCCAGTGGGTGCCCAGCGGTTGTTGAGCTCTACACCGCGCCGGCGGCTGGCGCCGCTGGCCTCGGTGGCGCCGGCGTCGCCGATATAGACCAGCTCGGAGTCGAAATCGAGCCTCCAGATCGCCAATGAGCTTTGCAGGCCCGGGATGAGCTCGCTGCGCCCGCCCAACTCCAGCCCGCGAGAGGCCACCAACGGCGGCACCGCATCCACCGCCTGGCCGGGGTTGCGTGGATCAAGCCGCGCCGTGGTGCCGCGGGCATCGTTGCTGTGAAAGCCGCGCCCGGCGTTGAAGAAGACCTCGGACTTCGAGAACGGCCCAGCGATCAGGGACAACTTCGGCGACCACTGGCTGCCGTACGCCGTGCCCGAATTGGCGGCCAGGCTGCGCGCGTCCACCCGGGTGCGCAACTGGTCGACCCGCAGGCCGACGATGCTGCGCAGCCAGGGGCTGAGTTCCACCGCCGTCTGGCCGTAGACGCCGATCAGGGTCTGGCGCAGCGCATCGTCGCGGGTGGTGCCGGTGGTCTGGCGTGCCAGGCTGTCGAACAGGCCCACTTGCACCCGGTCGTGGCGCAGTTGCAGGCCCAGCTCGCTGCGCGCCGGCAGGCCGGCCAGCACATGGTCCAGCGCATGGCTGGCGGCCAGGCCGACGATGCTGCGCTTGTCTTGTTGCATAAACTGGTCGCCAGCGGCCGGCCGGTCCAGCGCATAGCTGAAGTTGGACCACAGTTGCAGCCGGTAGCGCATCGCGTAGGCCGACATCTTGGTGGCGCTGCCGTCGGCGCTTTGGCGCTGCCATTGCCCGGACGCGCTGACACGCGAGGTGTTGCCGCCGTCGCTGGCGTCGAGCGTGTCGAAACGGCCGAACGGCCGACCCTGGTAGACGCCCGCATCGATCAGGCGCTGCGGGATCTGGTCGGTGGCGGTCCAGCCTGCGTCGTAGGCCATCAGGCTGGCCTGCCAGCCTTGGGCGGTGGTGCCGGCGCTGGCGGTCAACACGCCATTCACGCGGTGCAGGCCCTCTTTGACAGTCCACGGGCCGTCATTGCCCATCAGCTCCACGGCGCCCAGCAATGTGGTGCCCGCTGCGGCCTGGACCGACCCCGCCAACACGCCTCGGCGATAGCCCTGCTGGCCGAGCGTGAGCTGGGCGAACGGCGCATCGAGGGCCTTGCGGTACTCGATGTCGGCGGCGCCGGCCGATGCAAAGTCGCTGCTTTGCGCAAAGTACGGGCCCTTGCGGTAGGCGATGCGCTGCACCAGCTCGGGGATCAGAAAGTTCAAATCGGTATAGCCCTGGCCGTGGCCGTGGCTGGGCAGGTTGATCGGCATGCCGTTCAGGCTGGTGGCAAAGTCGGTGCCGTGGTCCAGGTTGAAGCCGCGCAGGAAGTATTGGTTGGCCTTGCCGTCGCCTGAGTGCTGGGTGACGATCATGCCGGGCACAAACTCCAACAGCTCGCCAGGGCGCAGCGCGGGCCGGCTTTTCAGCAGCTCGGCGCGGATCGTGCCTTGCGATGCGGCGTCGCTGCTGCCCACGGCGTTGTTGTAATGGCCGGTGATCTCTACCCGAGCCTGCGCGTCAGCATCGGTGGTCTGGGCCTTGCTGGCGGCGCTGGCCAGGCTGGCGCTGATTGCCAGCGCCAGCGCACGCTGGGCCAAGGGGCGGGTCATGTTGTGATGCTCCGGTCGGGTGTTGCGGTGTACATCACCAGGGGTGCGCGCCAAACCCGACGCAAGCGGCGGCAGTGAGAAAAACCCCAGCCTGGTCCTACGCAGCAGCCTTGACGGCGGATGCAGGTGGGCAGGGCCAGCCAGCCAAGGCTCGGCCAGCCAGGCGGTCATCGCCCGCACCCAGCAGGACTGGCAGGACGGAAGCCTACCCTAACATCCAGCGTCGCCGGCTTGGCAAAGGTGCCGAACAGCAAATCCCAAGGCCGCAGGTCGCCAATGTTGCGGGCATGCACATCGCGTTGATGGTGCAGGCAGTGCGCCTCGGGGCGCTGCACCCGGTAGCCCAACCAGCGCACTGTGGCCATCTGCCCATGCTGGAACGGCGCGAGGCCGAAATTGGCCAGCCCGGCCAGTGCGGCGGCATCGGTGCCCGCCGCCCAGCCAGCGTTCGGCCGCCCAGAAACCCAAAGCCAGCAGCGGGATGCGCCGTCTGACTTGGTCTTCCAGGCCCATGACATGCTGCCGAGGGTAGGCCTTCAAGCCCACAGCCACGGCGGCCAGGCCGGCTCGGCTGGATGCCCCACCGCCTGCCGTGCCCATGGGCCATGCGCTATCGTTGAGCAGCCGTTCAAGGCCTGCCCAGGAGACCCCGCATGACCCGACACACCACCTTCATCGCCACCCGGCTCGCTGCCCTGATTGCCCTGGCCGCGCTGGGCCCGGCCCAGGCCGCCGGCCCGATGGCCAAGACCCAGGCGCCCGGCTACTACCGCATCATGGTCGGCGAGATCGAGGTCACTGCGCTGTCCGACGGCACCGTCGGCCTGCCCGTCACCAAGCTGCTGAGCAACACCACGGCCGACGCGGCCGAGAAGGCCCTGGCCCGCAGCTACCTGAAAGACCCGGTCGAGACCTCGGTCAATGTCTACCTGGTCAACACCGGCAGCAAGCTGGTGATGATCGATGCCGGCGCGGCTGGCCTGTTCGGCCCCACGCTGGGCAAGCTGATGGCCAACCTGCGGGCCTCGGGCTACACGCCCGAGCAGGTCGACGAGATCTACATCACCCACATGCACCCCGACCATGTGGGTGGCCTGGCCAGCGCCGGTGCCATGGCATTCCCGAATGCCGTGGTGCGCGCCGATCGGCGTGACGCCGATTACTGGCTCAGCCAGGCCAATCTGGACGGCGCACCGGCCGATGCCAAGGGCTTCTTCCAGGGTGCGATGGCCTCGCTCAACCCCTATGTCAAGGCCGACCGATTCAAGGCCTTCGACGGCGACACCGCCTTGGTGCCAGGCGTGCGGGCCCAGTTCAGCGGTGGCCACACGCCCGGCCACAGCTTCTACCTGGTCGAGAGCAAGGGCGAGAAGCTGGTGCTGTGGGGCGACGCCATGCATGTGGGCGCCGTGCAGTTCGCCGCGCCCGCCATCACCATCGCCTTCGACACCGACCCCAAGGCGGCCGCCGCCGCCCGCGCCAAGGCCTATGCCGACGCGGCCGAGCAGGGCCATTGGGTCGGCGCCACCCACCTGTCCTTCCCCGGCCTGGGCCGATTGCGGGCGGCCGAGGGGGGCGCCTATGTCTTCGTGCCGGCCAACTACCGGTCGGTGCCGTGATGCGCCGGCCCGGCTGCCCCGCCATTGCCGGCGTTGCCGGGCGCTGCCTGGCGCTGTGGGCCGGCAGCGTGCTGGTGGTCGGCCTGGCAGGCTGCGCGCTGGCGCCCCAGCCTGGCCGGGTGCAAGTCGGCCAGGCCGAGGCCGAAGTGCTGGCGGCGATGGGCGCGCCCACCGGCCGCTACCCGCTGGATGGTGGCGCGCAGCGCATGGAATTCGCCCTGGGCCCGATGGGGGTGCGCACCTGGATGGTGGACCTGGACGCCGCCGGCAAGGTGCTTGGCATCCGCCAGGTGATGGACAGTTATTACTTCGACCAGGTGCAGGTGGGGATGAGCCGCGACGCCTTGTTGCGCCTGCTGGGCCGGCCGGCGTCGCGCCAGGGCGAGTGGCAGAAGCGCGAGACCTGGTCCTGGCGCTATGACAACCATGATTGCCTCTGGCTTCGCGT
>JANNZD010000332.1:0-3730 GCA_031410435.1 Betaproteobacteria bacterium | reverse complement strand
GGCGCCACCATCGAGCGCACCACTGCGGTGATGCAGCAGGTCGAGGGCTTCTTCATGGGTCAGCCCGAGGTCGACCAGGTGGTGGCGGTGCTGGGCTTCAGCTTCTCGGGCCAGGGCCAGAACTCGGGCCTGGTGTTCGTGCCGCTCAAGGACTGGAGCGAGCGGCGCGGGCCGGCCCACAGCGCCCAGGCGCTGGCCGGCCGGGCCTTTGGCGCGATGATGGACATCCGCGATGCCTTCGTCTTTCCGCTGAGCCCGCCGCCCATCCCCGAGCTGGGCAATGCCACCGGCTTCAACTTCCGGCTGCAGGACCGCGGCGGGCAAGGCCACGAGGCCTTGCTGGCCGCGCGCAACCAGCTCTTGGGCCTGGCCAGCAAGAGCAAGCTGCTGGTGGGCATGCGGCCCGACGGCCTGGAGGACGCGCCCCAGCTGCAGCTCGACATCGACCGCGAACGCGCTGCCGCCCAGGGCGTGGGCTTCGAGGCGGTGAACGCGCTGCTGTCGACCGCGCTGGGCTCGAGCTACATCAACGACTTCTCCAGCAAGGGCCGGCTGCAGCGGGTGATCGTGCAGGCCGACGCGCCCTCGCGCATGGTGCCCGAGGACGTGCTCAAGCTGCAGGTGGCCAACAACCGTGGCCAGCTGGTGCCGCTGTCGGCCTTCGCCAGCACGCGCTGGATCGTCGGCCCGATGCAGACCGCGCGCTACAACGGCTACCCGGCGATGCGCCTGGCCGGCGATGCCGCGCCGGGCCGGTCCACCGGTGAGGCGATGGCCGAGATGGAAGCGCTGGCGGCCCAATTGCCGGCCGGCTTCGGCTTCGAGTGGACCGGCCAGTCGCGCGAGGAGAAGCTGTCGGGCTCGCAGGCCATGGTGCTGCTGGGGTTCTCGCTGCTGGCGGTCTTTCTGTGCCTGTCGGCGCTGTACGAGAGCTGGGCCATCCCGGTCGCGGTGCTGCTGGTGGTGCCGCTGGGGGTGCTGGGCGCGCTGACCGGCGTGTGGCTGCGCGACATGCCCAATGACGTCTACTTCAAGGTCGGGTTGATCACGGTGATCGGGCTGTCGGCCAAGAACGCGATCCTGATCATCGAGTTCGCCAAGGACCTGCAAGAGGAAGGCATGGGCCTGATCGAGGCCACCCTCACCGCCTGCCACCTGCGCTTCCGGCCCATCCTGATGACCTCGCTGGCCTTCATCCTGGGCGTGCTGCCGCTGGCCCTGTCCAGCGGCGCCGGCGCGGCCAGCCAGCGCGCCATCGGCACCGGCGTGATGGGCGGCATGATCACCGCCACCGTGCTGGCGGTGTTCTTCGTGCCGGTGTTCTACGTGGTGGTGCGCATGCTCTTCCCGGTGGGCCATGTGGCGCCGCATCGCACCCCGATCTCGGCACCCCGGCCAGCCCCGCACATGCCCCATGCGCTGCCCCATGCGCTGCCCCATACCGACCCGCAGGGCGCCCCCGGCCCGACCGGCGCTGCCCCGCGCACCGAGGGAGACCCGGCATGACGACTGGCACTGATCGCCGCCCAGCGTGGCCGCAAGGGCCTTGGCCCACCATGGCGCTGCTGACCGCCCTGGGTCTGGCCGGTTGCGCCACCGCCCCGGCCCCGGGCGCGCTGCCCGACGCCCAGAAGCTGCAGCAGGCCGACCTGCCGCTGCAATGGCCGGTAGGTGCCGGCGCCCCGAGCGACCTGCCCGCGCCGGGCTGGCGCGAGCTGGTGCGCTCGCCGCGCCTGGCGCAATGGGTAGACCTGGCGCTGCAGCACAACCGCGACCTGCGGGTGGCGCTGCTCAATGTGCGGCGGGCCCAGGCCCAGCTGGGCCTGGCCGACGCCAACCAGTGGCCGCAGGTAGGCGCAGGGCTCGGTGCCTCACGCGCCCCCAACAGCCGCGGCGAGCAGGCCAACAGCCTGACGGCCGGCGTGCAGCTCAGTGCCTGGGAGATCGACCTGTTCGGACGCCTGGCCAGCCTGAGCGATGCCGCGCGTGCGCAGTGGCTGGCCAGCGAGGCCGGCCGCCGCGCCGCCGAGCTGAGCCTGGTGGCCGCCGTGCTGCAGGCTGGCCTGGCGCTGCAGGCCGACGAGGAATTGCTGGGCCTGGCGCGCCAGGCCCTGGCCAGCCGAGAACAGACCCTGCAACTGACCAAGTTGCGCGAATCGGTGGGCGCCGCGTCGCTGCTGGAACTGCAGGCGCAGCAGACCCTGGCGGCCCAGGCCCGCGCCACGATCGCCCAACTGACACGCCAGCAGGCCCAGGACAGCAACGCGCTGGCGCTGTTGCTGGGCCAGCCGGTGCCCGCCGCCAGCGCGACGCCGGCTGCGGCGGGCCCACAACTGGCGGACGAGGCCTGGCTGGCCGAGGTGCCGGCCGGCCTGTCGTCGACGGTGCTGCTGCGCCGCCCCGACGTGATCGCCGCCGAGCAGACGATGCGCGCGGCCCAGGCCAATATCGCCGCGGCCCGCGCCGCGCTGTGGCCATCGATCACGCTCACCGCCCAGGCCGGCCAGGCGTCCGGCCAGCTGGCGGGGCTGTTTGCGGGCGGCAACTTCGTCTACACGCTGGCGGCGAATGCCCTGGTCACGGTGTTCGACGCCGGCCGCCGCCAATCCAATATCGCCGTGGCCGAGGCCACGCAGCAGGTCGCTCAGGCGCAATACGAACGGGCGATCCAGTCGGCCTTCCGCGAAACTGCCGACGCCTTGGCCGGCAGCGCCAGCTGGCGCGAGCAATTGGCCGCTGCCATGGCGCAGCGCGACGCCACCCGCGAGACCGCGCGCCTGACCGAACTGAAGGCCAGCCAGGGCGCCGCCAGCGCGCTGGAGCGCCTGGATGCCCAACGCGCGCTGTGGGCGGCCGAGCAGGCGGTGGTGCAGGTGCGGCTGGGGGAGCTGAACAACCGCGTCCTGCTGTTCAAGGCCTTGGGCAGCTGACGCCTACCCCGCCAGCCCCCCACCCAGCCTGACGCCCAACCTGACGCCCATGCGGCAGGCTACTGAAACGCCACCTCGGCAAAGCTGCGCAGCTTGCGGCTGTGCAGCTGGTCCAGGCGCTGGCGGCGCAGCAACTCGATGGCACGCATGCCGATGCGCAGGTGCTGGTCCACCCGCTCGCGGTAGAAGGCATTGGCCATGCCGGGCAGCTTGATTTCGCCGTGCAGCGGCTTGTCGGACACGCACAGCAGCGTGCCGTAGGGCACCCGGAAGCGGAAGCCGTTGGCCGCGATGGTGGCGCTCTCCATGTCCAGTGCCACCGCCCGGCTCTGGCTGAAGCGGCGCTCGGGGCCGCGCTGGGGCAGCAGTTCCCAGTTTCGGTTGTCAGTGCTGGCCACGGTGCCGGTGCGCAGGATTTTTTTGAGCTCAAAGCCGTTCAGCTGGGTCACGTCTTCGACCGCGGACTCCAGCGCCACCTGCACCTCGGCCAACGCAGGGATCGGCACCCACAGCGGCAGGTCTTCGTCCAGCACATGGTCTTCGCGCATGTAGGCGTGCGCCAGCACGTAGTCACCCAACTTCTGGCTGTTGCGCAGGCCGGCGCAGTGGCCGAGCATGATCCAGGCGTGCGGCCGCAGCACCGCGATGTGGTCGGTGATGGTCTTGGCGTTGGCCGGGCCGACGCCGATGTTGACCATGGTGATGCCGGCGTGGTCGCCGCGCACCATGTGGTAGGCCGGCATCTGCGGCAGGCGCGGCGGCGCGACGCCGAGCTCGTCGCCGGGGTGCGGCGCCTCGCC
>JANNZD010000331.1:0-1833 GCA_031410435.1 Betaproteobacteria bacterium | reverse complement strand
ACCGGCACGCCGGCGGCCTCCAAGGTGCCGATCACCGCGTCGATCGGGCGCTGCGCGGTCCAGGCGCCGATGGCCGCGTCGATCTCGGCCACCCGGGCCACGCGGCCGTCGTTGCGGGCCAGGCCGGGGTCGCTGGCCAGGTCACTGCGGCCGATGGCCGTCATCAGCCGGCGGAAGATGCTGTCGCCATTGCCGGCCACCAGCACATAGGCGCCGTCGGCACAGGCATAGGCATTGCTGGGCGCAATGCCGGGCAGGGCGCTGCCGGCCGCGCCACGCACCGCGCCAAAGGCGTCGTACTCGGGCAGCAGGCTCTCCATCACGTTGAACACGCTCTCGTAGAGGGCCACGTCGATCATCTGGCCGCTGCCGCCGTTGACCTCGCGGTGGCGCAGCGCCATCAGCACGCCGATCACGCCGTGCAGCGCGGCCAGGCTGTCGCCGATGCTCACGCCCACCCGCACCGGCACCCGGCCGGGCTCGGCCGTCAGGTAGCGCAGGCCGCCCATGGCCTCGCCCAGCACGCCGAAGCCGGGCTTGCCGGCATCCGGCCCGGTCTGGCCGAAGCCCGAGATGCGCAGCATGATCAGCCCGGGGTTCAGCGCATGCAGCGCGTCCCAGCCCAGGCCCCAGGCCTCCAGCGTGCCGGGCTTGAAGTTCTCGATCAGCACATCGGCCTGGGCCGCCAGCGCGCGCACCGCGGCCTGGCCGTCGGCGCCGCGCAAGTCCAGCGCCACCGAGCGCTTGTTGCGCGATTGCACCTCCCACCACACCGAGGTGCCCTCGCGCAGCAGGCGCCATTGGCGCAGCGGGTCGCCGCCCTCGGTGGGCTCGATCTTGATCACGTCGGCGCCGAAATCGGCCAGGGTCTTGCCGGCAAAGGGGCCGGCGATCAGCTGGCCCAGTTCCAGCACGCGCAGGCCTTGCAGCGCTTGTGGGGGGATGGTCATGGCGGCCCTCGGGTCGGTTGCAGCGCGCAGTATCGGCGTGGCGCCAGCGCGCCGGCCCGGGCCTACAGCGGCGCCGCCAGCAGGCGGGCGGCGATCAGCCACAGCGTCAGGCCCACGCCCAGGTCCAGCACGCGCCAGGCCAGCGGCCGCGCAAACAGCGGTGTCAGCGCCCGCCCGCCGAAGCCCAGCAAGGCAAACCAGGCGATGCTGGCCAGGCTGCTGCCCAGCAGAAACGCGGCCTGCGTGTGGGCCGGCTGGCGTGCGCCGACCGCGCCCACCAGCACCACCGTGTCCAGGTAGACATGCGGGTTGAGCAGGCTGATGCTCAAGGTCTGTGCCACCACACGGCCCAGCGGCACCGCCGCGCCGCTGGCGCTGGCCTGCAACGCGCCGGGCTGCAGGGCCCGGCGAAAGGCCGCCAGCCCATACCAGGCCAGCACCGCGGCCCCGCCCAAGGCGGCGCCCTTCAGCCATTGCGGGTGGTCGGTCACCAGCGCGCCCAGCCCCAGCACGCCGGCGCTCATCAGCAGGATGTCGAGCCCGGCGCAGATGGCCACCACCGCCGCCACATGCTCGCGCCGGATGCCCTGGCGCAGCACGAAGCTGTTTTGCGCGCCGATGGCGATGATCAGTGACGCGCCCAGCAGCAGGCCGGTGGTCAGGCTGGCGAGGACGGGCGACATCGGCATGGAGCATTTTGGCCTGGCGTGCCCGGTGGGCGCACGGGTTGTTGGAGCGGTTTGGGCTCGTTACGGACTTTGCTTTGCTACTTGAGAGCCGGCGTTCGACGGCCTAAGCGATCGCGTCGGACCGGGCGGGCCTGTTCTGCTCCATGTCATTCCGGGCCTGCGGCCCTCCCTTCTCTACTTACGCAGAACAGGCC
>JANNZD010000330.1:0-10503 GCA_031410435.1 Betaproteobacteria bacterium | reverse complement strand
GGCATGCTGCACCAGCGCGGCGAGGCCCTGGGCGTGCGCATGGCCCAGCCGGGCCGCTCGGGGGTGGGCGAGATCACCGATTTCCTGCTGCTGCAGGTGGTCAACCGTTTCCAGCCGCAGTTCGCCCACCTGCAACGCCTGCCGGTGCTGCATCCTGAGCGCCTCTACGACCTGCTGCTGGGGCTGGCCGGCGAGTTGTCGACCTTCCGGGACCAGCGCCGCCCGGTGGCCTACCCCGAGTACCGCCACGATGACCTGGCCACCTGCTTTCGCGCGGTGATGGCCGATCTGCGCCAATCCCTGTCGATGGTGCTGGAGCAGACCGCGATCCCGATCGACCTGCAACTGCGTGCCCACGGCGTGCGCGTGGCGATCATTGGCGACATCGAATTGCAGCGCAACGCCAGCTTCGTGCTGGCGGTCAATGCGCAGATGCCGGGCGAGGTGCTGCGCGCCCGCTTCCCGACCCAGGTCAAGATCTGCCCGGCCGAGCGGCTGCGCGAGCTGGTGCAGTCGCAGCTGCCCGGCATCGGGCTGCGCGCGATGCCGGTGGCGCCGCGGCAGATCCCCTACCACGCGGGATTTACCTATTTCGAACTGGACACCCGGGGCAACGAGTTGTGGAAGCAACTGGAAACCTCGGGCGGTCTGGCGATGCACATTGCCGGAGATTTTCCGGGGCTGTCGCTGGAGTTCTGGGCGATCCGTGGCTGATATGCGCGATTGAAGGTGGACGATGAGCGACCAAGACCCCCCAGCCAACCCTTTCGCGGCCTTCGAGTCCGATCGAACCATCATCAAGCCCAGCGCGGGCCGCGGCCCGCGCCCGCCCGATGCGGCCAGCGCACCGGCGCCGGCATCCGCCAACCCGGGCTGGGGTGCGCCCCCAGCGGCGCCGGCGCCGGCCGGCGCCGCCTTCGACGGCAATGATCTGCCGCCCTATGCCAGCCTGAACCCGCTGGTGCAGGCGGCGGCACCGTTGCTGGCGGCAGCGCCGCGCCTGCGCGCCATGGTGCGCCACCCCAATCCGGCGGCGCTGCGCGATTCGCTGGCCGAATCGGTGCGCCGCTTCGAAGCCGGCGCACGCGCCCAGGGCCTGCCCAATGACCAGCTGGTGGCGGCGCGCTATGTGCTGTGCACCCTGCTCGACGAGGCCGCCGCCAACACGCCCTGGGGCAGTTCGGGCGCCTGGTCGGCACAGAGCCTGCTGGTGCAGTTCCACAACGAAGGCTGGGGCGGCGAAAAGGTCTTCCAGCTGCTCACCCGCCTGGCCGAGAACCCGGCCCAGCACCGCAACCTGCTCGAGCTGGTCTACATCACGCTGTCGCTGGGCTTCGAGGGCCGCTACCGGGTGCTGGACAACGGCCGCGCCCAGCTCGACGACCTGCGCAGCCGGCTGGCCCAGATGCTGCGCGGCCTGGCCGGCCCGGCCGAACGGTCCTTGTCCACGCAATGGGTGGGCATCAGCGCGGCGCCGCTGCGCCTGCGCGACGGCATACCCCTGTGGGTGGTCGGTGCGGCGGCTGCGCTGCTGCTGGTGCTGGTGTTCGTGGCATTGCGCTTCAGCCTCAACATCCAGACCGACGCCACCTTCAGCACCCTGCAGGGCCTGGACGCCAAGGCCGCCAAGGTGGCGCCTCCGCCCCCGCCCAGCACGCCGGCCCCGCCGCGCCTGGCCCAGTTGCTGCAGCCCGACATCGCCGCCGGCCTGGTGCAGGTCAAGGACCTGGCCGACCGCTCCACCATCACGGTGCTGGGTGACACCCTGTTCGACCCCGGCAGCGCCGATGTGGCCAACCGCGCCCAAGCCCTGTTCGGGCGGGTGGCGGCGGCCTTGAACCAGGTGCCCGGCCATGTGCTGGTGAGCGGGCATACCGACAACCAGCCGATCCGGTCGCTGCGCTACCCGTCCAACTGGCATCTGTCCAAAGAGCGCGCCGAAAGCGCGCGCAAGCTGCTCGCCACCACGGTCAAGCCCGAACGCCTGACCGCCGAGGGCCGCGCCGAGACCGAACCGGTGGCCGACAACGGCAGCCCCGAAGGCCGTGCCCGCAACCGGCGGGTCGAGATCCTGTTGACCGCGGCCGCGCAGAGCTGAGCCCCCCAGACCCGGACGGATGGCATCGATGAAGCGTTTCCTGCAATGGTTGACGAGCCCGGTGGTGATCGGCTCGATCGGGCTGCTGGCCCTGTCGGCAGTGGTGTGGTGGATCGGGCCGCTGGTGGCCATCGGCGCGTCCAGGCCGCTCGATGCGGTGTGGGTGCGGGTGGCATTGCTGCTGCTGATGTGGGTCTTGTGGATCGCCCGCCTGGCCTATGCCGCCTGGCAGCGCCGCAAGACCAACAGCGCGCTGCTGGCCGGCATGGCCAGCGGCCCGTCGGCCAGCGACAAGGAGGCCCAGCTGCTGGCCCAGCGCTTCAATGACGCGGTGCAGCGGCTCAAGGCCAGCGGTGGCGGCAAGTCCTGGATGGGCGGGGGCCAGTTCCTCTACGAGCTGCCCTGGTACATCTTCATCGGCGCGCCGGGCTCGGGCAAGACCACCGCGCTGATGAATGCCGGGCTGCAGTTCCTGCTGGGGGACGCGGCAAAGGGGTCGGTGCAGGGGGTGGGCGGCACCCGCAACTGCGAATGGTGGTTCACCCAGGACGCGGTGCTGGTGGACACCGCCGGCCGCTATGCCACCCAGGAAAGCGACCGCGACGTCGACGCCAGTGCCTGGGACAACTTCCTGGCCCTGCTCAAGAAGACCCGGCCGCGCCAGCCCATCAACGGGGTGCTGCTCACGGTCAACATCCAGGACCTGCTGCAGCAGGGGCCGGCCGAGCGCGCCGAGCATGCCGCCAAGCTGCGCGCCCGCCTGCAAGAGCTGCAGGCCAAGCTGGGCGTGCGTGCCCCGGTGTATGTGCTGGTGACCAAGGCCGACCTGATCGGCGGCTTCAACGAGAGCTTCGAGGCGCTCAACAAGGATGATCGCGACCAGGTCTGGGGCTTCACCTTTGCGGCCGACGCCGCCACCGCCGCCGACCCCCTGCCCGGCTTTGCCGCGCTCTACCAGCAGTTGCAAAAGCGCCTGGTCGAGCAACTGATCGACCGGCTGGAGGGCGAGCGCGATGTGCTCAAGCGCAGCGCGATGTTTGCCTTCCCGCAGGAGTTTGCCGCGCTGCAGGCGCTGTTGGGTGATTTCTTGCGCAAGGTCTTCGAGGGCGGCGGCACGCTCGAGGCCACCCCGCAGGTGCGCGGGGTCTACTTCACCAGCGGCACCCAAGAGGGCTCGCCGATCGACCGCGTGATGGGCTCGCTGGGCCGGTCCTTCGGCATCGACGCGCGCGCCGCTGCGGCCCCGGGCGGCAAGGGCAAGAGCTTCTTCCTGCACAAGCTGCTGCGCGAGGTGGTGTTCGCCGAGCGCGGCCTGGGCCGCACCGACCCGGCCGCCGAGCGCCGCCGCCGCGTGTTGCGCAGCGGCGTGATGGCCACCATCGGCGTGGCCAGCCTGGCGGTGCTGGTGGGCTGGGCGGTCAGCCGCACCCGCAACCTCGACCATGCGGCCCAGGTGGCCGAGCGCCTGCCAGCGCTCAAGGCCGCCGTCGAGGCGCTGCCGCCGCCGTCGAGTGCCGATGTGTCACCGCTGCCGCTGGTGCTATCGCAGGTGCACGATGCCGCCCGCACCGAGGCCTTTGCGCTGGACGCGCCGCCGCTGCTCAATGGCCTGGGCCTGTACCAGGGCGACAAGCTCGACGCCGCCGCCCAGTTGGCCTACACCCGCCTGCTCGAAAAGGCGCTGATGCCGCGAGTCTCGCGCCGGCTCGAAGAGCGCCTGCGTGCGGCCAGCAAGGACAACCTCGAGAACGCCTACGAGGCGCTCAAGACCTACCTGATGCTGCACACGCCCGACCAGTTCGACGCGCCCACCCTGCGCGCCTGGATCGGCCTGGACTGGGACAACCAATACGCCCGCATGGCGCCCGAGCAGCGCAGCGCGCTCGACACCCATCTCGATGCCATGCTGGCCCTGGGCCCGCCGCGCGCGGCCCTGGCCAAGGATGACGCCCTGGTCGCCGGGGTGCGCGAGATGCTGGTGTCCTACCCACTGGAATACCGGGTCTACAGCCGCATCAAGCGCCAGTTCCGGCCGGGTGACGTGCCCGATTTCACGGTCGCCGGCGCCGCCGGGCCGAACGCCGCGCAGGTCTTCGAACGCGCCAGCAAAGAGCCGCTCAGCAAGGGCGTGTCCGGCCTCTACACCAAGCAGGGCCACGAGCGGCTGATCAAGACCTCGGTGCAGAAGGTCACCGCACAACTGGCGCGCGAAGAATCCTGGGTGCTGGGCGTCAAGCCCGACCCCAGCCGCCTCAAGGACCTGGCCCTGGGCGGCGGGGTGATCGACAAGGTGCGCCGCCTCTACTACGAGGACTACATCAAGACCTGGGACGCGCTGCTGGCCGATGTCAAGCTGGTCAAGCTGGCCGGGCTGGAGCGCAGCATCGCCGTGGCGCGCACCCTGTCGGCGGTGGATTCCCCGCTGGCCGCCTACCTGCGCGGCGTCACCGCTGAAACCCGGCTGGTGCCCGACCCGGCGGCCGCCAATGCGCTGGACAAGCTGGCCGCCCAGGCCAAGGAGGACGCCGCCAAGCTGGCCGGTGCAGCGCCGGTGGCCGCAGGCGGTGCCGGCGGCCCGCTCGAGCGCATGGTGGACGACCATTTCAAGGATATCCACCGCCAGGTCAGCGGCAACCCGGCACCGATCGACGAGACCCTGAAAATGTTCGGCGAGCTGTATGCCCAGATGAGCGCGGTCGAGGCGGCCCAGAAGAGCAAGTCACCGCCACCGCCCGGCGGTGGCGGCGAGAAGATCAAGGCCGCCGCCGGCCAGCAGCCCGGCCCGATACGGGCCCTGCTGGAGCAATTGGCCGACGCCGGTGCCAGCCAGGGCCGCAGCGCCGAGATCGCCGGCCTGGCCACCGACCTGAAGCCGATTGCCGAGTTCTGCAACCGGGCCATCACCGGCCGCTACCCCTTTGCCAGCGGGTCCAAGACCGATGTGCTGCCCGAGGACCTGGGCCAGCTGTTCGGCGGCGGCGGCCTGATGGACGAGTTCTTCCAGAAGCGCCTGCTCAACCTGGTGGACACCAGCGCCGCCACCTGGGCCTACAAGCCGGTGGGCGACGGCAGCAAGCCGGTGCAGGCCGCGGCGCTGGCCGAGTTCCAGAAGGCCGCGCGCATCAAGGAGGTGTTCTTCCGCAGCGGCGGCAAGACCCCGGCGATGAAGATCGAGATGCGCCTGGCCGAAATCGACCCGGCCCTGAAGGAACTGGTGCTCGACGTCGACGGCCAGGTCAGCAAGCTGAGCGCCGGCGGGCAGTCGGTGGCCATCAGCTGGCCGAGCCAGCGCGTGGCGGTGCAGATCAAGCTCAGCACCGGCCTGGGCGACGCCGGCCCCAAGGCCTTGTTCGAAGGGCCCTGGGCCCTGTTCCGCTTGTTTGACCGCTACGAGGTGCAGCCGTCGGCGGCGCCGGAGAAGTTCAGCCTGGTGATGAATCTGGACGGCAAGAAGGCCAAGGTGGACGTGATCGCCGCCAGCGTTTTCAACCCCTTCCAGATGAAAGAGGTCAAACAGTTCCGGTGTCCGGCCGCGCTCTGAGCCATGTCGAGCCCAGCGTCCGATCCGCCTGGCTGGCATGGCAAGCTGCCGTCGCTGGGCGATTTCGCCTCGCGCCGGCTCACCCCGGCCTTTCTTGACCGCTGGGACGCCTGGCTGGCCAGTGGCCTGCAGCAACTGCGCGAGCGCCGCCCCGAGGCCTGGCTGGATGCCTATCTGGCCAGCCCGAGCCGGCGCTTTCTGCTGATGCCTGACGCGCTGCCCGGCGAGCCCGGCCAGTCGGCCTGGGCCGGGGTGCTGATGCCCTCGGTCGACCGGGTCGGCCGCTACTTCCCCTTCACCATCGCGCAGGCCATCGCGATGCCGGCATCGGTGCAGCAGATGCAGTCGCTGTGGTTCTGGCTGGGCCGGCTGGATGAACTGGCGGCCGACGCGCTGCAGGACGACTGGACCATAGACCGCCTGGAGGCCGAACTGGCGCGCATGGCCGGCCCGGGCATCGAGCCCCTGCCGGCAGCCGCGGCAGCCTTGCCGCAAGCCCCGGGTGCGACCGTGGTGCTGGCACTGCCTGGCGGCCTGGACATCACCCAGCACATCGGCATCGAAGCCCAGGCCCTGTGGCAACAGCGCAGCCGCGGCCTGGCCTACTGGTACAGCGACACCGGTCAGCAGTCGCCCAGCCTGTGCATCTCCAAGGGCCTGCCCGCCACGGCGGCCGACCTGCTTGGCGCCACAATCTGAACGAACCGCGCAGACCACCACCATGACAGCCGACGACGACGACCGCACCGTGATCCGCCCGATGGGCAGCCCCGGCGCTGGCCTGACCGGATTCGGCGGCATGGCGCCTGGCGCTGCCCCCGCCCCGGCCCGGCCGGCCGCACCGCCCGACCAGGACCGCACTCTGATGCCCGGTGAGGGCCCGGCCCTGCCGGCCATATCCGACATGGGCAACGGCCTGCCAGTGGGCACCATGCTGGGCGAGTTTGAACTCACCTCCCTGCTGGGCGAGGGCGGCTTCGGCATCGTCTACCTGGCCAATGACCATTCGCTGCAGCGGCGTGTGGCACTGAAAGAATACATGCCCTCGGTGCTGGCGGCCCGGGTGGGGGCCAGCCAGGTGCAGGTCAAGTCCGAGCGCCACCGCGAGACTTTCGAGGCCGGCCGCAAGAGCTTCATCAACGAGGCCCGCCTGCTGGCCCAGTTCGATCACCCGTCGCTGGTCAAGGTCTACCGTTTCTGGGAGGCCAACGGCACCGCCTACATGGTGATGCCCTTCTATGAAGGCAAGACCCTGAAGGACCAGCTCAAGGGCCTGGGCGGCCCGCCCACCGAGGCCTGGCTGCGTACCCTGCTGAACCCGCTGACCGAGGCACTGGCGGTGATCCACCGCGAGCAGTGCTACCACCGTGACATCGCGCCCGACAACGTGATGATGCTGGCCGGCAGCAACCGCCCCTTGCTGCTGGACTTCGGCGCGGCGCGCCGGGTGATCGGCGACATGACCCAGGCCCTGACGGTGATCCTCAAGCCCGGCTATGCACCGGTGGAGCAGTACGCCGAGATCCCCGGCATGAAGCAAGGCCCCTGGACCGACGTCTATGCGCTGGCTGCGGTGGTGCACTTCGCGATCATCGGCAAGACCCCGCCGCCGTCGGTGGGCCGGCTGTTGAACGACACCTATGTGCCGCTGGCCCAGGCGGCGGCCGGGCGCTTCAGCCCGGCCTTCCTGGCAGCGGTGGACCATGCCCTGGTGGTCAGGCCCGAAGACCGCACCCAGACCGTCGAGCAATTCCGCAACGAGATGGGGCTGGACAACCTGGCGCTGGCGGCGTCGCCGGTGCCGGCGCCTGTGCCGCGCGCTGCGCCGGCCCCGGCCGGGGCCGCTGCCAGCGGCGCGACCGACCCGCCGCGCAAGAACACCGCGCTGATCGGCATGGTGGGGGGCGGCGTGGTGCTGGCGGCGCTGGCCTTTGGCGCCTACAGCTGGCTCAGCCCGGCAGCCCGCCCTGCGGCCGGCCAGGCCGCAGCACCGGGCCCGGCGCCGCAAGCAGCGGCAGTGCCGGCCCCGGGTGCGGCGCCCGCACCGGCCCCGGCGCCCCAGGCCGGCGCAAGCCCTGCACCAGCGCCCGGCGCCGGCGCTTTGCCTGCGCCCGCCACCCCGGCGGGCGCAGCCGTGGCCGCTGCGCCAGGCACCGGCGGCGCGGGCTTCGATGTGTTGAGTGAATTTGAAAAGGTGGTGCAGGCCCAGAGCACCGGCTTCAATGTGCAGGCCCAGGCGGCCAAATCGGTGTTGCGCATCGGCCATGACGAATTGCGTTTCACAGTCAGCGCCGAGCGCGATGGCTTCCTGTATGTGCAGGTGTTCTCGTCGGACGGCACGCTGATGATGATCTACCCGAATGCCGCCACCGGTGCCCAGAAGGTGCGCAAGGGCCAGACCTTGAAGCTGCCCCAACCGCCGCATGTCTTCGAGACCAGCGAGCCGGTCGGCCCGACCTACCTGCTGGTGATGGTCTCGGCCCGAGAGCGCGACTTTGCCGGCCTGCAGCCGCGCAAGGAGGGCGTTTACCGCGCACTGCCCACGGGCGCCGAGGCCCAGCGCATTGCGGCTGCCCTGCCGGCGGCAGGCAAGGTGCCGCACCAGGCCGGCAAGGTGATCTGCGCCGGCGGCGCCACCTGCGAAGACGAATATGGCGCCACCCTGATGCGGATCGAAGCAGTACGTTGATGGCCCGACCGCCCGGCCGCGCGTAAGGGCGGCCCGGCTTGCCCGACAGATCGCGGCCAACCCCTCAACCCTTTGCAGGACGCCCCATGCGAATGCCCCAGTGCCGTCGGTCCACCCAGCCTGCTGCGCGCACTTTGCCGCCGCAGCAACTGCCCATGCGCCTGGCCTCCTGGACGGGCGCCCTGTGATGGCCAAGCAAGGCAGCAAACGCGGCGTCTGGCTCGGCTTGATCGTGTTGCTGGTGCTGGCGGTGCTGGCCTACCGGCACTTCAACCTGGGCCAGTTGCTGACCCTGGACCAGCTGAAGGCCAGCCGCGATGCGCTGGCCACCCAGGTGCAGCAACGGCCGCTGTTCACGGCGGCGGCCTTCTTCGCGGTGTATGTGGCGGCCACCGCCTTGTCCTTTCCGGGCGCGACGGTGCTGACGCTGGCCGCCGGCGCGATGTTCGGCCTGGGCTGGGGCCTGCTGCTGGTGTCGTTCGCGTCCAGCCTGGGCGCCTTGCTGGCCTTCCTGGCCGCGCGCTACCTGCTGCAGGGCAGCGTGCAGGCCCGCTTCGGCAAGCTGCTGGCGCCGATCAACGAGGGCATGGCGCGCGACGGCGCCTTCTACCTGCTCACCCTGAGGCTGGTACCGCTGTTCCCCTTCTTCGTGGTCAACCTGCTGGTGGCGCTGACGCCGATCACGGCCGCGCGCTTCTACCTGGTCAGCCAGATCGGCATGCTGGCCGGCACGGCGGTATTCGTCAACGCCGGCACCCAGTTGGCGGCGATCCAGAAGCCGTCGGACGTGCTGTCGCCCGGCCTGCTGCTGAGCTTCGTGCTGTTGGGCGTGTTCCCGCTGCTGGCCAAGGCGGGGGTGTCGGCGCTGCAGCGCCGCAAGGTGCAAGCGAAGTGGACCCGACCCCTGCACTATGACCGCAACCTGGTGGTGATAGGCGCCGGCGCCGGCGGCCTGGTGTCGGCCTATATCGCCGCGGCCGTGAAGGCCCAGGTCACGCTGGTCGAGCAGCACCTGATGGGCGGTGATTGCCTGAACTTCGGCTGCGTGCCCAGCAAGGCGCTGATCCGCTCGGCCAAGCTGGCGCATGAGTTGAAGCAGGCCGGCGCGCTGGGCCTGCGCGACGCCAGCGCCACGGTCGACTTTGCTGCGGTGATGGCGCGCATCCAGCGCGTAATCGCCGATATCGAGCCGCATGATTCGGTTGAGCGCTACACCGGCCTGGGGGTGGACGTGGTGCGAGGCCGGGCCCGCATCACCTCGCCCTGGCAGGTCGAGATCACCACGCCCCAGGGCGTGCAGACCCTGAGCACCCGCAACATCGTGATCGCCACCGGCGCACGGCCCTTCGTGCCACCGATCCCGGGCCTGGCCGACATCGGTTGCCTGACGTCCGACACCGTCTGGGGCCTGAAGACGCTGCCCAAGCGCCTGCTGGTGCTGGGCGGCGGGCCCATAGGCTGCGAGCTGGCCCAGGCCTTTGCGCGCCTGGGCGCCGAAGTGACCCAGGTGGAGATGGCGCCGCGCCTGATGCTGCGCGAGGACCTAGACGCCGCGACCTTGGTGCGCCAATCACTGGAGGCCGACGGCGTGCGCGTGCTCACCGGCCACCAGGCGGTGCGTTGCGAGCGCCAAGGCGAGGCCAAGCGCCTGATCGTCAAACAGGGCGAAGCCGAAATCGCGATCGAGTTCGACGAGTTGCTGTGTGCGGTGGGCCGCAGCGCCCGGGTCGAAGGCTTCGGGCTGGAGGAATTGGGCATCCCGCTGACCCCCCGCAAGACCATCGAAACCAACGCCTGGCTGCAGACCCTGCACCCCAATATCTATGCGGTGGGCGACGTGACCGGCCCCTACCAGCTCACCCATGTCGCCGCCCACCAGGCCTGGTATGCAGCGGTGAATGCGCTGTTCGGCCGCTTCAAGCAATTCAAGGCCGACTATTCGGTGATCCCCTGGGCCACCTTCACCGACCCCGAGGTGGCGCGGGTGGGCCTGTCGGAAGACGAAGCCCGCGCCCAGGCCATCCCCTACGAGCTGACCCGCTACGGCATCGACGACCTCGACCGCGCCATTGCCGACGGCACGGCGCAGGGCTATGTCAAGGTGCTCACCGTGCCCGGCAAGGACAAGATTCTGGGCGTGACCATCGTCGGCACACATGCCGGCGACTTGCTGGC
>JANNZD010000329.1:0-9382 GCA_031410435.1 Betaproteobacteria bacterium | reverse complement strand
GTGGTGGTGCATGCGGTGGGCGGCTGGATCGGCCTGGTCGCGGTGCTGCTGCTGGGCGCGCGGGCCGGTCGCTACCGCAAGGACGGCCTGATCAGCGCCCATCCGCCGTCGAGCATCCCCTTCCTGGCGCTGGGTGCCTGGATCCTGGCGGTGGGCTGGTTCGGCTTCAATGTGATGAGCGCCCAGACCATCGACAAGATCAGCGGCCTGGTGGCGGTGAACTCGCTGATGGCGATGGTAGGCGGCACCCTGGTGGCCACCTTGATGGGCAAGAACGACCCGGGTTTTGCCTACAACGGCCCGTTGGCCGGGCTGGTGGCGGTGTGTGCCGGATCCGACGTGATGCACCCGGCCGGCGCGCTGCTGGTGGGCGGCATCGCCGGGGCCATCTTCGTCTCGATGTTCACGCTGACCCAGAACAAGTGGAAGATCGACGACGTGCTGGGCGTCTGGCCGCTGCACGGCCTGTGCGGCGCCTGGGGCGGCATCGCCTGCGGCATCTTCGGCCTGCCGGTGCTGGGCGGGCTGGGCGGGGTGAGCTTCGGAGCCCAGGTCATCGGCACGCTGCTGGGGGTGGTCTGGGCCCTGGTGGGGGGGGTTGCCGTGTATGGCACGCTGAAGCTGGCGATGGGGCTGCGCCTGTCGGCCGAAGAAGAGTTCGAGGGCGCCGACCTGTCGATCCACAAGATCGGGTCGACCCCGGACCGGGAGGTGAGCTGGTAGGTCCGCTGCCCTCGGCCTCACGCGGGCGTCAAAGTGGCTGCACCGGGCCTGGCCAAAAACGCCCATCGCCTGGGCCGCAAAGAGACCACAGCAAGCGCCTGGCTGCCGCAGCGGCCCACAACGGCGACAATCCAAGGCTGTGCTGACTGAATGCCGCTGTGCCTGACACCCTCCTCATCAACGCCCACGCCGATCGGCCGACCCAGCCCGTCAGGGCCGAAGCCGGCGCCGGCGTGCCCAAGCCGCTGACCGCCTACCGCCCCTACTGGGCCAAGCGCTTCGGGGTGGCCCAGTTTCTGCCCACCAGCCGTGCCGAGATGGACGCGCTGGGCTGGGACAGCTGCGACATCGTCATCGTCACCGGTGACGCCTATGTCGACCACCCCAGCTTCGGCATGGCGGTGATCGGCCGCACGCTGGAGGCCCAGGGATTCCGCGTCGGCATCATTGCCCAACCCGACTGGACGTCGAGCGAGCCCTATGCCGCGCTGGGCCGGCCGAACCTGTTCTTCGGCGTCACCGCCGGCAATATGGATTCGATGATCAACCGCTACACGGCCGATCGCAAGGTGCGGCGTGACGATGCCTACACACCGGGCGGCCAAGGCGGGGCCCGGCCCGACCGCTGCTCACTGGTCTACACCCAGCGCTGCCGCGAGGCCTTCGCCGACGTGCCGGTGGTGCTGGGCGGCATCGAGGCCAGCCTGCGCCGCATCGCCCACTACGACTATTGGCAAGACAAGGTGCGGCGCTCGATCCTGGTGGATGCCCAGGCCGACCTGCTGCTCTACGGCAATGCCGAGCGCGCCATCATCGAGATCGCCCACCGCCTGGCCAAGGGCGAGCCAGTGCGCGCGATCACCGACGTGCGCGGCACCGCCTTCCTGCGCCGCGACGACGATCCCACGGCCCAGGGCTGGTTCGAGATCGACAGCAGCGATGTCGACCTGCCCGGGCGCATCGACCAGCACATCAACCCCTACCAGAGCACGGCCGAGCAGGCGGCCGGGCAGGGCGGGTCTTGCGCCAAGGCCGAGGCTGCGGCCGCTGTGGCGCCGCTGGCCGGTGCTGCGCAGCCGATCAGCTTCGTGCGCAAGCCATCGGCCCCACCCAGCGGCCGGCTGCAGCTGCCGCCGCGCGAGCGCAGCGTGCTGCGCCTGCCCAGTTTCGAGGCCGTCAAGCGCGACGCGGTGCTGTATGCCCATGCCAACCGGGTGCTGCACCTGGAGACCAACCCCGGCAATGCGCGGGCCTTGGTGCAGCGCCATGGCGAGCGCGATGTGTGGATCAACCCGCCGCCGATCCCGCTGTCCACCGCCGAGATGGACCATGTCTTCGATCTGCCCTATGCCCGCAGCCCGCACCCGCGCTATGCGGATGAACAGGGCCGCCACGACGGGCCGACCAAGATCCCGGCCTGGGAGATGATCCGCTTCTCGGTCAACATCATGCGCGGCTGCTTTGGCGGCTGCAGCTTCTGCTCGATCACCGAGCACGAGGGCCGCATCATCCAGAGCCGCAGCGAGGACTCGGTGATCCGCGAGATCGAGGCCATGCGCGACCAGGTCGACGGCTTCACCGGCATCGTGTCCGACCTGGGCGGCCCCACCGCCAATATGTACCGCTTGGGCTGCAAGAGCCCGGCCATCGAGGCCGCCTGCCGCAAGCCCAGCTGCGTCTACCCCGGCATCTGCCCCAATCTGAAGACCGACCACAACCCGCTGATCCGGATGTACCGGCGGGCGCGCGCACTCAAGGGCGTGAAGAAGATCCTGATCGGCTCGGGCCTGCGCTATGACCTGGCGTTGCAGTCGCCCGAGTACGTGAAGGAATTGGTCACCCACCATGTGGGCGGCTACCTGAAGATCGCGCCCGAGCACACCGAGGGCGGGCCCTTGAGCATGATGATGAAGCCCGGCATCGGCAGCTACGACCGCTTCAAGGCGATGTTCGACCAGTACAGCGCCGAGGCCGGCAAGCAGCAATACCTGATCCCCTACTTCATCGCCGCCCACCCGGGCACCCGTGACGAAGACATGCTGAACCTGGCGCTGTGGCTGAAGAAAAACGGCTTCCGCGCCGAACAGGTGCAGACCTTCTACCCCAGCCCGATGGCCACCGCCACCGCGATGTACCACAGCGGCCGCAACCCCTTGAAGGGCCTGAGCCGCGACCCGGCCAAGCCGGCCCTGCTGGAGAAGGTGGACATCGTGCGCGGTGAGAAGCGCCGCCGCCTGCACAAGGCCTTCCTGAAGTACCACGATGCCAAGAACTGGCCGCTGCTGCGCGAGGCGCTGGCCGAGATGGGCCGGGCCGACCTGATCGGCAATGGCAAGCGCCATCTGGTGCCCAGCTACCAGCCGGCCGGCACGGCGCCGGCCGCGCCGGCCCGGCCGAGGGCGCCGCAAGCCGGCAGGCTGTTGACCCAGCACACCGGCTTGCCGCCGCGCGCCGGCGCGGCCCGGGCCACCCCTGCCGGGCCGCGCGCCGCGCCCGGCCGCCGCAAACCGGCTTGAGGCGCGGGCCGGGCGCCGCCCGGGCCGCGCAAGCTCAGATCGCGCGGGGCAGCGTGAAGCTGAAACAGGCGCCTTGGCCCGGGCTGGCCTCGGCCCAGACCTTGCCGCCATGGCGCTCCACCGCGCGACGCACGATGCTCAAGCCGATGCCGTGCCCGGCATAGCCGGTGGCATTCAGCCGGTGAAAGGGCGCGAACACGGCGCTGGCCGATTGCGGGTCGAAGCCGATGCCGTTGTCGCGCACCTGCAGGCAGACCTGGCCATTGGCCGGGCCGGCGCCGATCTCGACCTGGGCATCGCTGCGGCTGCGGCTGAACTTGACTGCATTGCCGATCAGGTTGGACAAGACCGCCCGCAGCAGCGCGGGGTCGGCGTCCACCAGGGGCAGTGCATGCACCACAAAGCGGGGCAGCGCGGAGGCGCCGGGGGCCAGGCGCAGCTGGTCGATGACCTCTTGTGCCATCGCAGCGGGGTCGACATGCGCCCGTTGCAAGTGGGCATCACCGACCCGCGCCAATTCCAGCAGCGATGCCACCAGCAGGTTGGAGTTCTCGGCCTGCCGGGCAATCATCGGCAAGGCCTGGCGGGCGATGCTGGGGTCGCCTTCGCCCAGCGCAGCGTCGGCCATGCGGGCCAGCCCGGCAATGCCGCCGAGCGGGCCCTGCAGATCGTGCGAGATGCTGCGGTTGAAGCTTTCCAGCCCGGCCACCATGCTCTGCAGGTCAGCGGTGCGTTCGGCCACCCGGATTTCCAGCGTGCTGTTCAGGGCCAGCAAGGCCTGTTCGGCGCTGGCTCTGCGGGCCACCTCGGCGCGCAGCGCGCGCTGGCGGCGCATCACGCTCACCGTCGGCAGGGTCAGGCCCACCAGCATCAGCGGCACCGCCGCCCAATAGCGCATCGCCACCGCATCCGCCCGGGTGAGCAGCAACACCAGGGCCAGGCCCGGCACCGTCAACAGCACCACCGCCAGCCATAGGTGGCCGGCGCCGGGCTCGCGTCTCGCCGCGCCCAGTGCGGTCAGGCCCAGGGTGATGTAGAGCACGGCCGTGAGCAGGTGCAAGAGCGTGCGCGGCACCACCGCACCGGTCAGGCCGACCCAGCCGACCATCAGGGCAAAGGCCAGTGCTGGCGTCAGGCTGCCGGCCAGGGCCCAGCGGCGGGTGCGGGCCGGTACCGCAAGGTAGATCACCAGGCCATAGGCGATCGCCGCGGTGGCGGCGCACATCAGGTAGTACCAGGGCGACGGGTTCAGTTCCGGCCCGCTGGGCAGGTGTTGGGTGTTGGCCGCAGCCCAGACGGCCAGGCCGGCCAGCCCCGCCGCCATGATGCCCATGCCCTGCTCGCGGTCGCGCAGGCGGATCGTCAGGCAATGGACCGCCGCCACGGCCAACACCATCGCGATCAGGTCGGTGCCGGTGTAGGGCTGGATTGAATAATCTAGGGGCGCAGCGGCCATGGCAAGGGCGGGATTCGGGCGGGGACTGCATGCACGGTGGCACGCGCGTTGGGCTACGCCCGGCATATCGATCTTAAACGGGGGCCGGTTTCGATGTCCTGCCAAACAATTCACGCTGTCGGCGGGGTCAGGGCTTGCCCAGCGCTGCGGCTTGGCAAGCGTGCAATCCGACCGGATACGCCGGTCCGCCCGGGGCTGATCAGGCCGCGCTGTAGCCCTGCAGGCGGTCGCTGCCCCGGGCCGCATGCACGCTGGCATTGAAGGACAGGATCACGCGGTCCAGCAGGCCGTCATAGGGCAGGGCCTGGTGGGCCAGCCAGGACGGGAACAGCACCAATTGCCCGGGCAGCGGCGCCACCTCCACCTGAGGCGGCTGCAGGTAGGCATTGCCCAGGTCGACATGGGCGCCGCCCAGGTGCTGGAAGTTAGGGCCGTAGAAGCGGGTGACGCCGTTGCGCGCGCCGTGGCTGGGGTGGGCGGTGCGCCGGCCCTCGTCATCGACCTGCACGCAGTAGACGCCCGACCAGGAGCAGTTGCCGTGGGTGTGCACCTCGTGGAAGGCGCCGCGGTTGCTGGCCTGGCACCACAGGCCCTCGATCGCCACGCGCAGGCCCAGGCCGTCAGCGGCACTGGCGGCGGGCCAGGCGGCGCGGTTGGCCTGGGTCACCGTGGTGCGCAGGGCCTCGACGATGAAGCGCAGCAGGGCCTGCCATTCGGGCAGGCGGATGCGCTGCAGCAGGTCGTCGTCGCTGGCGAAGAAGGCGGCGTCGGCTGACTCGCCGCGGGTATGGCATTCGGTGGCGCGCAGCGCGGCCAGCACCCGCACCAGCAGCGGGTTGACGGCCTCGGCATCCTTGAACCGGTGCAGGCCCAGCGGCGTGGGCCACAGCGCGTGGAAGCCGGGGGCCAGCGACATGGCAGGGTACTGGCGCTGCCGCGATCAGGCCGGCTGGGCCAGCCCGGCCGGCCAGCGCAGCGCATGGCCGGTGCTGCGTTCGAAGGCGGCGATGTCCTCGGGCGTATCGATGTCCACCTTGAAGCGCCGGTTGTCTGTCTCGAAGTAATCCACCGCCTCGGGATGGGCGGCGCGCCACTGCCTGCAGCCCAGGTTGGCGCTACCGGCCAGGATCTGTTCGCGCACCTCGGCACTGAACATCACCGGGTTGCCGGGCTCACCGCCCACCTGCGGCACCAGCACCTGGCGGCCGGCCGCGCGCTTCTTCCAGGCACCGATCAGGCTGGTGATGTCCTGGGCGTTGACCAGCGGCTGGTCGGCCAGCGCCACCAGCACCGCATCGAGCTTGCCGCTCAGGGCTGCCAGGCCGAGGCGCAGCGATGAGGTCTGGCCGTCGTTGGGCCGCAGGTTGCGCACCACGGTGACCGGGAAGGCGGTGACCTGGGGTTCGATCAGCTCGGCATGGTGGCCCAGCACCACCACCAGCTCGTCCACGCCGGCACCCGACAGTGCGATCAGCTGGCGCCGGATCAGCGGCACGCCGCCCAGCTCCAGCAGGCATTTGGGCCGGCCGCCCAGGCGTGCGCCGGCACCGGCGGCCAGCAGCACCGCGCCCACGGACATACGGCTGTAGAGGCCGCCGCCACCCTTGAGGATGCAGCCCATGGCTCAGCCCTTGCCGCCGCAGCAAGAGGCGCCTGCGGCGACTGCGGGCATGGCCAGCGCGGGGGGGCTGACGCTGGGCATCGGGGGCTCGGCAACGGTGACCTGTAGCGCCTGGTCTGCCGGCCGGCCGCGCCGCCGCGCCGCCACCACCGCGGCCAGCACCGACAGCGCCACCTCCTCTGGCGTATGGGCGCCCATCTGCTCGGCCATCTGGAAGCCGGCCGGCGCGACGATGGCCGCCACCGCGGCGGCCTCATGGCCGGCCGCCACCAGCGCGTCCTTGAGCACCTGCGCCTTGCGCGCGCTGGCCACCAGCCAGACGGTATGCGCCTGCAGCGCCAGTGCGGCGCGCAGGCCCTGCACATCGCGCCGGCCCTGGGTGGCCACCACCACCAGGCTGCCGGGGGCGATGGCCTCGGCCAGGGCGGCCGGCTCGTCGCTGGCCAGCACCTGGCCGGCGTCGGCAAAGCGGCCCGGGTCGGCGCCCTGGGCTACCACCGTCACCTGCAGGCCGACGCGCGGCGCCAGGCCGGCCAGCGCCACTGCCACCGGCGAATCACCGATCACCACCAGCCGGCTGCGCGGCAGCACCGGGTCGATGAAGAGCTCCAGCGTGCCGCCCGAGTGGCAGGCCATGCCGAACTCGAGCACCTCGTCCAACTCGCGCGGCTCTGCGTTGCTATCCGACGGCGCGATGCGGATCATCCGGGCGCGGCCGTCGGCCAGGGCCTGGCGCACCGTGCGCAGCACCGCCGGCTGAGCGCAGCCGCCGCCGATCCAGCCGGCTGCGATGCCCTGGGCGGTGACCACCGCCTTGTCGCCGGGCCGGGCCGAGGCCGGAGCCTGCACCCGCAACACGCTGACCAGGCAGAAATCGGTCTGCTGCTGTTGCAGGCGCTGGGCGGCGGCCAGTACATCGAGGCTGTGCATGGTCAATCTCCAAGATTTCAGTTCAATTGCGGCACGGCGGCCGCCAGGTCACGCAGGCTGGCCAGGCGCAGCCAGTGCTCGACCAGGCCGCGTTGATCATGCACCGCGGCCATCGCCTGCGAGGCGGGTGGGGCGATGGTGGGGTGGAACCAGCTGATGCGGGCACCGCGCGCGCGCACCCGGGCCAGGGCCTGGGCCAGCTGCTCGGGTGGGTCGGCATCGAAGCCGTCGGACAGGATCCAGACCCGCGATCCACGCTGCAGCTGGGCCCGCGCGTGCACCCGGCTGAAGTCGTCGATGCTGGTGGCGATGCGGGTGCCGCCGCCGAAGCCGGCGGTCACCGCATTGACCTTCTCCTGCACCGAGGCCGAGTCGCGCTGCAGCAGCGGCGTGATCTCGGCCAGCCGGGTGTGGAAGACGAAGACCCGCGCGCCGGCCGGCCCCACCAGGGCCCGGGCGATGCGCAGAAAGAGCTGGGCATGGGTCTGCATCGACCGGCTCACATCCACCAGGATGAAGAGCCGGGGCCGCTCGCGCCGCGGCGCCCGCCACACCGGCGCCAGCGGCAGGCCGCCGGTGCGCAGGCTGGCGCGCAGGGTGCGGCGCAGGTCGAGCCGGCGGCCTTGGGCTTGATCGTGCCAGCGGCGGGTCAGGCGGCGGCGCAGCCGGTCAGCGATGCGCTCGGCCAGTTGCTGCAATTGCGCCAGGTCTTGCGGCAGCCACATCGCCAGGCTGCGGTCGTGCAGCGCGTCGGTGCGGCTGGCGCCGCCCTGGGCCAGGGGCCGGCCCGGGTCGTCCTCGGCCAGGCCGGCGCCGGTCAACGCAGCGTCGGGCGTGGTGCCGGGCGCGCCCGGGGGCTGCCCGCTGTCGGCCAGCTGCTGCTGCAGGTCCTGCACCTGCTGGCGCATGTCGCGTGCCGGCCGGGTCTGGCCGCTGACCCTGGCCGTGCCCTTCAGGCGCTGCGGATGCCAGTAGCGCTCGAACAGCTCGGGCCAGCGCAGCCAGTCGCGCCGGGCATGGCAGGCGATGGCGCGCCAGGCAGCCTCGACCTGGCGCGGCCGGTCCACCGGCAAGGCCAGCGCCGCGCGCAGCATGGCCTGCTGCTCGGCCACGCCAACGCCCAGGCCCTGCTCGCGCAGCAGTGCGGCAAAGCCGGCGATGGCCGCCACGGCGCCGGCCGGCCTGGCCGGCAGCGGCAATCCGGCGGGCGCGCCGGCATGGCTCATCAGACCTGCTCCGCCACGCCCACGCTGCGCCGGCCTTCGATCAGCTGGCGCAGCCGCTCGGGCTGCATCTGGAAGCGGTCGTCGCGGGTCTTGAGCAGGCAGCCCAGCGACGACAGCAGCGCCGCCGGGTCGTCGGGCAGCGCGGCATGGCCCAGGCGGTGCAGCGCGCGGATCCAGTCCAGCGTCTCGGCGATGCCGGGGATCTTGGCCAGGTCTTCGCGGCGCAGGCGCTGCACCAGGGCCACCGCCTGCTCGACCAGCGCGGTCTCGGCCTGGGGCAGGGTGGCGCGCACGATGGCCATCTCGCGCGCCGGCGTCGGGTAGTCCAGCCAGTGGTAGAGGCAGCGCCGGCGCAGCGCGTCGCTCAACTCGCGGGTGCCGTTGCTGGTGAGGATGACCTGGGGCACATGGCGTGCGCGCACGGTGCCGAGCTCGGGCACGGTGATCTGGTAGTCGGCCAGCACCTCCAGCAGAAAGGCCTCGAAAGCCTCGTCGGCACGGTCGATCTCGTCGATCAGCAGCACGCAGGGTTCTTCGGTGCTGATGGCCCGCAGCAGCGGGCGCGGCAGCAGGTAGTCGCGGGCGAACAGGTCGGCCTCGTGCATGCGCTGCTGGCCGGTTTCATGCAGGCGGATGGCCAGCAGCTGGCGGCCGTAGTTCCACTCGTAGGCGGCCTGCGACAGGTCCAGCCCTTCGTGGCATTGCAGGCGGATCAATTGGCGGCCGTCGGCCCGGGCCAGCGCGGTGGCCAGCGCGGTCTTGCCGACGCCGGCATCGCCCTCCAGCAGCAGCGGGCGCTGCAGCTCGCCGGCCAGCCACAGCGTGGTGGCCAGGGCCTCGTCGGCCAGATAGCCGGCCAGGTGCAGACGCTCGTTGAGGGCTTGTTGCGGGGCAGGCGTGGGCATGGTCG
>JANNZD010000328.1:0-12019 GCA_031410435.1 Betaproteobacteria bacterium | reverse complement strand
GCCGCGGTAGCTCTTGTAGCTGCGGCCCTGGTAGAGGATGACCTCGCCGGGCGCCTCCTCGGTGCCGGCAAAGGCGCCGCCCATCATCACGCTGTCGGCGCCGGCAGCAATCGCCTTGGCCAGGTCGCCCGAGTAGCGCACGCCGCCGTCGGCGATCAGCGGCACGCCGCTGCCGGCCAGGGCCTTGGCCACCAGGTCGATGGCCATGATCTGCGGCACACCCACGCCGGTGACGATGCGGGTGGTGCAGATCGAGCCCGGGCCGATGCCGACCTTGACGGCGTCGGCGCCGGCCTCGGCCAGCGCCAGCGCGGCCTCACCGGTGGCGATGTTGCCGCCGATCACATCGACCTGCGGGAAGTGGCGCTTGACCCAGCGCACCCGGTCGATCACGCCGGCCGAGTGGCCATGCGCGGTGTCGACCACCAGCACGTCGGCGCCGGCCCTGACCAGCAGTTCCACTCGCTCCTCGGTGCCGTCGCCCACGCCGACCGCCGCCCCCACCCGCAGCTTGCCCAGTGAATCGCGTGCGGCATTGGGGAAATTGGTCTGCTTGGTGATGTCCTTGACGGTCATCAGGCCGCGCAGCTCGAAGGCGTCATTGACCACCAGCACCCGCTCCAGCTTGTGCTGGTGCATCAGGGCCTTGCCGTCCTCGATGGTGGCCGATTCAGGCACCACCACCAGTTTGTCGCGCGGCGTCATGATCTTGCGCACAGGCAGGTCCAGCCGGGTCTCGAAGCGCAGGTCGCGGCCGGTGACGATGCCCACCACCCGGCCGTTCTCGATCACCGGGAAGCCCGAGATGCCATGCTGGCGCGACAGCGCCATCACCGCATGCACCGGCTGGTCGGGCGAGACGGTGATCGGGTCGCGCAGCACGCCCGACTCGTAGCGCTTGACCCGTGCCACCTGGGCCGCCTGCTGCTGCGGCGTGAGGTTCTTGTGCACGATGCCGATGCCGCCCTCCTGGGCGATCGCAATCGCCAGGCGCGCCTCGGTCACGGTATCCATCGCGGCCGACACCAGCGGCAGGTTCAACCGGATATTGCGCGACAGCTGGGTCGCCAGGGAGGTGTCGCGGGGCAACACCGAAGAGAAGGCCGGCACCAACAACACGTCGTCGAAGGTGAGCGCTTTGCCTAGAAGGCGCATGGGAAGGCTCCAAACGCAAAACCGGATTATACGGACTGGCCCGGATGCGCCGGGCCCGCACGCGGGCTGGGTAGACTGGCGGGCCCTGCACCGCTGGAGCGCATCCCTTGAGCCATCCCTTCCGCCCCAGCCTGCTGACCTGGGCCTTGCTGGCCGGCCTGGCCTGCTCCAATGCCCTGGCTCAATACCGCTGGACGGACGCCCAGGGCCAGGTGCACGCCAGCGACCTGCCCCCGCCGCGCAACATCCCCGACAAGAACATCCTGCAGCAGCCAACGCAGGGCGCCCGGCTGGGCGCGGCCAGCGCTGCACCGGCCAGCACCGCGGCCTTGCGCAGCGCTGCCTCGGCGGCCCAGCCAGCGGCCGCGGCGGCCCTGGCCGGCCGCGCAGCAAGCGCCGGGCTGGACCCCGAACTGGAGGCCCGCCGCAAGCGCGCCGACGCCGAGGCACTGGCACGCAAGCGCGCCGAAGCCGATAGCCAGGCCGCGCAGCGCGCCGAAAACTGCCGCCGCGCCAGCGACCACCTGGCCCGCCTGAGCAACAACCAGCGCCTGGTGCGCACCAATGCCCAAGGCGAACGCGAAACCGTCAGCGAGGCCCAGCGCAGCGATGAGATCGCGCTGGCCCGGCGCGTGATCGACAGCGACTGCCGCTGACCGGGCCGATCAGGCCTCGCGCGCGCCGCGCGAACTGCGTCGGGGTAGGCGCAAGCCTTCGCGCTGCAGGCGCTGGCGTCGGGCCTCCATCGGGTCGGCCCGCAAAGGGCGCAGCAGTTCCAGGCGGTCCTGGTCCTGCAAGACCTGGTCCGGGCCGCAAAGCCGGCCCCACAGCCCGATATGACGGCCCGGCCCGGCGCCTGCCAGCAGGCGGCGCAACAAGGCGCTGGCCTGCACCGCGTCCCGCACCGTGGCACCCTCGGCCAGGCGCAAGCGCTCGACCTCCAGCGCATGCGGCGCGGCGGCATGGACCACCTCCACTTCAATCAGCGCACGCTCAACGGGGGCCATAGACCTGCTCGGCGCGCAGCACGAAGCTGTCGACGAAGGTGTTGGCAATCCGGTCGAAGACCGGGCTCAGCACGCTCTCCAGCGCCCGGCTGGAGAAGGCATAGCGCAGGTCGAATTCCACCCGGCAGGCGGCTGCCCCCGTCGCACCGATGGCCACGAAACGCCAGGTGCCGTCCAGCGCCGAGAAGGGGCCGTCCACCAGCGACATCACCACCGCCTGCTCGGGCGTGTGCCGGTTGCGGGTGGTGAACGCATGGCGCAGGCCCGCGTAGTGCAGATGCAGGCGGGCCGTCATGCCGTCGCCGGTCTGGTCCAGCACCTCGGCCTTCTCACACCAGGGCAGAAAGGCCGGGTAGACCTCGACCGCCGTGACCAGCGCATACATCTCGGGGGCCGAGTACCAGAGCAGGACGGACTTTTTGACATGCTTCATACAATGGCGCGAATTCTAGGCGTCGCCCGTCGCACCCTGCGGCCCCGGCTGCCTCCCGGCCCCCATGTCGCTGCCCAAGCCCGTCAGAACCACACCGCCCAAGGACGCCCCCAAGGTTGCCCCCAAGGACCTGCCCGCGTCAGCCCCGATTGCCGAGAACCGCCGCGCCCGCTACGACTACCACATCGAGGAGCGCCACGAGGCCGGCATGGTGCTGGACGGTTGGGAGATCAAGGCGATCCGCGCCGGCCAGGTGCAGCTGACCGACGGCTATGTAGTGATCAAGGGCGGCGAGCTCTACCTGATCGGCTGCCGCATCAATGCGCTGAACTCGGCGTCCACCCATGTCAGCCCCGAGGCCGACCGCACCAAGAAGCTGCTGATGCACAAGCAGGAGATCCGCCGCCTGATCGGCAAGGTGGAGCAGCGCGGCTTCACGCTGGTGCCGCTGAACCTGCACTACAAAGGCGGCCGGGTGAAGGTGGACATTGCGTTGGCCAAGGGCAAGGCCGAGCATGACAAGCGCAACGCCACCAAGGACAGGGACTGGGAACGGGAACGTGGCCGCTTGATGAGACACAAGGTCTCATCAAGCGCGTAGCGCCGGGGCGCCAGCCCCGACGGCCACGTCGGGCGCAGCCCAGAAGGGCCGCTTGATGCGGCACAACATCTCGGCCAAGTCCTGACGCCGGCCTAACGCCAATCCGGCTTGCGCTTGTCGATGAAGGCCTGCACGCCTTCCAGCGCCGACGCGTCCATCATGTTGCAGGCCATGGTCTGGGCCGCGTCGGCATAGGCCTCGGCAATGCCTTTCTCCAGCTGCCGGTAGAACAGGGCCTTGCCCATCGCCAGCGCCACGGGCGGCTTGGCAACGATGCTGGCCACCAGGGCCTCGACCTCGGCGTCCACCGCGTCAGGCGCCACCACCCGGTTGACCAGGCCCTTGGCCTGGGCCTCTTCGGCACTGATGAAGGCGCCAGTGACCAACATCTCGAAGGCCGCCTTGCGCCCGAGGTTGCGCGACAAGGCGACGCTGGGCGTGGCACAGAACAGCCCCAGGTTGACACCGCTGACGGCAAAGCGCGCGTCCGCCGCCGCCACGGCCAGGTCGCACATCGCCACCAGCTGGCAACCGGCCGCGGTGGCGATGCCCTGCACCTGGGCGATCACCGGCACCGGCAGGGCCTGCAGGCTCATCATCATGCGGCCGCACTGAGCAAACAGGCGCTGGTAATGGGCCAGCGACGGCTCGGCGCGCATCTCCTTCAAATCATGCCCGGCGCAGAAGGCCCGGCCGGCGGCGCGGATCACCAGCAGCCGGGCTTCGGGGTCGCTCGCGATGGCGTCCAGTTCCTGTTGCAGCGCATCCAGCATCGCCTCCGACAGCGCATTGAAGGCCTGCGGCCGGTTCAGCGTCAACGTGATCACGCCGCGCGCATCCTGGCGGCGCAGCAGCAGCGGGTCGTCGGTGGTCAGCATGTGGCAGCGCCCCTCATTCGATCGCCGACGAAGACCTGGCCCGCTCACGCAGCTGGAACTTCTGGATCTTGCCAGTAGAGGTCTTGGGGATGTCCTCGAAGCGGATCTCGCGCGGCACTTTATAGCCGGCCAGCAGGCCCTTGCAGTGCGCCACCAGCTCGGCCGCCGTCACCTGGGCACCGGCGCGCAACTCGACGTAGGCCACCGGGGTCTCGCCCCACTTCGGGTCGGGCCGGGCCACCACCGCACAGGCCACCACCGCCGGGTGGCGGTAGAGCGCATCTTCCACCTCGATCGAGCTGATGTTCTCGCCGCCCGAGATGATCACGTCCTTGCTGCGGTCCTTGATCTTGACATAGCGGTCGGGCTCGGTCACGGCCAGGTCGCCGGTGTGGAACCAGCCGCCTTCGAAGGCCTTGGCGCTGGCGGCCGGGTTCTTCAGGTAGCCCTTCATCACGATGTTGCCGCGGAACATGATCTCGCCCATGGTCTGGCCATCGGCGGGCAGTTCGTCCAGGGTCTCGGGGTGCAGCACGGCCATGCCCTCCTGCAAGGGGTAGCGCACGCCCTGGCGGCCGTTCAGGCGCGTCTGCTCGGATAAATCCATCTTGCCCCAGGCCGGCCGCTTGACGGCCATCGCGGCCGGGCCGTAGACCTCGGTCAGGCCGTAGACATGGGTGATGTCAAAGCCGATCTTGGCCATGCCCTCTATCATCGCGGCCGGCGGCGCGGCACCTGCCACCATGCCGCGCACCTGCTGGGTGATACCGGCGCGCTGGTCCTCAGGCGCGTTATAGATCAGGCTGTGGACGATGGGCGCGGCGCAGTAGTGGTCGACACCGTGCTGGCGCATCGCGTCCAGGATGGCCTTGGCCTCGACCCGGCGCAGGCAGACATGGGTGCCGCCCTGCATCGCCACCGTCCACGGGAAGCACCAGCCATTGCAGTGGAACATCGGCAGCGTCCACAGGTAGACCGGGAAGGCCGGCATGGTCCAGGTGGCGGCATTGCACACGGCATTGAGGTAGGCACCGCGGTGGTGGGTGACCACGCCCTTGGGGTCGCCGGTGGTGCCGCTGGTGTAGCTGACGGCGATCGCGTCCCATTCGTCGGCCGGGCCGTCCAGGCGCGCCAGTGGTGCATGCGCGGCCAGCAGGGTTTCGTATTCTTGGCTGCCCAGTCGCGTTCCCGGGCCGGTGTACTCGCTGTCATCGACATCGATCACCACCGGCGTGCGGCCGAACTGTTCGCGCAAGGCCTGCAGCGCCGGCGCCATCAGGCCCGAAAACTCCCGGTCGGTGATCAGCACCTGGGCCTCGCAGTGGTTCATCTGCCAGGCCAGCAGCGGTGCATCCAGCCGGGTGTTGAGGGTGTTGAGCACCGCGTTGAGCGCCGGCACCGCGTAATGCGCCTCCACCATCTCGGGGGTGTTGGGCAGCATCACGCTCACGGTACTGCCCCGCCCCACCCCCAGCGCCTGCAGCGCGGCGGCCAGGCGGGCGCTGCGCTCGCGGGTCTGGGCCCAGGTGTAGCGGCGGGCGCCGTGCACCACGGCGGGCAGATCACCGAAGACCTCGGCGCTGCGTTCGACAAAACTCACCGGTGACAGCGCCACGAAGTTGGCGGCGTTGCGGTCCAGGTGCTGGTCGTAGATGCTGGGCATGGGCGGCTCCAAGGCGGGCGCCAGCGTTGCTGCGCCGGCCATACGGACAGGATGCCCCGGTCCGGACAACCATCCTCGCACAGGAACCCACCCTTTTCGAACGCGTGAGGGCAGGCGCAGCATTGTCGCAAGCGTGTCAGGGCAAGCACCCGTTGTGGCCGGTGGCGCAGTGCACCTATAACCCGGCACCGTTGCCGAGCAGTCGAACGCGCGCAACTTTTGCTGGTTCAGGAGCAGGTCAGGACAACGATGGCAGACACAGCAGTTCCCCTGCTCAGCGTGCGCGGTGTGACGGTCCGCTTCGGCGGCATCGTGGCACTCGACGGTGTGAGCTTCGATGTGGAGAAAGGCCATGTGTGCGGCCTGATCGGCCCCAACGGTGCCGGCAAGACCACGCTCTTCAATTGCATGTCACGGCTCTACGACTACCAGGCTGGCGACATCCAGTTCGAAGGGCAGTCGATCACCAACACACCCACGCATCAGATCTCGCACCTCGGCATGGGTCGCACCTTCCAGAACCTGGCGATGTTCCGCACCCTGCCGGTGCGCGACAACATCATGATCGGCGCGCATTCGCGCTCGTCGGCGGGCTTCCTTGCCAGCGCACTGCGCCTGCCCAGCGTCAGCGCCGAAGAAAAGCGCCTGCGCGAGCGTGCCGACCAGATCATGGAGTACCTGGGCCTGACCCCGTTCGCCGACCGCCCGGCCGGCGACCTGCCCTTCGGCACCCAGAAGCGGGTGGAAATGGGCCGCGCCCTGGCGGCCGACCCGAAACTGCTGATGCTCGATGAACCCGCCGCCGGCCTGAACCATGAAGAGCTGGGCGAGCTGGGCCGGCTGATCCTGGACGTGCAGAACACCCTGGGCGTCACCGTGCTGCTGGTCGAGCACCACATGAGCCTGGTGATGAGCGTGTCCGACCACATCGTGGCGCTGAATTTCGGCAAGAAGATCGCCGAGGGCACGCCCGAGCATATCCAGCAGCACCCCGATGTGATCGCCGCCTACCTGGGCACAGCCGAAGGCGAGGCCGCCCATGGCTAAGCTGTTCGAGGCCAAGAAACTCTGCGCCTTCTACGGCGCCACGCAGGTGCTGTTCGACATCGACTTCGCGATCGAAGCCGGCAAGATCACCACCATCCTGGGCGCCAACGGCGCCGGCAAGACCACCACGCTGCGCGCGCTGTGCCAGATCGTGCGCACCACCGGCAGCATGACCATGAGTGCCGGCGCTGGTGAGGTGCAGCTGGTCGGCAAGGCCACCGACGCCATCGTGCGCATGGGCGTGGCCCACGTGCCCGACGGCCGTGGCACCTTCACCGCGCTGTCGGTCGAAGAAAACTTGAAGCTGGGCGCCTATGTGCGCAGCGACAAGGCCGACGTGGCGGGCGACATCGACCGCGCCTATGCCCGCTTTCCGCGGCTGGCCGAGCGGCGCCACCAGCAGGCCGGCACGCTCTCGGGTGGCGAGCAGCAGATGCTGGCCATCAGCCGCGCGCTGATGCTGCGGCCCAAGTTGCTGCTGCTGGATGAGCCCAGCTTCGGCCTGGCACCGCTGATCGTGGCCGAGATCTTCCGCATCATGCGCACCATCAACGCCGAAGACGGCGTGAGCATGCTGCTGGTCGAGCAGAACGCCGGCCTGGCGCTGAACCTCGCCCACCACGCCTACCTGCTCGAGACGGGAACGGTCGCCTTGTCAGGCCCGGCCGAGCAGATCAAGAACGACGAGTCGGTGCGCCGCGCCTACCTCGGCTATTGAGACCGACGCCATGGAAGCCTTTTTCTACCAAATCTCCTCTGGCCTGGCCAACGGCATCATCTACGGCTCGGTCGCCCTGGCCCTGGTGATGATCTACCAGGCCACCCACCACATCAATTTCGCCCAGGGCGAGATGGCCACCTTCAGCACCTTCATTGCCTGGGCCTTGATCAACCAGGCCGGCTGGTCGTACTGGGCGGCGTTCTTCTTCACGGTGGCGGTGTCGTTTGCCGGTGGCCTGCTGGTGCAGCGCATCGTGCTCAAGCCGATCGAAAAGGCCCCGGTGCTCACCAACGTGATCGTGTTCATCGGCCTGTTGCTGATCTTCAACGCGCTGTCGGGCATGTTTTTCGACCACACCATCAAGGCCTTCGCCAGCCCCTTCCCCAAGGATTCGTTCCTGGCCAGCAAGTACTTTTCGGCGCATCAGCTCGGCTCGGCCGGCGTGCTGATCGTGGTGCTGTTCGCGCTGTTCGCCTTCTTCAAGTACACCTCGGTTGGCCTGGCGATGCGGGCGGCGGCGCAGAACCCTGATTCGGCCAAGCTGGTGGGCATCCGGGTGAGCTGGATGCTGGGCCTGGGCTGGGGCCTGGCCGCGGCCATAGGGGCGGTGGCCGGCATGATGGTGGCGCCCATCGTGTTCCTCGACCCGAACATGATGGCCGGCATCCTGCTGTACGGTTTTGCCGGTGCACTGCTGGGCGGTATCGACAATCCGCCGGCGGCCGTGCTGGGCGGCCTGGTGGTGGGCGTGCTCGAGAATCTGCTGGGCGCCTACGTGATCGGCACCGAGTTGAAGCTGACCGTGGCACTGGTGCTGATCGTGGGCACCCTCACATTGCGACCGGACGGCCTGTTCGGCAAGAAAGTGGTGACCCGCGTATGAAAGCCCTCGACCGCAAGTGGGTCTGGATCTGGGGTGCCGTGCTGCTGGTGGCGCTGCTGGTCCTGCCCTTCCTGTTCAAGAACTACCGGGTGTTCCAGTTCAACCTGGTGCTGGTGTATGCGATCGCCATCCTGGGCCTGAACATCCTCACCGGCTTCAACGGCCAGTTCTCGCTGGGCCATGGTGCGTTTTATGCATTTGGTGCCTACACCGCAGCCATCCTGATGGACAAGATGGGCCTGCCCTACTGGGCCACGCTGCCGGCAGCCTTCATGGTCTGCTTTCTGTTCGGCTTCATCGTGGGTTTCCCGGCCTTGCGCCTGGCGGGGCACTTTCTGGCGCTTGCCACGTTTGCGCTGGCGCTGGCAGTGCCGCAGTTGCTGAAGTACAAGCACATCGAGCACCTCACCGGTGGTGTGCAAGGCATCGTGCTGACCAAGCCCGAGCCACCGATCAGCTTCCGCTTCCTCGACCAACCCCTCAGCGCCGACCGCTGGCTGTACTACTTCACCCTGGCGGTGGCCGCGCTGATGTTCCTGCTGGCCTGGAACCTGTTGCGCGGCCGCGTGGGCCGGGCCCTGATCGCGGTGCGTGACCACCCGATCGCGGCCACCGCCATGGGCATCAACCTGCCGGTGTTCAAGAGCATGACCTTCGGCGTGTCGGCCGGCATCACCGGCCTGGCCGGTGCGCTGGGGGCGATCGTAGTGGCCTTCGTCTCGCCCGACAGCTTCACTGTCAACCTCAGCATCTTCCTGCTGGTGGGCGTGGTGGTGGGCGGGCTGGCGTCTATCCCCGGTGCCATCTTCGGCGGCATCTTCATCCAGTTCGTGCCCAACATCGCCGATGAGATTTCCAAGTCGGCGCCGGCTGCCATCTACGGCCTGGTGCTGATCGGCTTCATGTACCTGTTGCCCATGGGCGTGATGGGCGGCATCTACAAACTGTGGTTCCGCCTGCGCGCAAAGTCTTCGGGTTGATACCGACATCGCTTCGCGCATTTCCCCCGTTGTGACCTGACCACCCTCCCTAGGAGACCTTGCACCATGCGATTGAACCCTCTCACCCTGGCTGTTGCGGGCCTGGCCACGCTGCTGGTCAGCGGCGCCGCCTTGGCGCAGAAGAAGTACGACACCGGCGCGACCGACAAGGAAATCAAGATTGGCGGCATCAGCCCCTACTCGGGCCCGGCATCGGCCTATGGCGCCATCGGCAAGGCCATCTCGGCCTACTTCGCCAAGATCAACGAGGAAGGCGGCATCAACGGCCGCAAACTGAACTTCATCAGCGTGGACGACGGCTACAACCCGGCCAAGACGGTGGAGCAGGCGCGCAAGCTGGTGGAAGAAGACGAAGTGCTCTTCGTCTTCAACACCCTGGGCACACCGCCCAACAGTGCGATCCACAAGTACATGAACACCAAGAAGACGCCACAGTTGTTCGTGGCCACCGGTGCCACCAAGTGGGGCGATCCGAAGAACTTCCCCTGGACCATGGGCTGGCAGCCCAACTACCAGAGTGAGTCCAAGGTGTTCGCGGCGCACATCATGGACACCAAGCCCACTGCCAAGATCGCCATCCTTTACCAGAACGATGACTACGGCAAAGACTACCTGAAGGGCTTCGAAGACGGCCTGGGCGACAAGGCCAAGACCATGATCGTCTCCAAGATCAGCTACGAGGTGACCGACCCCACCATCGACAGCCAGATGGTGTCGCTCAAGGCCACCGGCGCCGACACCTTCTTCAACATCACCACGCCCAAGTTCGCGGCCCAGGCGATCAAGAAGGCCGCCGAGATCGGCTGGAAGCCCACGCACTACCTCAACAGCGTGTCGGCCTCGGTCGGCTCGGTGATGATCCCGGCCGGGCCGGAAAACGGCGTGGGCATCTTCACCGCCAGTTACCTGAAGGACCCGACCGACCCGCAGTTCCAGAAGGGCAAGGAATGGGACGACTGGCTGGCCTGGATGAAGAAGTACCAGCCCAACGGTGACATCAAGGACGTCAACAATGTCTATGGCTACACCGTGGCGCAAGGCCTGGTGCAGGTGCTCAAGCAGGCCGGGGACAACCTGACCCGCGAAAACATCATGAAGCAGGCCGCCGCGCTGGACATGACCCTGCCGATGTTGCTGCCGGGCGTGAACGTGAAGACCGGGCCGGACGACTTCTACCCGATCGAGCGTGAGCAGTTGGCCAAGTTTGACGGCAAGACCTGGGTGCTGTTCGGCAAGGTCTACGGCCGGTGAGTTGACCCTCGCCAAAGCGCCTGCGGCGTTTGCTTGACACGGGGCCCGCATTGCGGGCCCTTCTTCTTTTGCGCATATCCTCATGACCGCACCCCTGCAAGGCATCCGCATCGTCGACCTGACCACGGTGTTCTCCGGCCCGATGGCCGCCACCCTGCTGTCGGACCAGGGCGCCGAGGTGATCAAGGTCGAGTCGCCCGAGGGCGACACCTCGCGCCTGATCGGCTCTAGCAAGGGCGACCTGTCATCCAGCTTCATCGCCGCCAACCGCGGCAAGCGCTGCCTCGCGCTGGACCTGAAGCAGCCCGCCGCGCGCCAGATCGTGCTGGCCCTGCTGGCCCGGGCCGACGTGCTGATGGAGAACTTCCGGCCCGGCGTGATGGCCCGGCTGGGCCTGGACGACGCCGACCTGGCAGCGCGCTTCCCCAGCCTGATCCGGCTGTCCATCACTGGCTTCGGCGCCTCGGGCCCGCGCGCCGCCGACAAAGCCTATGACGCGGTGATCCAGGCGGTGGGCGGGGTGGCGGCGTCGCAGCGCGACCCGCTCACCGGCGACCCGGTGATGCTGCAGACCACCGTCTGCGACAAGGTCACCGCGCTGACGGCAGCGCAGGCGGTCAGCGCCGCCTTGTTCGCCCGCGCGCGCGACGGCCTGGGCCGGCGGGTGGAGGTATCGATGTTGGACGCCACGCTGGCCTTCCAGTGGCCCGATGCGATGTTCAACCATGTCTTCCTCGACGCGCCGCCGGCCGCCATGCCCGAGTTCGGCGCGACCCAGCGGCCCTGGCGCACGGCCGACGGCTTTGTTGCCACCATGGTGCCGCAGCAGGGCGAGTTCATCGGCCTGTGCCGGGCGCTCGGCCGGCCCGACCTGGCGCTGGACCCGCGCTTTGCCAGTCAGCCGGCGCGCTACCGCAACGGGCCGGCCCTGCGTGAACTGCTCGAACCTTTGATGGCCGGCTTCGACCGGGCCACGCTGGAGGCGGCCTGCCGCACCCACGGCGTGCCTATGGGCGTGCTGAACGAGCGTGCCGAGGTGCTGGCCGACCCCCAGGTGCTGCACAACGCGGTGCTGGTGACGGTGGCCAATGGCGACGCCGGCCGGGTGCGGGTGGCCCGCGCCGCGGCCTTGTTCGACGGCCAGCCACAGCAGCCGCACAGCGGCGCCGGCCGCCTGGGCGAACATGGCCGGGCAGTGCTGGCCGAACTGGGCCTGAGCCCCGAGGCGGTGGACCGGCTGGTGGCCGACGGCGTGGTCCGCCTGCCCGCCCCGGCCTGAGAGCCTGTGATTTATTCCGACATGCCCGCTCACCACCCCAAAAGACGCCCGCTCGTCGTTGCAAATGCTCGTCATAGCCCGGGCTATGACTGCGCTTTGC
>JANNZD010000327.1:0-5984 GCA_031410435.1 Betaproteobacteria bacterium | reverse complement strand
CGGGCCGCTGCGATCAGGCCGGCAGCAGCACCGGCAGTTCGCTGAAGCCGCGCACGAAGTTCGACAGCACCCGTCTGGGCGGGCCCACCACCTGGACCGCCGGAAAGCGCGCCAGGATCTCCTGCCACAGGATCTTGAGCTGCATCTCGGCCAGGCGGTTGCCCACGCAGCGATGGATGCCGAAGCCGAAGCTCAGGTGCTGGCGCGGCCGCGCCCGGTCGACGATGAAACTGCCGGCGTTCTCGATGGCGGTCTCGTCTCGGTTGCCCGACAGGTACCACATCACCAGCTTGTCGCCCCGCTTGATGGCCTTGCCGCCCAGTTCGGCATCGGCCAGCGCGGTGCGCCGCATATAGGCCAGCGGGGTCTGCCAGCGGATGATCTCGGGCACCGCGCTGTCTACCAGGCCTGAGTTGGCGCGCAGCTTGGCCCATTCTGCGGGGTGTTGGTGCATCGCCAGCACCCCGCCGCTCATCGAGTTGCGGGTGGTGTCGTTGCCGCCGACGATCAGCAGCAGCAGGTTGCCGAAGAACTCCTGGGGTGACATGTTGCGGGTGGCCGGGGCGTGGGCCATCATCGAGATCAGGTCGCCTTTCCTCAATTCCGGTGGCGCGTTCACCCGTTCGTTCCACAGCCGCGTGAAGTAGGCCGCGCACTGGCCCAGTTCGGCCATCCGGGCGGCCGGCGATTCGGTGATGCCGTCGGTGCCCGGCACCGAGGTGGCCACGTCCGACCAGCGGGTCAGCAGGTGGCGGTCCTCGAACGGAAAGTCGAACAGCGTGGCCAGCATCTGGGTGGTCAGCTCGATCGACACCCGCTGCACCCAGTTGAAGGGTTCGCCGCGCGGCAGGCTGTCCAGCACGCTGGCGGTGCGCTGGCGGATGGTGGATTCCAGTGCGGCCAGGTTGGCCGGTGCGACGATGGCGCTGACGCTCTTGCGCTGCGCGTCATGCTTGGGCGGGTCCATCGCGATGAACATCTGCAGCCGCTCGTCCATCGGCCCGTCGAACAGCGCGATGCCGCCCTGGGTCCAGTCGGACGAGTAAAGCGCGTGGTTGCTGTCCACCGCCATGATGTCCTGGTAGCGGGTGACCGACCAGAAGGGCCCGTAGAAGGCATTGCTGTGCCAGTGCACCGGGTCGTCGCGGCGCAGGCGCTCGAAGTAGTGGCCGATGGTGTCGTCCTGGAACAGGCGCGGCTTGGTCAGGTCGATCTGGTCCAGCGCCAGCCCGAAGGCGTCCTGGCGGGCCAGCTGCTGGGCCTGGTGCTGGGCTTCGGGCAGGCTGGGGTCGGGGCTCATCGGCATGTCCTGCAATCGGGTGGTCGGGCTGTGCAGTCTCGCCCATGTGCTGCGGGGCACCAAGCCGGGATATCCTGACGCTGATCAGGCCGATGGCAGAAATTGACACGGCCCCTGCCCTTTGACCCGCCTGTCCAGCCCCGGAGACCCCTTACATGATCCCTCTCGCCTCGGTTTTGCTCGTCACCGGCGCCAGCCGGGGCATCGGCGCTGCCACCGCCCGCCTGGCCGCGCAGCGCGGTTGGGACGTGGCGGTCAACTACCACCGTGACGCCGCCGCCGCCGAGCAGGTGGCCGCCGACGTGCGCGCTGCCGGGCGCCGGGCCATCACGGTGGCGGCCGACGTGGCCGACGAGCCGGCCGTGCTGGCGATGTTTGCGCGCATCGACGACGAGCTGGGCCGCCTCACCGGCCTGGTCAACAACGCCGGCATCGTGGCGATGAAGGCCCGGCTGGAGGAGATGGACGTGGCGCGCTGGCAGCGCATGTGGGCCGTCAACCTCACCGGCAGCCTGCTGTGCGCGCGCGAGGCGGTGCGCCGCATGAGCACCCGCCATGGCGGCGCTGGCGGGGCCATCGTCAACCTCAGCAGTGTGGCTGCGCGCCTGGGCGCGCCGGGGATGTACGTGGACTACGGCGTCAGCAAGGGCGGCATCGACACCCTGACCCAGGGCCTGGGGGTGGAGCTGGCGGCCGACGGCATCCGGGTCAATGCGGTGCGCCCCGGCATCATCGACACCGATATCCATGCCGACAGCGGCGAGCCCGGCCGGGCCCATGCTGCGGCCGCGCTGATCCCGATGCAGCGCCCTGGCACCGCCGCCGAGGTGGCCGCGGCCATCGTCTGGCTGCTGTCGGCCGATGCCGGCTACACCACCAGCACGGTGGTGGACGTGGCCGGCGGGCGCTGAGGCAGGGGCCCGCCCCGGGCTCCGCAACATTCATGGTGTTGGGGATGCCCAAGCGGCGGGGCGCGGCCCATCATGCGGGCTCAGCCACACCGTGAAGGAGCAAGCGCATGGCCCAGGATCCGGTTCCGCTTGACGAGGGGGGCGCGGCGGCTGCGCTGCCCGATCCGGCTGCGCAGGCCGGCGAGACTGCTGCGGCACCTGCGCCTGCACCTGCACCCGCGTCCGCGCCCGAAGCGGTCGAGGCCACTGCGGCGGCGCTGGCTGAAAAGCCAGCAACGGCAGCGCCGGCAGCGGGGTCTGACGAGCCGGCAGCCCAGGAAGACGACGACTTTCACCATCCCGGCATCGCCATCGCGGTGGCCCTGTTGTTCGTGGTGGCGGCGGTGGCCAAGATGCAGTTGTTCCAGGTGGAGGGCGAGATGCTCGGCCGGGTGGACAAGCTGGCCAGCGGCGCGCTGATGATCGTCACGGCGGTCTGGTTCATCCTGTGCTTCACCGGGGATGCCAAGCGCCGGGTCAACGACATCTTCGTGTTCGCCTATGCCTTCACGCTGGGCTCGTTTGCGATGCTGGTGCTGCCCTTCGTGTCCGAGCAGCAGGCCCAGGCCGATATGGCCCGGTCGGCCACGCTGTCGCTGGTGCGGGGCTGCGTGCGCAAGGACGCGGCCGGCGGCCTGAGCGAGGTCTCGGCGGTGGTGCTGTGCCCCTATGAGCTGGACAAGCTCAAGGACTGGCCCAACGCGCCCATGGACGATGCCGCTTCGGGTGCCGCCAGGATGGCGCCGCACAAGGGCGAACTGCGCTACACCTTGCTGCTGGCCATCGGCGGCGTCACCGCCACGGTGCGGGATGACCCCCAGCCCACGGCCAAGGTCGCCAATGACAAGACGCACCAGCATGTGGAGGTGGTGGGCGGCCTGGCCGTGCCTTTCTTCGTGCTGGTGATGGCCTTCATCGGCGGTGCGGTCAGCCTGTCGCGCCGCATCCCCGAATACCAGCGCCGCCTGCACCCCGACTACAAGGCCAATGCCGACGAAGGCAAGATGTTGCCCTTCGAGGTGCGCGAGTCGGTGGTTTTCCAGATCATGCAGCTGGTCTCGGCGCCTTTTCTGGCGATGGCCACCTGGTACATCGTCACCCCCACCGGCCTGTCGTCGGCGGCCACGCTGGCCTTTGGCACCGGATTCGCATCCGAACCGCTGCTGCTGATGATCCGCGGCGTGGTCAAGGGCATCCGGCCGGAGGGCGCCCGCCCAAAGCCGTCGGCGGCGCCGGAGCCGGCTGCGGCCCCGGTGGCGGAACCGCCGCCACCCCCGCCGCCGCCAGCGCAGTAGGCTGGCGCCGCTGGCTGCGGCGCTGGTGGCGCTGGCCGCCGCGCTGGTGGGCCTGGTGGTGGACCGGCTGGCGCGGGGGCCGCGCTGCCTGAGCCGCTGCCGGCCCGCCGCGTCCGGTGGTGGCTGTTGGGGCTGGCCGCGCCGGTGCTGCCGGGGTTCCGGGCGCCGCGCGAGAGGCGCCACCTGTGGCTGCGCCCGCACCGGCTGGACGAGGCGCGCCTGCGGGCGCTGCTGGGCCGCGTGCCGGCCGCGCCGCTGGAGGTGGTGCTGCGCCGATGCCTGGCCCGCTGCCGGGCCGATGCGCCGCACCCAGCGGTTCCACCGCACAATCTGCGCCCGGGGCGCCACGGCCCCGTCAACCGCAGAAAGCCGCCGCTGGCCCGCACTGGATGATCACCACCACCTCCCGCCTGGCGCTGGGCTATACCGCGATGCTGGTGCATGGCGTGGCGCATGCGGGCCGGCTGGGCCAGGCGGGGGTGCGTGCCTCGCTGGCGCGCCAGCTGCACCTGAGCGGCGTGCAGGCCCTGCCGATGGTCGCGCTGCTGGCCGCCGTGCTGGGCGCGGTGGTGCCGACCCAGGCGCTGGCGCTGTTGGGGGTGGACAACCCGACGGTGCTCAAGACCGTGGTCTGGGGCGGCATCCGTGAGCTGGCCCCGCTGGTCACGGCGCTGTTGTTGATCGTGCGCAGCGGCGTGGCGATGGCCGCCGAGATCGCCTTGATGCACCTGCGCAGCGGCATGACGGCCGACCAATGGGCCGACGCCACCCACGAGGAAGAGGTGGTGTTGCCGCGGGTGCTGGGCCTGGCCGGGTCGGGACTGCTGCTGGTGGCCTATTTCCAGGTGATCGCGATCGTTGCCGCGCTGCTGGCATCGGCGCTCTTGCTGGGCACCCCTCTGGGCACCGAGCTCGATTATTTTCTCGACAACGGCGACTGGTGGCAGGTGCCGGCATCGATGGGCAAGGGCGCGCTGTTCGGCTTGGGCATCGGCGTGGTGGCCTGCTACCACGGCCTGCACGCCGAGCCCCGGGTCTCGGCGGTGCCCAAGGCTGCGGTGGCGGCCTGCGTCGGCAGCCTGGTTTTCGTCGCGCTGACTGACCTGCTGGCCGCGGCACTGCGCTTCCTGTGACACTGCAGCCATGAGCCCGATTCCCCCCGCCTCGCCTGGCCCCGGCCCGGCCAGCACCGCAGCGGCGCCCGGCCCGGCTGCCAGCCGCGGCCTGCTGTGGGCGGTGCTGGCCGGCGCGCTGCTGCTGGCCGGCGCGCTGTCGGCCGGCATCGCCTACCGGCATGGCGCCTTTGCGCCAACCGTGATGCTGTATGCGCTGGCCGACAACGCTGCCGGCATGGCCCCGGGCACCCCCGTGCGCCTGAGCGGGGTTCGGGTGGGCGAGGTGCGTGAACTGCTGCTGCTGCCCGACCTGTCGGTGCGCCTGGGCCTGAGCGTCGACGCCGAGCTGATGCCCAGCCTGCGCAGCGACGCGCGTGCGGTGCTGGTGCGCGAGCAGCTGCGACCGCCGGTGATCGAGCTCGAGCCCGGAGGCGCGCCCGGCCGGCTCGACCCGCGCGACCCGAGGATCGCCTTCCGCGGCAAGTCCACGCTGACCGAGATCGCCGACGAGTTGCGCGGCCGGCTGGTGCCCATCCTGGATGACCTGAAGCAGGTTTCGGGCACGCTGCGCGCCCACCAGGGCGATGTGGCCGCAGTGCTGGCCAACGCCGCATCGGCCTCGGGCGCCATGAGCAAGGCCGCCACCGAGGTGCATGCGCTGACCGCTGCAGCGCACCAGCGCCTGGACGGCATTGGTGCCCAGACCCAGGCGCTGCTGGGCCAGGGCAATGCTTCGGTGGCCAAGGTGGGCGGGCTGATCGACCAGGTCAACAGCAGCCTGTCGCTGGTCAACGGCGGCCTGGGTCTGGTCAATGGGGCCTTGCCCGGCCTGCTGGCCAAGGCCGACGGCACCCTGAACAACCTGAATGCGGTGGCGCGCGACAGCCGGCTGATCGCCGACACTGCCGCTCAGACCCTGCCCGGCCTGCTGCGCAGCGCCCCACCGGTGGTGGATGAGGTGCAGGACCTGTTGCAAGGCGTCAAGCGCAGCTGGCCGCTGCGCAGCCTGCTGCCGGCGGCGCCGGCCGGCGAACCGCTGATCGAAAGCCATGATGCCAAGGTGCTGCGTGAGCCCGCCGCCCTGCCGCAGCGCTAGCCCCGCCGGCGCTGCGCGGCCTGGCCGCAGGCTGCTGGCCCTGGCCCTGCTGCTGTCGGCCTGCAGCAGCCCGCCGCAGCGGCCGCCCAGCGCGGCCCAGGCCCAGGCCGCTGCCAGCAGCGAGCGCGCGACCCAGGCCGCCCAGCGCGGTGATTGGCGCCAGGCCGAGCAGCAGGACCAGGTCGCGCTGCATGCAGCGGTTGCGCTGCAAGACCCGGCGCGCACCGG